>JANNWW010000074.1:0-85547 GCA_031409255.1 Crocinitomicaceae bacterium
GAAAAAACTGCTCGTAATTTGTTGCGCAAGTATTAGTGTATTATTCGTTCAGTCGAATATGTTTGCCCAAGATTCACTAAAAGTGTATAAATGGTCGGAAGTTTTGAAGGCAAATTCAGATACAATTTTCGCAATTGATGCAAGCGCATTAAAGTGGGACAGTCTTCCTAAAGAATTGTTTCGATTCACAAATTTGCGCTACCTGAATGTTTCTAAAAATAAGTTAACTCGCTTGCCAGAACAATTGAGTATATTTATTAATATGGAGGTTTTTATTGCGACAAAAAACAAGATAGAAAACACACCTATGTTTATTTGTCAAATGCCAAATTTACGTCGCTTGTTACTTTCCCGAAATAAAATAGCTCAATTGCCAAGTTGTATTGGGAATTTAAAAAAACTGACAACAATCGATATTTGGGACAATCCAATTTCGAGTTTGCCAGAAGATTTGGTAAATTGCTCGGCTTTAAGATTGGTAGATTTGCGTGGAATTATGTTCAATGCTAAATTTCAAGAGAAATGGACATCGGCTTTGCCAGCAGTAAATTGGAAGTTCGATCCACCTTGTAATTGTTTAGATTAAAAAAAATAAAAAAAACTTATTTAATTTTCCAACCTTTTAAAAGTTGCTTCATCATAGAGTTGTCAAGTAAATTTCAGAGTACTCTCTGATTGGTTTGGTAAATTGGGTTTTTTAGGTTTGGTAAAAGGTGAATTCTTCTGAGTTCACCTTTTTCGTTTTAAGAATGTTGTTTTTTTGGAGGTAGTATACAATTTAATAGTTTTGCTGAGTTTAACAGCTACTAACTGATAATTCACACGCTATTAAATACTTAAAATCCTTCCGCCAAAAGTACCTCTCTCCAAAATGCAGTAATCGAACTTCCGTCAACCGCAATCATCTGAGGAACAATACTTGCTGCTGAAAAACCAGGAGTGGTATTCACTTCAATAACAAAAGGTTTGTTATCCACAATCATAAAATCTATTCGTGAAATTGAACGCAATTGCAACAATTCATAACAGTTTTTAGCAATCTTCCAAACTTCATTTCGAACCTCTTCATTTACTCTAGCAGGAGTGATTTCTTGAGATTTACCTAAATATTTTGCAGCATAATCGAAAAATTCGTTTTCAGACGCAATTTCAGTTAATGGCAAAGCGTGTAATCCGTCTTTTCTACGGTAAACACCACAGGTAACTTCTGTGCCCTTCAAAAATGATTCAATAATTACGGTATTTCCTTCCGCAAATGCTTTGTTTAGGGCCTCATTCAATTCCTCAGACTTGTTAACTTTAGAAATCCCGAAACTAGAACCAGAATCTGAAGGTTTAACAAACAAGGGTAAACCTAATTTTTCTATTATATAATCTATCGAAAATTGATTCCGATTAGTTAAAAACAAAGATTTTGCAACAGCAATTCCGAAGTTTTTTAAAAACTGATTACAATACCATTTATCAAAAGATAATTCAGAGGCCAAAGCAGATGAATTCAAATATGGAATCTCTTTCATGTCTAAAAATGCTTGAATTTTTCCATTTTCACCAGGGTTTCCATGAATGTAAACCAAGCCAATATCTATCCGTTTCTCTATTCCCGAATCTAAATAAGAACAAGAATCTAATGAAAAAAGTGCTTTTTCACCGCTGGTGTGAACAAACCAAGCCGCTTTCGTGACTTCAATTTTTACAATTTCATACTCTTTCGGAAAATTATTCACAATTGTTTCCGCACTTTTCATTGAAATTTCAAATTCAGATGAATAACCACCACAAAAAAGCCCAACTCGATTCATATCTTCCATTTTTCACAAAATTAAACAGTTTTTTCAAGCGCTTTCCACAGTTTTATATTTCTATTCATACCCAAATGTTGAAAGCTTAGTTAAAGAAACACTTTATCTTTTTTCTTTCTTCCTATATTTGTGATTCGAATTTGATATATGTTGTGGAAAAAAATTAAAAACTTCATTTGGAGTAAACACTTCTTAAAACACTCTGCTTATATTTTTGGCAGCTATGTTTTAATCATTACTATTTTAGTGTTTTACCTAGATTCGTATACAAACAACGGAGAGAAAATTGAAGTTCCCAACCTAACAGGGCTGAACGCAAACAAAGCAAAACTCAATTTAGAAACATTGGAATTGAAAATGGAATTACTGGATTCTGTTTATCGACCAGACCTGCCTTCAGGAACAATCGTTTCTCAAGATCCACAAGCAACTTCAAAATCTACTGTATTTGTAAAATCAGGTAGAATTATTCGTGTTCAAGTTTCCAAAAAGAGCCGAATGATTGAAATGCCAAATTTAATAGACCGATCTGAGCGCTTCGCTGAAAGTGTTCTCGAAAACAGAGGTTTGAAATACAAAAAAGTTTACATCCCAACCAACGAAGCGAATGGAGCTGTCTTGAAACAAATGTATAAAGGTAAAGTCATTAAAGAAGGTGTTCGAATTCCGGTGGGTTCAGTTATTACTTTAACCGTTGGTCAAAATGACGCTTCTCAGCCAGTTGAATTGCCAAATTTAGTTGGATTAACAATATCTGAGGCCAAAGGACGTTTAGGAAGTTCGTCATTGTCTCTTTTAATTGGTGGCTGCGAAGGATGTACAAACGCTGAGGACTCAACTTCAGCAATTATTCTGTCTCAAAGTCCCGAATTTTTAGAAGGTGTAATGGCTCCTGCTGGAACTACAATAACCATTTCGGCAGGTAAATAAGTCAAAAAATGAAAAAATATTTACTTGGATTACTCTTGTCTACTTCCTCCCTACATGCGCAGGAGAGCTTATTGCCAATCGGTCAAAGAGTTGAATTTAAATCTAAAAGCACATTAAAAACGGGCGCAATTAACGCTAATTTTTACTATAGCTTTGATACCCTACAATTGCCGTTTTTTGATGATTTTTCTTCTAATAAGTTTTCGCTTCGAAATGCACAAATAGGAGATCCGAACGTAACTTCAGTAGAACATTTTAAGATGAAAGATCTTTCAAATGCAGTTTATCCTGTAAATGTGAAGTTTTCATCAATACCAACAATCAAAAGAACAGTCACAGGAAATATTCCTGTTGAAGCGCCAAACGCAACAATTTCTATTCAATTAACTGATTTAACTCAATACCCAGTTGTTTATACAATTACATCGGTTTATCCTCCTTATACCCTTGTAGACACAACCGATTTTGCAAACCCAACAGATACCATTTGGCTAACAAACCCAGATTTGGTTCAAGATTCTGCTACCATTTATGAAGTCCTAGTGAATGAACCAGCAAAATTGTGGGAAGATAATTTTGCACACCACAATTATTCACGCGCTAGTAACCCCTGGACATTAGGAGTTGCAACTTTTGACGGATTAGACGAAACAGGTTACCCCTATGCAATAAATACGTCCACATCTGGTTCAGCAGATGTGCTAACTTCAAAACACATCGATTTATCTGGCTTTGTTCTAGGAGACTCTATTTATATGTCGTTTTTAGTTCAGCCTGCCGGATTAGGTGATGAACCTGAACTAACAGATTCACTCATATTGGAGTTTTATGATGCAATTTCCGACGATTGGGACCGTGTTTGGGGGAAGAAAGGAAGTGCATTAACTGATTTTAAAGTCGGACATATTCGCATCAAAAACGCAGCTTATTTAACAAATGGATTTCAATTTCGTTTTAGAAATTTTGGCGCACTGTCAGGAATGTTAGATGAGTTTCATTTAGATTATGTCAATATTCGCCAAGGAAGCGGTTTTCAAGATACTTTGTTTAAAGATTTTGCATTTGTTTATCCAATAGGGTCTCTTATTGAAACATATACTCAAGTTCCATGGGATCATTGGAAAAACGAACCAACTCACATGAAGAGTAATGTAGAAGTAATAGTACGAAATGGCTCAAATATTCAAGAAAACAATCAAAATGGAAGCATTACTGTTTTCGATGGAATTTTAAATCAAGGAAATTACACACTTGTTGCACAAACACTTTCTGGCGGAAATCCAAATTACGAAGCCCGCACAACATATAGTTCTGAGCACGATTGCGCAGCAGGCTACGTTTTCGATGACTCACCCCTTGAGGACGAAAAGAATTTTTCAATTTTTGGTGTCGCAACTGCTCCTTTTCCAAATTTTACTGGAAACGATTCGTCAATTACTCAACAAGTTTTTAAAGATGTGTATGCATACGACGACGGATCTGCCGAAGCTGCCTATGGTTTAACTTCGGCTCAGGCTAGGTTTGCAATGCGTTTTGTTCCCTACGAAGCTGATACTCTTTTAGGCGTTCAATTTCATTTCGTTCCAACCGTTAATGATGTTTCAGATAAATTGTTTCTATTAACAGTTTGGGCAGATAACGCTGGTCAACCAGGAACCGTTTTGTATGAAGATCAATTTTTCTTCCCACGATCTCCAATTTATTCTGGAGAATACAATGGTTTTGTGACGTATTATTTTGATGATTCGAGCTTGTTTATTTCAGACGCTCCCTATTACGTTGGATTCCGACAAATTGATGCGAATCGATTAAACGTTGGTTTTGATAGAAACACAGACAATAAATCTCAAGTGCGGTTCAGTTTGAATGGCGGATTAACTTGGTCTACCTCTTCAATTAGTGGAACGCCAATGGTGCGCCCAGTTTATTCAACACTTTCAAATGCAGATTTATCTGTAAAAGAATTTACTTCTAGTATCGAATATAGCTTATATCCAAACCCGACAAGCGGAAAAGTAAGCATTGATTGGTCTAGAAATGTTGTCTACAATGGTGTAGATGTTTATTCAACTTTTGGTCAGTTTCTATTTTCACTTGATGAAACTGAACAAGTAATCGATTTAACTGATTTCCCAAGTGGAATCTATTTAATTGTTCCAAAAGGATACGAATCTGCTGTTCAACGACTTGTACGTTAAAAATGAATGAAGAACAAAATCTAGAATTAGATCAAGAAGAAGAGTTATTTGAACACCAACGTTTCGTTGCTGATCCTGGTCAAGAAATGGGTAGAATCGATAAGTTTCTACTCGACCGAATGCCAAACACTTCTCGAAGTAAAATTCAAGTTGCTGCAAAGAACGGAAATGTAGTAGTTAATGGGTCTGCCGTTAAACCTAACTATAAAATAAAACCAAAAGATGAGGTTTCAATTGTTTTGCCTTATCCAGTCAGAGAAATTGAACTAATTCCTCAAAATATTCCAATCGATATAGTTTTTGAAGATGAATCTCTTATCCTACTGAACAAAGCTTCTAATATGGTTGTTCACCCCGGATACGGAAACTACAAAGGAACTTTGGTGAATGCATTGGTCTATCATTTCGATAATTTACCTCAACGTATTCAAAATTATTATGGGCGACCAGGCTTGGTTCATCGTCTAGACAAACACACCACTGGAATAATGGTGGTTGCTAAAACAGAAGATGCGTTGGTTCATTTAGCTAAACAATTCCACGATAGAATTACAGAACGAAGATACCATGCATTAGTTTGGGGAGATATTGAAGAAGATGTGCGCATTGAAGGAAATTTAGGTCGCTCGCTTCAAAATCGAAAAATGATGACCGTTTTTCCAAATGGAGAACATGGAAAACATGCAGTAACTCACGTTAAAGTGCTTAAGCGCTATGGTTTAGTTACGCTCATTGAATGCAAATTAGAAACAGGAAGAACACATCAAATTCGAGCTCATTTAAAATGGATAGGCCACCCGCTTTTTCACGACCTAGAATATGGTGGAGATCGAATTGTTAAAGGCACCTCCAGCACTTCATACAAACAATTTATCGACAATTGTTTTCAATTACTAGACGGACAAGCTCTTCATGCTAAATCGCTGGGTTTCAATCATCCATTAACAAAAGAATGGATGCAGTTCGATTCAGATTTACCAAATCCATTTAGTTTACTTTTAAATAAATGGGACCGTTACACAGAATCAAAATAATAAATTATTAAACAAAATTTACATTTTTTGAACTTTTTGTATCCATAATTAAAATAAATACGTTAATTTCGGCAATTCCGAATAGATAATACCTACTGTTTTCGGTTGGTTTAGTTGTTCGGAACACTAACTAATTTATAGAAACATATATGAATTTGAAGTCTTTAGCCCTCGTTGCAGGATTGTTCGGTTTCTCGATTGTTGCTACTGCACAATCGAAATATATCAAAGATGCCAATAAAAAATATGCAAGCGAAAATTACTGCGAAGCGGTATCTCGTTGTGAATTAGCTTACGCTAAAATTTCTCGTAAGGGAGCTGGTGCGCTGAAAGTAAAAGGCGATATGGCCTTTAAAACAGCCGAAAGTTACAGAAACATAGAGAATTTTAAAGAGGCACACGATTGGTACGAAAAGGCGATTCTTTTGAAATATTATGATGTTGAACCTTTAGTATACTATTATAATGGTGAAATGCTCCGTCAAATGGCAGAATTTAAATTGGCGAAAGAACAATTTCAAAAATATTCTAACCTTGTTCCTTCAGACGAAAAAGCGTCAATTGCTTTGCGTTCATGTGATGAATACGAAAACTACAAAGAAGCAAGAACACGCCACACTATTACAAACGTTACTCAAATAAATGCTGAAGGTTTTGAAATGGCACCAGCTTTTGTTGATAGAAAACAAAAACAATTGGCTTTTTCCTCTTCTAGAGGAACATCAACGGGGAATGAAACCGACCCACGCACATGTGAGCGTTACATGGATTTATTTGTTGCAGAACTAGATAAAAACGGAAACGTAGCGAATGTCGTTCCAATTGTTGGAGATTCTATTAATACAGAAGATAACGAAGGAACTGTATGTATTGATGGCCGAGGAAAAACAATGTTCTTTACACGTTGTCCGAATGTTAAGAAAGAGAATTTAGGTTGTGATATATTTATTTCTGAAGCAGGTTCAAAAGGTTGGGAAATTCCAAAAAGAATGAACCTCAAAACAGACGATACAATTTCAGTTGGGCACCCATGTGTAACTGACGATGGTAAATTTTTAATATTTGCTTCAGACATGCCAGGCGGAATGGGCGGAAGAGATTTATGGTATACTACTTACGATAAAAAATCTGATTCTTGGACTTCTCCAGTAAATATGGGTTCAGGTGTTAATACGCCAGGCGATGAGCTTTTCCCAACTTTTGGATTGAAAAACGAACTTATTTATGCTTCTAACGGACTACCAGGAATGGGCGGTTTAGATATGTATTATGCTCCACGAGTTGGTGAAGAAAACAAATGGGAAAACCCTACTAACTTCGGTTCTCCTATAAATGGCGAGTTTAATGATTATGCAATGTTGCAGGAAACTGATCGCAAAGGTTATTTTACTTCCGAAAGAAAAGGCGGGCAAGGTGATGATCAATTCCGTCCAGATATTTGGATGTACGAATTACCACCAAACTTGTTCTCTTTGAAAGTGAATATTGTTGATTTATCAGATAAATCGCGTCAAACAAAATTAGAAGGTGTTAGAGTTGTAGTAACCGGACCAAACAATGCAAAGTTTGAAGGCGTAACCAACAAAGAGGGATCAATTTTCTGGGATAAAAATGGAAAAGGAGATCGTTTCATAAATGAAGAATCGACGTATAAAATTATGATTTCCAAAGCGAAATTTTACGAAGATACAGTTGGTGCAAAAATTACTACAATCGGCTTAAAAGAAAATCAAGATTTCGTTTTAGATATGGGTCTTTTCCCTATCAAACCAATTCGTTTGCCAGAAGTTCGTTATGCATTGGGTAAGTGGGACTTGTTAGTTGACTCATCTATTAATTCAAAAGATTCATTGCTATTTGTATACAACTTGTTGGAAGAATTTCCCGGTTTAATTTTGGAATTGAGTTCACATACGGATCCACGTGGAAACAATGAGTTCAATAGAATTCTTTCCGATAACCGTGCTAAAGCTTGTTACAGATTCTTAGTTGACGAAAAAGGGGTGGATCCACGTAGAATCATTCCAATAGGAAAAGGTGAATTAGAGCCAAGAACAGTTTTCTTGTTTGAAGGGAAATATTCAGAAGTTCAACCAAAAGATGCGAGCGGAAATGTAGTTGGACAAGCGATTGTTTTAACCGAAGCTTACATTACTCAGTTTAAAGCTGATAAGAAAAAATATGAAATGCTAATGCAGTATAACCGTAGAACTGAAGGAAAAGTTATTGCCTTGAATGGTTTTGACCCATCAAAAACTCCTCCAGCACTACCTGAATATACCATATTTAGAGAGCTAAAAACGGGGAAACCAATTATTAAAAAATAAATTAGTTAAAGGTCTTTCGAAAGAAAGGCCTTTTTTTTTGAGAAAATGTTTCATCGAAAGCTTTGACAAAGATGAAATCAGTAACTTTGCAAATTCAATTTTTACTATGTCTGATGTTCGATACAACTTACGAGGAGTAAGTGCAGGAAAAGAAGAAGTTCATAATGCGATAAAAAATGTTGATAAAGGCTTGTTTCCGCAAGCTTTTTGCAAAATCGTTCCTGATTATTTGACCAATGATCCTGAATATTGTATCGTAATGCATGCAGACGGAGCTGGAACAAAATCTTCACTTGCCTACATGTATTGGAAAGAAACAGGAGATGTTTCTGTTTGGAAAGGTATCGCGCAAGATGCATTGATTATGAACATCGACGATTTATTATGTGTTGGTGCAACAGAAAATATTTTACTTTCTTCTACAATCGGGCGTAACAAAAATTTAATTACAGGAGAAGTTATTGCTGCAATAATAAATGGAACGGAAGAATTATTAGTAAATCTGCGTGAACAAGGAATTGGAATTCATTCTACTGGTGGCGAAACTGCAGATGTAGGAGATTTGGTTCGAACTATTATTGTTGACTCTACAGTGGTTTGTAGAATGAAACGCTCAGATGTTATTTCAAATCATACAATTAAACCCGGAAATGTGATTGTTGGTCTGGCTTCTTTTGGAAAGGCAAATTATGAAACAGAATACAATGGAGGAATGGGCTCGAATGGCTTAACCTCTGCCCGTCATGATGTGTTCAATAAAACATTAGCTGAAAAATACCCGGAAAGTTTTGATGCAGCTGTTCCTTCCGATTTGGTTTATTCAGGTTCAAAGAATTTAACAGATAAAATTGAATCAACTCCATTAGATGCAGGAAAATTAGTGCTTTCTCCAACAAGAACATATGCGCCAGTTATTAAAGCAATTTTAGACACACACAGGAATGATATAGATGGAATGGTTCATTGCTCAGGCGGTGCGCAAACAAAAGTGTTACATTTCGTTGAAAACGTTCACATTATTAAAGACAATCTCTTCCCAGTTCCGCCTCTTTTTAAAATGATACAAGAAGAATCTGGTACTGATTGGAAAGAAATGTACAAAGTTTTTAATATGGGACATCGAATGGAAATTTATGTTTCAGAAGAAAAGGCACAGTCAATTATCGCTATTTCTAATTCTTTTGGAATTGAAGCTCAGATTATTGGTAAAGTTGAACATCTAGAAGGGAAACAAGTTACCATTCAATCTGAATTTGGTGAATTTATTTACAATTAAAAAATGCAAGATTTACTCCATAAATTAGAAGCCATTCATTTTCGCTTTATCGAAGTTGGTAAAATGATTACAGACCCTGATATTATTTCAGATATGGAAAGGTATATCAAATTGAGTAAAGAATACCGCGATTTAGAAGATGTAAATACCGCATATAAAGACTATAAAAATGTGCTCGATAATTTAAAAAGCACCAAATCACTTTTAGAAAAAGAAACAGATCCTGAAATGCGTGAAATGGCAAAGATGGAAATTGATGAGCTAGAAAAGAAACGACCACTGATTGAAGAAGAAATCAAAGTTTTATTGATTCCTAAAGATCCTGAAGACGATAAAAATGCTATTTTAGAACTTCGTGCAGGTACAGGTGGAGACGAAGCATGTATATTCGTTGAAGATTGTTTCCGCATGTACACAATGTTTTTCAAGGAAATGGGTTGGCAATACGATATCATCAATTCATCTGAAGGCACAATAAAAGGATACAAAGAAATTTCGATGAGCATAGAAGGAGGAGGAATATACGGAATGCTCAAATTCGAATCTGGCGTTCACCGTGTGCAACGTGTGCCAGAAACTGAATCGCAAGGTAGAGTTCACACTTCAGCTATTACAGTTGCAGTTCTTCCAGAGGCAGAAGAAGTAGATTTTGAACTAGATATGAACGATGTGAGAAAAGATACTTTTCGTGCCTCAGGGGCCGGCGGTCAGCATATTAACAAAACTGAATCGGCCATTCGCTTAACTCACCTTCCAACCGGAGTTGTGGTGGAATGCCAAGATGGTCGTTCGCAACATAAAAATTTAGCCCAAGCAATTTCAGTTTTGCGCTCTCGGTTGTATCAGGCTGAATTAGATCGCTTGCACAACGAAAGAGCCGCTCAACGTAAAACTTTAGTTTCTACCGGAGACCGTTCTGCCAAAATTCGTACTTACAATTATCCGCAAGGTAGAATCACGGATCACCGCATCAACAAAACAATGTACAATCTAGGTCCGTTTATGAATGGCGACATTCAGGAAATGATTGATTCTTTGAAAATGGCTGAAAATGCTGAGAAGATGAAGGGTGAATTGAATTAATCGTATTAATTCTCACTTTTTATTTTGACAAATACCATTCATCAAAAAAATAAATAAATTTCGGGTTTTTTGTAACTTTTAAACGATTCAACTGTCTACATTTGCAAATACAAAATATAGATATGCGGAATTTATTTCTCTTTTTAACTTTAGTCACTTCATTTTCAGTTTTTTCTCAAGATAGATTCACTTTTTCTGGTTCAATTAAAGACGCCGAAACAGGCGAAGAATTGATTGGTGCAATTGTAAAAGTAAAAGGTTTAACACTTGGTGGAACAACCAATGAATACGGTTTTTTTTCGATTACACTTGATGCTGGAGTTTACAACTTCGTTATTATTTCTTCAGAATATACTGAAATTAACGAAGAAATTAATTTAACTCAAAATGTGTCGAAAGATTATGAATTGAAACCAGTTTCAAAAATAAAAGAAATTGAAGAAGTTGTTATTCAAGCCGAGCGACCAGATTTGAACGTAAAAGATCCGATAATGGGAGTTGAGCGACTTGATCCAAAAGAAATAGCAAAAATCCCAGTTATTTTCGGCGAAAAAGACATCGTAAAAACCATGCAATTACTTCCGGGTGTGAAAAATGCAGGCGAAGGAAGTTCTGGGTTTTATGTGCGAGGGGGCGGAGCAGATCAAAACTTGATTTTATTAGATGAAGCACCGGTTTACAATGCTTCTCACTTACTCGGGTTTTTCTCAACCTTTAATTCAGATGCCGTAAAAGATGCAGTTTTGTATAAGGGAAATCAGCCGGCGCAATATGGCGGTAGGCTTTCATCGGTTCTCGATATTCGTATGAACGAAGGGAGCACAAAGCGATATGGAGTTTCGGGCGGTTTGGGTTTGATTTCTTCCAAATTAAATATTGAAGGTCCGATTGTAAAAGACAAAGGCGCTTTTCTAATTACTGGAAGAAGAACCTATGCTGATGTGTTTTTGAAAGCAACTGAAAGGTTTAAGGAGAATAAATTGTATTTCTACGATTTGAATACGAAACTAAATTACCGAATATCAAAAAAAGACCGAGTTTTTCTTTCTGGTTATTTTGGAAGAGATGTTTTAGGTTTAGGTTCATCATTTGGAATTGATTGGGGAAATATTACAGGAACATTTCGCTGGAATAGAATTGTAAATGAAAAGTTATTCATGAATACTTCTTTTATTTATTCAACATTTGATTACCGATTTAAAATTGCAGTTGGAGATATTGAATTTAAAGTTTCGTCTAGAATTCAAGATTTTAATTTGAAGCAAGAGTTTTATTATTATCCCAATACACGGAATAAAATTCGCTTCGGATGGAATGCAATTCACCACGGAATCACAACCGGACAAGTAGACGCAAACGAAGCTTCAGGTTTAATTACCAAGCTTTTAAATCCGAATAAATCTATTGAAAGTGCTGGTTTTATTACGAACGATTATTCAGTTTCTGAGAAGTTGACAGTAAATTATGGGGTAAGATTATCTGCGCTTTCTGTTTTAGGAAATGGAGAGGAAAGTTATACGTATAATCCAGACGGAACAGTTGCCACTACGAATACATATAAAGATGGCGAATATTTAAAAACCTACGCATTTATTGAACCACGCGCTTCGTTTAGTTGGGAATACAAAAAAGGACAATCAATAAAAGCTGCTTATTCAAGAAATACACAAAACATTCAACAAGTTTCGAATTCTACTTCTGGTTCACCAACAGATGTTTGGATTTCATCTTCTTTAAATACAAAACCTGGTGTTTCTGATCAGGTTGCACTCGGTTGGTTCAAGAATTTTAAAGAAAACATGTACGAATTCAATGTGGAAACGTATTACAAATCACTTCTAAATCAGGTAGATTATAAAAATGGAGCCAACGAACAAGCAAATGAAAAGTTAGAAGGAGAAATTCTTTCTGGTATTGGTCGTGCATACGGATTGGAGTTATTCTTGAAGAAAAAATCGGGTAGATTTACAGGTTGGGTTGCATACACACTTTCACGCACAGAACGAAAAATTGCGGGAATCAATGATAACAATTGGTATTTAGCGAAGCAAGATCGAACACACGATATTTCTGTGGTTGGAATTTATGACATAACTCCTAAACTCTCTGTTTCAGCATTGTTTGTTTTTTATACAGGAAATGCCGTTACTTTCCCATCTGGAAAATATGAAATTAACGGGCAAACTTATTTTGTGTACACAGAACGAAATGGCTATAGAATGCCGAATTATCATCGCCTAGATTTTGGTGTAACTTGGATGAGAAAAAACACTGAGAAATTTGAAAGCAGTTGGAACTTCTCGGTTTACAATGTGTATGCGCGTGAAAATGCATATTCAATTGCTTTCGAAACCAATAAAGACAATCCGAATCAAACAGATGCAATTCAAACAACTTTGTTCAAAATTGTTCCTGCAATTACGTATAACTTTAAATTCAAATAAGATGAAATTTGCAAGCTATTTATTTTCACTGGTTTTAGCACTTACAATTGTTAGTTGCACAAAAGTGATTGATATTGATTTAAATGAAGATGACCAGAAATTTGTAGTTGAAGGATTTATTTTAGAGGGCGATACCGTTCAACGGGTACATATTACGAAAACCTTAAACTTTGATCAATCAACGGCTTATCCGGTAGTTAACAACGCCACAGTAACTGTTTTAGACAATTTAGGCAACAGCGGAACGTTTACTTCTGTTGGAGATGGTTGGTATGAATTGATTAGTTATGCTGGAGTAGCTGGACGAACATACACTTTAACTATCTCAGTTGAGGGAAAAACATTTACGGCAAATTCTACTATGCCTGCAGATGTGAATATGGATTTCCTTGAGTCAACTATTTTTCCTTTTGGAACAGATACATTTATTAATGTAACTCCAGTTCGATTAGATCCTGCAGGAATTACAAATTATTATTCGTTTCAAATTCTTATAAATGATACTTTACAAGACGGCGTTTATTTGCAAACTGATCAATTTTCTGATGGGAATTACATCTATGAACCACTTTTCGGACCAGATTTCAAGAAGTTAGACACTGTTATAGTTCGTATGTCAAATATAGACAAACCGGTGTATGATTATTTCAATCAATTGTCAACCAACACGAACGGTCAGGGAGCAACTCCAGCAAATCCAGTTTCGAATTTTTCAGGTGGATGTTTGGGCTATTTTTCTGCTCGTTCAACTGATACGAAAACGATTGTTATTCCAGATTAAGTTTATTGCAGTTTAATCGTATCTTTGTCGGCTTAAAATTAATAGGAAACAATGAGCATGACACGAAAAGCATTAATTGAATCAATTCGGCAAAAGAAATCCTTTCTATGTGTTGGTTTAGATACCGATATTGATAAAATTCCAACCCATTTATTGGAACTGGAAGATCCGGTTTTTGAATTCAATAAAGCGGTCATCGATGCAACTAAAAACTATGCAGTTGCTTACAAGCCAAATGTTGCTTTTTATGAATGTATGGGTCCAAAAGGATGGGAATCTTTGAAGAAAACCATTGATTATATTCCTACTGATTGTTTAACCATTGCCGATGCAAAAAGGGGAGATATTGGTAACACATCTTTGTATTATGCAAAAACTTTTTTCGATTATTTAAACTGCGATGCCGTTACAGTTGCTCCCTATATGGGCGAAGATTCTGTTACACCGTTTCAAGAATACAAAGACAAGTGGGTTATTTTATTGGCTTTAACTTCGAACAAAGGAGCGCTCGATTTTCAGTTCATGACTGATACAAAAGGCGAGGAATTGTATAAAAAAGTACTGAAAAAATCAATGAAATGGGGAAGTGCTGAAAACTTGATGTATGTAGTTGGTGCAACGCGTGCTGAGGGAATTGGTGAGGTTCGAAAATTAGTTCCAGATCATTTCTTCTTGGTTCCGGGTGTTGGAGCTCAGGGTGGAAGTTTAGAAGATGTTGCAAATTATGGTTGGAATTCAGATTGCGGTTTGTTGGTTAATTCTTCTCGTGCAATAATTTATGCTTCTAACGGAATTGATTTCGCTGAAAAAGCAGAGTTGGAAGCGAAGAAGTTGCAATTAGAGATGGCTTCTATTTTAGAAAAAAAAGCATTTGTGTAATGGAGGTGAACGAATTCAAAATTGCTTTAGCAAGAGTTGTGCGGAATTATCACTCGAAAGGCTGGTCGCCAGCATCAAGTACAAATTATTCATTTAGAACAGCACTAGATTTATCTAAAATTTATATTTCACGCTCTGGGGTAGATAAATCTGAGTTTTCAGAACACGATTTTATAGAAGTAGATTTTAATGGGCATCCATTACCTGAATTTGAAGGAGTTCGCCCCTCAGCAGAAACATTGATTCACTGTGAATTGTATAAATTATTTCCTGAAATGTGCTGTATTGTTCACAGTCATTCGGTTTATTCTGTCTTACATTCAGCTTTAGATAAAGAAGATGTTTTGTTTGAAGGATATGAAATTTTGAAAGGTTTTGATGGTGTTTCTACGCATGAAGTTTCTGTAGATTTACCAATTTTCGAAAACGACCAAGTAATGCTTCGTTTTTCAAAGACCTTGTCTGAGAATATAAATCGCTTGTCTATTCCTGCATTTATTATGCGCAAACACGGAACTTATGCTTGGGGCAAATCATTGGCTGACGCTAAAAGGCATTTAGAAACTGCTGAATATTTGTTGGAAGTAGAATGGAAATTGAGCGCTAAAAAGCTTCACCCATAAATATATAAATTCCTGTTCCTCCTTCATTATTGATAGCGAAATCTATTCTTGTCCAAATGTCTTTTTTAGGAAAAACTAGAATTCGCAGTCCCAAACCGCCAGAAAACTTCAAAAGATTGAAGCGAATTTGATCTGGTGTATCGAAAACTATGCCTGTTGAACAAAAAACAGAAGCCCCGAATCTTTTTGAAAAAGAGAAAGGAAGCATCCTGTATTCAGATTGAATTGAAACAAAGTTTTTATCACGGTATCTGCCTAAATAGTATCCTCGCATCATGTTTTCTCCACCCATTAGAGCTAGTTGGTTAAACGGCGGATTTCCCGAGCTGAATTGGCCAAGAGTTTGAAATGCTAACACATTTCGATTTCTTATTGGAAGAAAATAGCGAACATCTGTAAAGATTGAAGAAAAGTTATAGGAGCTTCCCAAACTAGGGTGATAGGTTAAGAATGCAGTTTCAGCAAAAAATCCATCGCGTACATTTAATACATTGTGTCTGTTATCGTATAATGCTCCAATACCGAGTCCGAAATTGGTTGAACCTTGGTGTCCAATTGGTTTTTGATAGGTTTCTAATGTTTTATCTATAAAACTCACGTCACCTAAATGATTAATATCTGTTTCTAGACCGAGGTAAAAATTTCCGATAACTTGTCTTAAAAAGCGTTCTTTCAATTGAAATTGAAAAGCGTCTACTTTTGCTAATTTTTCAGTAGAACTTTCTGGTCCAATTCCATGATAAGCTAGCGGAAAACTTTGAATCTTACATTTCCCAAGGAAGAACCATTTATTTTTGTCTGAATAAAATGCGTGTTCAATTATGGTTCCATATTGTTTTTCGATTGTATAAAAAGTGAAGGCGTTTAATTCGCTTAAGCGGTTGTTGGTATCACGTTTCGCATAGCGAACAAGTGTTGTGCTAATTCCAAATTCCCAGTTTGTTTCTGGTGAAAACGCAATAGTTGGAACTGCAATGAATTGTGGTTTTGACTTATCTATAGAGTCGCTTAAAATACTTTTTAAATAGCGCACTGGCCAGCTTTGTTTTTTCGTTTGAGAAAAACAGGTAATAACTAGGCAAAAAAATAGTAAACAAGAAAAGATCGTTTTCATTCGGTGTAAACTTAAATAAAAAGTGCAAAAAGCAGACTTCAAAATTAATAATAAGCTGAGTTCTATTATTAACTCTTCTCAGAATTTATTTTTACATTTGAAAACATTTAATTGATATGGCAATATTATCTATTCCTGATAAGAATTTTGAAGAGCGAAAACCGGAGGTAATTCGTCAGTTTTTAAACGAAAAAGGAATCTTTTTTGATCAGTGGGAAGCTCCAATAGAATTTTCGGATACGGCTACGCAGGATGAAATTTTGTTGGCTTATGAAAATGATTTACAACCTTTTATGGTTCGTGGTGGTTATCAAACTGCAGATGTGATAACGATTAATCATTTAACAGAAAATTACGAAGCAATTCGCACAAAGTTTTTGGCTGAACATATTCACACAGAAGACGAGATTCGTTTTTTTGTGGATGGACAAGGTGTTTTTTGGTTTCATCTCGAAAATGGTGAGGTTTTTAATCTGCTATGTCAAAAAGGCGATTTGATTTCTGTGCCAGCTGGCGTGAAGCATTGGTTCGATGCAGGTGATAAAAATCCGTTTGTAAAGGCGATACGTATTTTTATTGATATGAGCGGCTGGGTTCCACATTATACGGCATCCAGTATTGAAAATAGTTATACAAACTTTGTGTTTCCAAAATAATTGAAAACATCATGAAGCTCAAAAAACCTGCATACATTTTAACAGATATCGAAGGAACGACAACTTCCATTTCATTCGTTGTAGATAAACTTTTCCCGTATTTTAGAGAAAATATTCAGTGTTTATTAGAACTTGAAAGTCAAGAGGCTGTTAGAAATGCTTTTATGGAAACAATCGAACTGGCAAAAGAAGAAGACGGAATTGAAATTAGTACTTCTGCTGAAATCATTGAAACACTTCACAGATGGAGTGTTGAAGACCGAAAAATAACGCCGTTAAAAACCGTACAAGGAATTTTGTGGCAAAAAGGCTACGAAGCTGGTGAATTAAAGGGCCATGTATACGAAGATGTTGCTCCTGCTATGAAAAAATGGAAAAATCAAGGAATTGGTTTGGGTGTTTTTTCATCCGGATCTGTTGCAGCTCAAAAATTAATATTCGGTTATTCGATTTCTGGAGATTTAAGACCTTACTTTTCCAACTACTTTGATACTAAAACTGGGGGAAAAAGAAATGCCGAAACATACCTGAAAATTGCTCAAATTTTAGATATTGATCCTTCTGAAATACTTTTTTTAAGCGATATATATGAAGAGCTAGAAGCTGCAAATGAAGCCGGTTTTCAAGTGCTACAAATTGTTAGAGGCGAAGTCAATGCTAATTGGAAACAGCAAGTTGCTGATTTTTATAATATTAATTTTAAAGAATAAAAATGAGTGCTTTTAGAACAATTTGGACAACCGAAGATAATTACATTGAGGTCATTGATCAACGACAATTGCCACATCAGTGGAAGGTGGTTAAATTAACTACTTGCGAGCAAACTGTTTCAGCAATCAAAGATATGATTGTTCGTGGAGCACCACTTATTGGTGCAACGGCTGCTTATGGTGTCTACTTAGCAGCGCGTGAAATGCAGGAGAAAAATCTAGATAGAAGTTTTCTTACCCAATGTTTTGAAGACTTGCGTGCTTCTCGTCCAACAGCAGTGAACTTATTTTGGGCTTTAGATCGGATGAGTAAAGCGTTAGAAAACGGAGATAATTTAGTGCAAATTGCTTGGGAAGAAGCAGGGAAAATTGTGGAGGATGATATTGAAACCTGTCGCATGATTGGAGTTCACGGTCTGCCTTTAATTGAAGAAATTTCAAAAAGGAAACAAGGAGAAGTTGTCAATATATTAACTCATTGTAATGCAGGAATGCTTGGTTGTATTGAATGGGGAACAATTTCTTCGCCCATTTATCAAGCGGTTCAAAAAGGAATTAATTTACATGTTTGGGTAGATGAAACCCGCCCGCGCCTCCAGGGTGCTAATTTGACAGCATATGAGTTAACGCGTCACAATGTGCCTCATACCTTAATTGTTGATAATCAAGGCGGACATTTAATGCAGCACGGAATGGTTGATATGTGTATTGTTGGAACCGATAGAACTACTCGTCAGGGAGATGTGGCAAACAAAATCGGAACCTATTTAAAAGCATTGGCTGCTCATGATAATAACATTCCTTTTTACGTTGCTTTGCCTTCCACAACTTTAGATTGGACAATTAAAGATGGATTGAAAGAAATACCAATCGAACAGCGAAATCAAGACGAAGTAAGATGGGTAGTTGGAAAAAGTAAGGCAACTGGTAAAATGGATGAAGTATTGATTTGTCCAGAAACAACTAATGCTAGTAATTATGGCTTTGATGTCACTCCAGCAAGGTTGGTTACTGCATTGATAACTGAAAGAGGCGTTTGCGCAGCTAGTGAGGAAGGTTTAATAAATTTATTTCCAGAAAATAAAGTGTAATTTTTTTTGGTGGCAATTCCGCCTACGTTTGCAATTCCACTTTCAATAAAAGAGCTCACATCAATTTAAAAGAACTTCCTTCGGTCGTTTTTTAAATGTGTGTTCACTTTACTTTTTTTGAAGCGTTTCATTTTCACCTTCGTCGGGCCAAGAAGTCGTTTTAAGAACTGATTACTAGTTAAAGTATTTTAGGCTTCGCTAAATGAATTCACATTAAAAAGTACGATTCATGAGTTACTAACACGCCTCCAATTGAAAATCTTAACTGTTACAATCCGATCGTAACGGATAAGAATCAAACAAACCAGTACATTTCTTAACAACCAAAAAATCGATCATTTTTTTTGTTAAATTTAAATTGATCAAAAATATGGTTATTTTTCCATCAAAATTTGGTTAATAAAATGTTTTTCATTAATTTCATTCTCAATCAAAAAATATGTTTAGAATGAATCAAACAAATAACCCTTGTAAACAACTAAAATGTATTCAACGTGAAATGGTAATTACTGGAAGATTCTTTAAAGTTTTCTGTGGAATAAATTGCAAAAACAATTACCATAAAACTCAACGCGCATATAAAAAAGACAACATTCAACACATAGAAGATATTCTACACAAAAATTATTTCATACGCGAAGGTCTGCTTGAAAGTAAAAGCATGCCTATTAGAAATAGATTCTTCAACCTTGTTTAAATTAGGTTATTCTACAAACATTATCGCAAATACAAACAAAGAAGGAAACGCATGTTGTTTTGATTATTTTTTAAAATTTATAAATCAAACTAAAATTACCATTTATTTGCCTGAAAACAGAAAAAAACACAACCGAATTTTTTACACTAGATGGCATTTCCGCTTTCGACATCTTTATACAAACCTAATTGATACTCCCAATTTAATTCCAAAATCGTATGCTACCAAAAATGAATGAAAAATACCTCCATCTTATTTGGAAAACAAAACGTTTGCCTTTTCATTTACTAAAAACAACAAATAATGAAAAAATATCAATTTTAAATACGGGCGTCTATAACCTAGCTTCAGGACCAGATTTTTTTAATGGCCAAATCGAAATTGAAGACATTAAAATTTCAGGAAACATTGAGTTACATGTAAAAAGTTCAGATTGGTTTTTGCATAAACATCAATTTGATTCAACTTACAACAACGTTATACTTCATGTGGTTTATGAAAACGATAGAGACTTAGAAATAAATGAACGCAAAATCCCTACCTTAGAATTAAAAAATTTTATTGATTGGGATCATTTTCAACTCATTAACACATCTGTTTTTTCAAATAAAATTCCCTGTGAGAATAGTTTTCAACTTGCAAACGAAGTGCTTATATGGTCCCAATTCGAACAAGCTTTACTAGAGCGTATAACTCGAAAAGTAAACGATTTGGATAAATTAAATACGCATTTGAATAATCCTAAAAAAGTATTTTTAGTATCTTTAGCTCAAACTTTTGGGATGAAAGTGAACGCGTTTCCTTTTGTTGAACTTGCATTTCGACTTCCCATAGAAACATGGCTCAATTTACCAATCGAAAACAAAATAATTTCTGCAATAGGAATAGCAGGCTTAGAAAACAATCTCTCCGCTTCTGCCTTGAATGAATGGAAATTCACTCAGCATAAATTCTTAGTTTTAGAAATGAATGTTCAAACCTGGAAATTCAAAGGATTAAGGCCTGCTGGTTTTCCAATTAACAGAATTATTCAATTTGCACTTTTTTGTCATTTTTTCTCCTGGGATTTCACTATTTTTAATCAATCAGCTAACAGTATTGTAGAAACTTTTAAAAGTATTAAACGAATTCCTTTAGACGATTACAGCCATTTATTCAATCAAAAAATAGACATAAAAATTAATGATTCATTAATAGATTTAGTATTAATAAACACAATTTCTCCATTTATTCAACTATATAAAAGCTACTTAGGCGAGAATTATGACTTTTCAAATTCAATAAGCTTACTCGAAAACATTAAACAAGAAACTAACTCTATTACTAAATATTGGGAGAAAATAGGTGTAAAAATCAACTCTGCAGCAGATTCACAAAGCTTAATTGAACAATACAACAACAAATGCGTTATGAAAAAATGCATGAATTGTCAAATTTCAAGTGTCATTTTAAACTAAAAGTGTAAATTCGAAACAGAATTCAAAAAATGAAAAGAATCTTACAAAAAATTGCTTTTTATTTCGAGCTTCGTTCATTCGGAGTGTGTTCTTGGATTGCCCGAAAAATGGGAATTCAACTAAACAAAGTGCGTTTAGGATTTATTTATGCCACAATTATTGGATTAGGTTCACCACTAATTGTTTATTTAATTCTCGCTTGGCTTTTAGAACACAAACACTACTTTCAATTTAAACCAAGAAAACGCAAAACAATCTGGGAACTGTGAATAAAATACTTATAACAGGTGCAAATGGTTTGTTGGGACAAAAAATTGTGAAACGTTGTTTGAAGCACAACATTCCCTTTTTAGCAAGTTCTCTTGGTGTAAACAGAAATTCAAATTGCCCAAATGAACATTACCAATCAATAGATATTTGTTCTGAGAAAGACCTGATTTTTCTCTTTTCAACTCATTCATTTAGTGCTATAATTCACACTGCCGCATTAACTAATGTTGATTATTGTGAACTTCATCCAGATGAATGCCACCAGGTAAATGTAATGGCAACTGAACAACTCTTCACCTATTCTCAAAAGCAAAATTGCCACTTTCAATTATTGTCTACTGATTTCGTATTCGATGGCGAAAAAGGAAATTACATAGAAACAGACAACGTTCATCCGCTTTCCATTTACGCAGAATCAAAAGTGAACGCAGAGAAAATACTATTAAACTCAACTTATAAAAACTGGTCAATTGCAAGAACAATAATAGTTTATGGCACTGCACAAGAACTTTCTAGGTCGAACCTCATTCTTTGGGCTATACAAGCACTTCCCAAAAACGATTCTATGCGTTTAGTGAATGATCAATTTAGAGCACCCACTTGGGCAGATGATTTGGCTTATGGATGTTTGGAGATTATTTTGAGAAATAAAGCTGGAATTTACCACTTGTCGGGTCCAGTTGTTCGTTCTGTTGACCAAATTGTTAGAGTAGTTGCCAGTGAATTGAGTATAGATTCCCCAATAATAGAAATTATTTCTTCTGTTCTTTTAAATCAACCGGCAAAACGACCGCCGAAAACTGGCTTTAATCTTAGTAAAGCGACCTTAGATCTAGATTATAATCCAAAAGATATTCGTGAAGCAGTTAAATTGTTAATAGAAGAATTAAAGTAGATGGATTTTTTCAATACACCTACAAAAAGAACTACTCGTGGCATACTTTTATTTTTGCTAATACTTGTAGTTTGTTTTATTTTTCCTGATATAGTTCGATTTTTTCAAAAAGAAGAATCGTTTGTGCTTCATCAAATGAATGTAAAGCAAGAAGAAAAAATTAACCGATTAACCAACTTCAAATCACGTAGTTTTTCCTTCTCTAAAAAAAAACAAAAACTAAAGGCTCCTCCCTCAAAATTTAATCCAAATGAATATTCAATAAAAGATTGGATGTATATAGGTTTGTCTGAAAAACAAGCTGCTGTGGTTTTGAAATTCACAAAATACCGCTTGAAATCAAATGCAGATCTAAAGAAAATTTTTATTATATCAGATGAATTATATGAGCTAATTAAAGATTCAACAATTTACCCTGAAACAAATTTTAAGAATGAATATCCCAAAAATGAATATGCAGTGGTTGAAACTAAGATTCAGAAATACGATTTAAATTCCGTTACAGAAGAAGAGCTACTCAAAATTAGAGGAATAGGCCCGTTTTTCGCTAAACAGATTATTAAAAAAAGAGATCAATTAGGTGGTTTTTATCGCTACGACCAATTAATTGAAGTATGGAAAGTTACGGAAGAAAACATGGTAATTTGGTCGCCAAGTTTAGAAATTGATTTAGCGCAAATCCGAAAAATAAACATCAACACTGTTAGTGCTGAAGAATTAACTAAACACCCCTATTTTTCATGGAATGTAGCTAATTCAGTTGTTAAAATACGCGAACAAAACGGGCGGTTTTTAAAAATCGAAAGCATAAAAAAATCACATTTAATTACCGAAGAATTGTTTGAAAAACTAAAACCCTATTTAACTTTGTGAATATGATAGAAGAAAAAATAAAATCCGTAATTCGCGATGTTCCTGATTTTCCAAAAGAAGGAATTGTTTTTAAAGATATTAGTCCGATTATGTTGGATGCAGAATTGTCCAACGAAATTGTTGAACATTTAGCAACAGAATATAGAAATATGGGCATTACAAAAATTGCTGGAATTGAAAGTAGAGGTTTTTTATTCGGCTATCCTTTGGCAATGAAACTTGGAATTCCATTTATTTTAATTCGTAAAGCAGGTAAACTACCATACCATAAAATTAGTCATTCATACGATTTGGAATACGGTTCTGCGACCATAGAAATGCACACTGACGCAATTGAAAAAGGGGATAAGGTTTTGATTCACGACGACCTCCTCGCCACAGGCGGATCTGCTAGCGCTGCAGCTGAATTGATTCAAAAATGTGGCGGTGAAATTGCTGGTTTTAGCTTTTTAGTTGGATTAAGTTTTCTAGAAGGTCAGTCGAAATTAACGAATTACTCTAAAAATATCACTAATTTAGTGAACTATTAACAAATGATTTATTTACTACACTGTTTTAACTGACATTACAATTACTGTTAAAAATGAATTTTGAATACAACGAAAATCAAAAAATGATTGCGCAAATGGTGCGTGATTTTGCTGAGAAGGAAATTCGTCCGAATATGAAAAAATGGGACGATGAAGAGTTTTTTCCGGTAGATGTGATGAAGAAAATGGGTGACTTAGGATTACTAGGAATTTACATCCCAGAAACTTACGGAGGAAGTGGGTTTACCTATTTCGAGTATGCTACCGCACTTATGGAATTAGGAAAAGTGTGTGGGGGAATTGGCTTATCAGTTGCTGCGCACAATTCATTATGTACAGGCCACATTTATTATCATGGTTCTGAAGAACAAAAGAAAAAATATTTACCCAAATTATCGAGTGGTGAATGGATAGGTGCTTGGGGTTTAACAGAGCCAAACACCGGGTCAGACGCAATGCGCATGAAATGTACAGCCGTAAAAGACGGAGATTATTGGGTAATCAACGGTGCGAAAAACTGGATTACTCACGGTTTGTCTGGAGATGTAGCTGTAGTTTTAATTCGTACTGGTGAATTGTTGGATTCCAATGGAATCTCAGCATTTATTATTGAAAAAGGAACACCAGGTTTTTCTGCTGTTAAAATAAAAGATAAATTAGGTGTGCGTGCTTCCGAAACTGCTGAATTGATTTTTGAAAACGTTCGCGTACACGAATCTCAAATTATTGGCGAAGTTGGTCAAGGTTTCAAACAAGCTATGCATATTTTAGACGGAGGTAGAATTTCAATTGCTGCACTTTCTTGTGGAATTGCACGTGGAGCTTATGAAGCTTCAGTTAAGTACGCTAAAGAGCGCGAACAGTTCGGTCAGCCAATTGGTAAATTCCAAGCAATCGGATTCAAATTAGCAGACATGGCAACAGAAGTTGAAGCTGCAGAATTATTGACTTTTCAGGCCGCATATTTAAAAAATGAAGGAAAGAAAATGACAAGTGAAGGCGCCTATGCAAAATATTTCGCTTCAGAAGTTTCAGTGAAATGTGGAAACGAAGCTGTACAAATAATGGGTGGATATGGCTACACAAAAGAGTATCCAGCTGAAAAATTCCTTCGAGATGCAAAACTTATGACCATCGGTGAAGGAACATCAGAAATTCAAAAAGTAGTTATTTCGAGAGAAATTTTTAAATAAATAGTGTGTAAAAAAAAAAGTGTTTATATTTGCACCCCGTAATAAAGCAATAAATAGAATTATAATATGTTAATTATTCCAGTAAAAGAAGGCGAAAACATCGAGAAAGCGCTTAAGAAGTACAAGAAAAAGTACGACAAAACTAACGTGATGAAAGAATTACGTAGAAGAAAAGAATTTGTAAAGTCTTCAGTGACATTACGACAGTCTAACATCAAGGCAGCTTACGCTCAAAAGATGAAGTCGCTTGATATGTAAGAAATAATTTCCTAAAAATAGTGAAGGAATCCATTTTGGGTTCCTTTTTTTTGTACTTTTCCTCAAAGTTTAAAATGAACTACGTCGAAGAATTTATTCAGTATTTAGAAGTTGAAAAACGATTTTCGAAACATACTGTCGTTGCGTACAAAAATGACTTGTCCGATTTTGAACTTTTTGCTGAATTAAAATTAAATTCAGATTGGACAGATGTAAATCACCAATTAATTAGAGCTTGGATGGTTGATTTGTTAGAGAAAAAATTAACCAACAAAACCGTCAATCGAAAAATATCTTCTCTTCGCTCTTTATATAAGTGGTTAAAAAACTCCAATCAAATTGAAAACAATCCGCTTCAAAAAATACGTGCTCCAAAAGTTGAAAAACGCTTGCCTCAATTTGTAAAAACAAGTGAATTGGAAGTTAAGCAGTTAAATGAGTTGTTCTCAAATTCATTCGATGGTCAGCGCGATCGATTAATGCTGGAGGTGTTTTACCAAACAGGCATTCGATTATCTGAATTAATAGAATTAAAAGAGATAAACGTGCTTGAGCAACAAATTAAAGTTTTGGGAAAACGAAACAAAGAACGATTAATTCCTATTTCTTCCGAATTAAATGTGTTAATAAATCAATACAGAGAAGTTAAACCGCTAAATGATGCGGCAGAAATTTTTCTTTTTTGCCAAAAAAACGGAAAAAAAATCAACCCAATGTTTGTCTACAGAAAAATAACGAGCTATTTAGGAACGGTTTCAAATGTTCAAAAGAAAAGTCCACACGTTTTGAGACACACCTTTGCAACTCATTTACTAAACAATGGAGCAGGATTAGAAACTTTAAAAGAATTGTTAGGCCACTCTAATCTTTCGGCAACACAAGTTTACACACACAATTCTTTCACTCAAATTAACGCTATATATTCAGAAGCTCATCCTAGAGCGAAGAAATAGTTTCAATTTTTCAAATAGATTAATTGCTACTTAATTCTTAAATTACTATTTCGAATTCATTTTTTTTCTTTTGCTTTTACTATTGCAAAAAAATGTTATTTTTTTTGGTGTTTTTAAATTATATAATTACTTTAGAACTGGTTCAATTTTAATTGCATCAAATTCTAGTTATTCACCCGCTCACTCTTGTGCGCACAAAAGTAATAAGTCATGGACGTAAAAGTGCATTCTATTCATTTTAAAGCAGATCAAAAATTGCTCGACTTTGTAAATGAAAAATTAGGAAAATTACAGGTTCAATTTGATCAAATTATTGTCAGTGAAGTTTTTTTAAGGTTAGACAATGATTCTGATAAAGAAAACAAGATCGCTGAGGTTAAAATTTTGATTCCTGGAAAAGAGCTTTTTGCTAAGAAACAGTGTAAATCCTTCGAGGAAGCAACAGATTTGTGCATTGATGCACTCAAAACACAGATTCAAAAATACAAATCTAAAATAGCAAGTTAGTCTGATTATTAACTATTTATTGTGAGCAACTTTATGAGTTGCTCATTTTTTTTAGATTTTTTTTAACTGAAGTGTTGTGCATATCCAAAAAGTCACTACATTTGCAAACCCAAACGGGAAAAACACAGAAAAACGTTCTTTTACATTAAAATATCAAAATTATTGCCGGTGTAGCTCAGTTGGCTAGAGCAGCTGATTTGTAATCAGCAGGTCGGAGGTTCGAGTCCCTCCACCGGCTCTTTTTGGGAGTGTCGCATAGTGGCTATTGCAGTAGACTGTAAATCTATCACCTTTCGGTATCACTGGTTCGAGTCCAGTCACTCCCACAACAATAATTTTTAAAAGCGGGAGTAGCTCAGTTGGTAGAGCGTCAGCCTTCCAAGCTGAGGGTCGCGAGTTCGAGTCTCGTCTCCCGCTCTTTTAAAGAAAATATTTTAATATAAAAGGATTGTTTGCCGGTGTAGCTCAGGGGTAGAGCGCTTTCTTGGTAAGGAAGAGGTCACGAGTTCAATTCTCGTCATTGGCTCACAAAAAAAACTTCACTCATAAGTATGGGTGAAATTTTGTATTAGATAGGAATATAGTTTTATTAACTCGTAACAAATAAGAACAAATGGCTAAGGAAAATTTTAATCGTTCCAAACCGCACGTTAACATCGGTACAATTGGTCACGTTGACCACGGAAAAACTACGTTAACTGCTGCAATTTCAAGTGTGTTAGCAGCAAAAGGATTGGCTGCTGTTCGTGATTTCTCTTCAATTGACAACGCTCCTGAAGAAAAAGAACGTGGTATTACAATTAATACTTCACACATTGAGTATGAAACACTAGTTCGTCACTACGCTCACGTTGACTGTCCAGGTCACGCGGATTACGTTAAGAACATGGTAACAGGTGCTGCTCAAATGGATGGGGCTATTCTAGTTGTAGCTGCAACAGATGGTCCAATGCCACAAACACGTGAGCACATCCTCTTAGGAAAACAAGTTGGTGTTCCTCGTTTAGTTGTATTCATGAATAAAGTGGATATGGTTGACGATGCTGAATTATTAGAGCTTGTAGAAATGGAAGTTCGTGAATTGTTGTCTTTCTATGATTATGATGGTGACAATGCTCCGGTTATTCAAGGTTCTGCATTAGGTGCATTGAACGGAGAGCCAGAGTGGACTGCAAAAATCGATGAATTGATGGACGCAGTTGATACTTATATTGAGTTACCTCCACGTGATGTTGATAAGCCTTTCTTGATGCCAGTTGAAGATGTATTTACGATCACAGGTCGTGGAACAGTAGCTACAGGTCGTATCGAAACTGGTGTAATCAATTCAGGAGAAGGTGTTGAAATTTTAGGAATGGGTGATGAGAAATTAACATCAACTGTTACTGGAGTAGAGATGTTCCGTAAGATCTTGGATCGTGGTGAAGCTGGAGATAACGTTGGATTATTATTACGTGGTATTGAGAAATCTCAAATCAAACGTGGTATGGTTATTTGTAAGCCAGGATCGGTTAAGCCGCATGCTGACTTCAAAGCTGAAATCTATGTATTGAAGAAAGAAGAAGGTGGTCGTCACACACCATTTCATAACAAATACCGTCCTCAGTTTTACTTCCGCACAACGGATGTAACAGGAGAAATTTTCTTGACTGACGGTCGTGAAATGGTTATGCCAGGTGATAACGTAACAATTACAGTTAAATTGATTGTTCCTGTAGCTATGGACAAAGGTCTTCGTTTCGCTATCCGTGAGGGTGGTCGTACTGTAGGAGCTGGTCAGGTTACTGAAATCATTTAGTCTATAATAAATTATGAGGGATAGGGGAGGTAACTCCCCTATTTTTTACGGGCGTAGCTCAGCTGGTAGAGTAGTGGTCTCCAAAACCATTGGCCGTGGGTTCGAATCCTACCGCCCGTGCAACACTTAATATATATTGTCGTGTCAAAGTTTAGAAATTATATAAGCGAAACAGTTACGGAAATGACCCAAAACGTTTCGTGGCCAACATGGAAGGAATTACAAAGTAATGCGTTACTTGTAGTTGTAGCTTCTGTGATTTTTTCATTAATCGTTTTCGTTATGGATACATTAGTTGGAATTTCACCTAAAGAAAGTGTTTGGAAAGGCGTTGTTGGTTTTATTTATTCTTTCTTATAAGTAATGAGCGACATTAAAAAACGTTGGTACGTAGTTCGTGCTGTAAGTGGTAAAGAAAAAAAAGTTAAAGAATATCTTGACTTAGAAATTTCTCGTCTTAAATTAGACGACTACGTAGCGCAAGTTCTTATTCCAACAGAAAAAGTATTTCAAATCAAAAATGGTAAGAAAATCTCGAAAGAGAAAGCTTACCTACCTGGTTATGTATTAATTGAGGCTGCTCTTTTAGGAGAAGTTCCTCACGTAATTAAAGGAATTCCAAATGTAATCGGTTTTCTTGGTGCGGAAAAAGGAGGTGAACCACTTCCAATGCGTATCGCTGAAGTGAATCGTATATTAGGAAAAGTAGATGAACTTCTAGAAACGGAAGAAGAAGTTAAAATTCCATTCGTAGTTGGAGAGTCTGTTAAAGTTATTGACGGACCTTTCAATAATTTCTCTGGTGTAGTTGACGAAATCAATGAAGACAAAAAGAAGTTAAAAGTAATGGTGAAAATCTTCGGACGTAAAAACTTGCTTGAATTAAGTTACATGCAAGTTGAAAAAGAAGGGTAAAAATGTATTAACCGCAGAAGCGTGTATGATGATTAAAGCTTCCCATCAAAAGTACACGTGTTTGACTGCATAATTTAAATAACAATGGCTAAAGAAGTAGCAGCAATGATCAAATTACAGATCAAAGGTGGTGCAGCTAACCCAGCTCCTCCAGTTGGTCCTGCACTCGGTGCGAAAGGGGTCAACATCATGGAATTCTGCAAGCAATATAACGCTAGAACGCAGGATAAGCCAGGTAAGGTGTTACCATGTGTGATTACTGTTTACGGTGACAAGTCGTTTGACTTCGTTATTAAAACTCCTCCAGCAGCAATCCAAATTATGGAAACTGTAAAGCTTAAAAAAGGTTCTTCTGAATCTAATAAAAGCAAAGTAGGTACGATGACTTGGGATCAAGTTCGTACAATCGCAGAAGACAAAATGCCAGACATGAACTGTTTTACAGTTGATTCTGCTATGTCAATGGTTGCTGGAACAGCACGAAGTATGGGTGTAATCGTTAAAGGTGGTAATGCACCAGTAACTAATTAATCGTTTGTATCATGGGAAGAATTTCTAAAAAAAGAAAAGAGGTTTTAGCTAAATTTGATTTGGCAAAACCATACACCTTGGTAGAAGCGTGTAATTTAGTTAAACAAATTACAACTACTAAGTTTGATGCATCTGTTGATATATCTGTGCGCTTAGGAGTAGATCCACGTAAAGCGAACCAAATGGTGCGCGGTACGGTGGCTTTGCCTCATGGAACTGGTAAGGACGTTAAAGTACTTGTACTTTGTACTCCTGACAAAGAAGCTGAAGCAATAGCTGCTGGTGCAGAATACGTTGGATTAGACGAATACATCGACAAAATCAAAAATGGTTGGACAGACATCGACGTAATTATTACAATGCCATCTTGTATGGGTAAGGTTGGAGCTCTAGGTCGCGTTTTGGGACCTCGTGGTTTAATGCCAAATCCAAAGACTGGAACTGTAACAATGGAAGTTGGTAAAGCTGTTGAAGAAGTAAAAGCTGGAAAGATCGACTTTAAAGTTGATAAATACGGTAATATTCATTCATCTGTTGGGAAAGCTTCTTTCGAAGGAGAGAAAATTCGTGACAATGCATTTGAATTAATTCAACAGTTAATCAAATTGAAACCGTCTGCAGCAAAAGGAACGTATATCAAAAGTATTTACCTGAGCTCTACAATGTCTCCAAGTATCCATATTGATGCTAAGTCTGTTGTAGCTTTATAATCTTGAACTATGAATAAAGATCAAAAACAAGAGTACATTGACGGTCTTGCTCAAGATTTATCTCAAGCAAACGTCTTTTATTTGGCAGATACAGCTGGACTTACAGTAGAAACTATTAACCAATTTCGTCGTCGTTGTTTCCAATCAGGAATCAAATTGCGTGTTGTGAAAAACGCGCTTCTAGCGAAAGCAATGGATAAAGTTGAAGGAAGAAATTATGGTGCTTTAACGGAAGTGTTAGCAGGACCAACATCAATCCTTTTTGCTGAAGTAGGTAATCTTCCTGCAAAATTAATCAAAGAATTCCGTAAGAAAAATGATAAACCTCTATTAAAAGGAGCTTATATTGATGAAGCAATCTTCGTTGGTGATAACCAACTAGATATGTTAGAAGCTATTAAGTCTCGTGAAGAATTGATTGGTGATATCATTGGCTTACTTCAAAGTCCTGCTAAGAATGTTATTTCTGGACTTACAGGTGGTGGTCAAAAAATTGCTGGAATCCTTAAAACGCTCTCTGAAAGAGCATAATTAAACAAATAGTAAAAACCTTTTTAAATTAAAATAAAATGGCTGATTTAAAACAAATCGCGGAAACGTTAGTAAACTTAACAGTTAAACAAGTTAATGAACTTGCAACTATTTTGAAAGATGAGTATGGTATAGAACCAGCTGCTGCAGCTCCTGTTATGGTTGCTGGTGGTGGCGGTGGTGCTGAAGCTGCTGCAGAACAAACTGAATTCGATGTAATATTGAAAGCAGGTGGTCCTAACAAATTAGCTGTTGTGAAGTTAGTGAAAGAATTAACTGGTAATGGATTGAAAGAGTCGAAAGACTTAGTTGATGGAGCTCCTACAACTTTGAAAGAAGGTGTTTCTAAAGACGAAGCTAGTGCTTTGAAAACTCAGCTTGAAGAAGCGGGTGCTGAAGTAGAGATTAAGTAATTAATACCAATTACACAGGAAAGGTGTCCCGGTTTTATCGGGATACCTATTCTTGTTTTTCGGCGTTTACGCCAAACAAAAGTCCTTTTCAAAATTAAATTTTAGATCCTTGGCAACAACAAGCAATACACCAACAAGAATTAATTTTGCCTCAAGCAAAAATCAGTTCGCCTATCCAGATTTCTTGGATATCCAGCTTAAATCATTCCAAGAGTTTTTCCAATTAGAGACAACTCCTGAAAACCGCGAAAGCGAAGGATTGTTCAAAGTTTTTGCAGAGAATTTCCCAATCACTGATACGCGTAATCAGTTCGTTTTGGAATTCCTCGATTACTTTATTGATCCACCTCGTTATACAATAGAAGAATGTATCGAACGTGGTTTAACGTATAGTGTTCCTCTTAAAGCAAAATTGAAATTGTATTGTACTGATCCTGAACATGAGGATTTTGAAACAATCGTTCAAGATGTTTATTTAGGAACAATTCCTTACATGACTCCAAAAGGATCATTCGTGATCAACGGTGCTGAGCGCGTTATCGTTTCTCAATTACACCGTTCTCCGGGTGTTTTCTTCGGACAAAGCCGCCATGCAAATGGTACAAAATTGTATTCTGCTCGTGTAATTCCTTTCAAGGGTTCTTGGATAGAATTTGCAACAGATATTAACAACGTAATGTATGCTTACATCGACCGTAAGAAGAAATTACCCGTTACAACATTGTTCCGTGCAATCGGTTATGAAACTGATAAAGATATTTTAGAAATATTTGGTTTAGCTGACGAAATTAAGTCGAGTAAAGCTAATCTGAAAAAATGTGTTGGTAGACGCCTTGCTGCACGTGTATTGAAGTCTTGGATTGAGGACTTTGGAGACGAAGATACAGGTGAAATGGTTTCTATCGAACGAAATGAAGTAATCCTAGAGCGTGAAACACTTCTAGAAGATCACCACATTGATGCAATCATTGATGCAGGTGTGAAAACAGTTATCTTCCACAAAGAAGATGCAAATGCTGCAGATTACACAATTATTTATAATACATTACAAAAAGATACTTCCAACTCTGAAAAAGAAGCTTTGGAACATATCTACAGACAGTTACGTAACGCTGAACCGCCAGATTTTGAAACGGCTAAAGGTGTATTCGATAAATTATTCTTCTCTGACGCACGTTACGATCTTGGTGAGGTTGGGCGTTACAGAATGAACAAAAAATTGAATCTAGATAGCAATGAAGCTTCGCGTGTTCTCACGAAAAACGATATTCTTTGTATCATTAAATATTTAATAGAATTAATCAACTCCAAAGCAGATGTAGATGATATCGACCACTTGTCGAATCGTCGTGTACGAACTGTTGGTGAACAATTGTTTTCTCAGTTTGGAGTTGGTCTTGCACGTATGGCGCGAACTATTCGTGAGCGTATGAACGTTCGTGACAATGAGGTCTTTACTCCAATCGATTTGATCAATGCGAAAACACTTTCGTCTGTAATTAATTCGTTCTTTGGAACAAACCAATTGTCTCAGTTCATGGATCAAACAAATCCGCTTTCTGAAGTAACGCACAAGCGTCGACTTTCGGCACTCGGACCAGGTGGACTTTCACGTGAAAGAGCAGGTTTTGAAGTGCGAGATGTTCACTATACGCACTACGGTCGTTTGTGTACTATCGAAACTCCCGAAGGACCAAATATTGGTCTAATTTCTTCACTTTGTGTATTCGCAAAAGTGAATAAATTAGGTTTCATCGAAACTCCTTACCGGAAAGTGGATAAAGGAATTGTTGACGTGAAAAACGAACCAATTTACCTTTCTGCTGAAGAAGAAGACGCTCAAACTATTGCACAAGCAAATGCAATACTAGATGATAAAGGTAATTTCCTTTCTGGTCTAGTAAAAGCAAGATACGAAGGAGATTTTCCTTTAGTTGATCCTAAGAAATTAACGTTGATGGATGTAGGTGCAAATCAAATTGCATCAATTGCAGCATCTTCCATTCCTTTCTTAGAGCATGATGATGCCAATCGCGCCCTAATGGGATCGAATATGCAGCGCCAAGCAGTGCCACTATTGCGTCCTGAATCTCCAGTAGTTGGAACAGGAATTGAACAGTTAGTTGCGCGTGATTCTCGCGTATTAATTAATGCAGAAGGAACGGGTACTGTTGAATATGTTGATGCGAATGAAATTGTTATTCGCTACGACTGGTCAAACGACGACCGTTTGGTGTCTTTTGATTCAGAAGTGAGAAAATATTCATTGACGAAATTCAAGAAAACAAATCAAAGTACAACTATGAACTTAAAACCTATCGTTAAGAAAGGTGATAGAGTTGAAAAAGGACAAGTGCTTTGTGAAGGATACGCTACGCAAGGAGGTGAATTAGCTCTCGGACAAAACTTAATGGTGGCGTTCATGCCATGGAAAGGGTACAACTTCGAGGATGCAATCGTTATTTCTGAGAAAGTTGTTCGTCAAGACATCTTTACTTCTATTCACATCGATGAATATGCTTTAGAAGTGCGCGACACAAAACGTGGAATGGAAGAATTAACTTCAGATATTCCAAACGTTTCTGAAGAAGCTACTAAAGATTTAGATGAAAACGGTTTAATCCGCATTGGTGCTGAAATCAAAGAAGGTGATATCTTAATTGGTAAAATCACACCAAAAGGGGAAACTGATCCATCTCCAGAAGAGAAACTTTTACGTGCAATCTTTGGAGACAAAGCAGGCGATGTAAAAGATGCTTCTTTGAAAGCTGGACCTTCTTTACGTGGGGTTGTTGTGAACAAGAAATTGTTCTCAAGAGCAAACAAAGACCGTAAAACTAAAGCACAAGACAAACCAATTTTGGAAGTCTTAGATGCTGATTTTGAAAAAGATACCGCTTTGTTAAAAGAAGCATTAGTTGATAAATTAATTACCATTTTAGGTGAAACTAAATCTGCTGGAGTTTTCAATAACTTCAAAGAAGAAGTCATCAAAAAAGGAATGAAATTTTCTGCTAAAAACTTGTTAGCAATCGATTATTCAATAATCAATCCTACAAATTGGACGGGTGAATCTGGAATGAATGCCCTAATTTCACGTTTGTTGCACAACTACACAATCAAAGCAAACGATATTCTTGGTTCTTACAAACGTAAAAAAATTCATATTTCAGTTGGTGATGAATTGCCAACAGGAATCATGAAAATGGCCAAAGTATATGTTGCTCAAAAACGTAAGTTGAAAGTAGGTGATAAAATGGCAGGTCGCCATGGTAATAAAGGTATTGTTGCAAACATAGTTCGCGCTGAAGACATGCCGTTCTTAGAAGATGGAACGCCTGTTGATATCGTTTTGAATCCGCTTGGTGTACCTTCTCGTATGAACTTAGGTCAGATTTATGAAACCGTTCTCGGATGGGCTGGTCAAAAATTAGGAGTTAAGTTCGCTACGCCAATTTTTGATGGTGCAAAACCATCTGAAATTGACGAATGGACTGAAAAAGCAGGTGTTCCACGTTCAGGTAAAACTTACCTTTATGATGGCGGAACCGGTGAACGTTTCCATCAACCTGCAACCGTTGGAGTAATCTACATGTTGAAATTATCTCACATGGTTGATGACAAAATGCACGGTCGTTCAATCGGTCCATACTCACTTATTACACAACAACCACTTGGAGGTAAAGCTCAGTTTGGTGGACAACGTTTTGGTGAAATGGAGGTTTGGGCATTGGAAGCATTTGGTGCTGCAAATATCCTACAAGAAATTTTGACAGTTAAATCTGATGACGTGATGGGTCGTGCGAAAGCTTATGAAGCTATCGTTAAAGGCGATAACATTCCTGAGCCAGGTATTCCTGAATCATTCAACGTATTGTTGCATGAATTAAGAGGTCTTGGATTGAGTATTTCAATGGACTAACAAACGAATCAGATTATTTTGACAATTATTTTAAAGAAATAAAAAAATGGCTTTTAGAAAAGAAACACCGAAAAAACAAAGTAGCTTCAACAGGATAACTATCTCGTTGGCTTCTCCAGAGGTGATTAGCGACAACTCCAGTGGAGAAGTCCTTAAGCCGGAAACAATTAATTACCGTACTTACAAACCGGAACGTGATGGTTTGTTTTGTGAACGTATTTTCGGACCTGTTAAAGATTACGAATGTCACTGTGGAAAATACAAACGTATCCGATACAAAGGAATCGTATGTGACCGTTGTGGTGTAGAAGTTACAGAGAAAAAAGTGCGCCGCGAGCGTATGGGGCACATTGCTTTAGTTGTTCCAGTTGCACACATCTGGTATTTCCGTTCTTTGCCAAATAAAATTGGTTATTTACTTGGTTTGCCAACTAAAAAGTTGGATCAAATCATTTATTATGAGCGTTACGTGGTTATTCAAATCGGTATTGCTACCAAATTGGATGGCTCTTCACTTACTGAAAAAGAATTCCTAACAGAAGAAGAATACATTGATATTTTGGAGACACTTCCACGTGAAAACCAAATGTTAGATGATTCAGATCCAAACAAATTTGTTGCAAAAATGGGTGCAGAAGCACTTTATGATTTGTTGAAAAAAATGAATTTGGAGAACTTGGCTGCAGATTTACGTCACCAAGCAAATAACGAAACATCTGTTCAACGTAAACACGACGCATTGAAGCGCCTTCAAGTAGTTGAGCAAATGCGCGAATCTCAAACACGTATCGATAACCGTCCAGAGTGGATGATTATTCGTGTTGTACCTGTTATTCCACCTGAATTGCGTCCACTCGTTCCATTAGATGGAGGACGTTTCGCAACTTCAGATTTAAATGACCTTTACCGCCGTGTAATTATTCGCAACAACCGTTTGAAGCGCTTGATCGAAATCAAAGCTCCAGAGGTTATCTTGCGTAATGAGAAACGTATGCTTCAAGAGTCTGTCGATTCATTATTCGATAACTCGCGTAAAGCATCTGCTGTAAAAACAGAATCAAATCGTCCGTTGAAATCTCTTTCAGATTCATTGAAAGGTAAACAAGGTCGTTTCCGTCAAAATTTACTTGGAAAACGTGTAGATTATTCAGCACGTTCAGTAATTGTTGTTGGTCCAGATTTAAAATTACATGAATGTGGTTTACCAAAAGATATGGCTGCGGAATTATACAAACCGTTCATTATTCGTAAGATGATTGAGCGTGGTATCGTAAAAACAGTTAAATCAGCTAAGAAAATTGTTGACCGCAAAGAACCAGTTGTTTGGGATATCTTAGAAAACGTATTGAAAGGTCACCCAGTTCTTTTGAACCGTGCACCAACACTTCACCGTTTAGGTATCCAAGCATTTCAGCCAAAATTAATTGAAGGAAAAGCGATTCGTTTGCACCCGTTGGTAACAACAGCATTCAAAGCCGATTTTGATGGTGACCAAATGGCAGTTCACTTACCTTTAGGTAACGCTGCAATTTTGGAAGCGCAATTATTAATGTTGGCATCGCACAATATTTTGAATCCAGCTAACGGAGCTCCAATTGCCGTTCCTTCTCAGGATATGGTCTTGGGTCTTTATTACATTACTAAAGGTCGCAGAACAACAGACGAACAAGTAATGAAAGGTCAAGATTCAACGTTTTATTCTCCAAAAGAGGTAAACATTGCTTACAATGAAGGAAAGTTAGATTTACATTCGCATATCAAGGTCAAAACTTATGATTTAGATGCTGAATCTGGTGTTCCTACAATTCAACTTATTGAAACAACTTGTGGAAAAGTATTGTTCAATGAATTGGTTCCGCGTGAAGTTGGTTTCATCAATCAAGTATTGACTAAAAAAGCATTGCGCGATATTATCGGACATGTATTGAAAATATGTGGAACCGTTAAAACTGCAAAATTCTTAGATGATATCAAAGAATTAGGTTACAGTATGGCCTTCCGTGGTGGATTGTCTTTCAACTTGGATCATATTATTATTCCTAAAGAAAAAGAAATTTTAGTTGCCAAAGCTGAAGAGCAAGTGAAAGAAGTAATGGAAAATTATAACCTTGGTTTGTTAACAAACAACGAGCGTTATAATCAAATTATTGATATTTGGACAAAAACAAATAACCGTCTAACTGCAACCCTAATGGATCAGTTAGAAAACGACAATCAAGGTTTCAACTCAATTTACATGATGTTTGATTCTGGAGCGCGTGGTTCGAAAGAACAAATTCGTCAGTTGTCTGGTATGCGTGGTTTGATGGCAAAACCTCAAAAATCTGGAGCCTCAGCTCAAGAAATTATTGAGAACCCAATTCTTTCCAACTTTAAAGAAGGTTTGTCTATCTTAGAATATTTTATCTCTACTCACGGTGCGCGTAAAGGTTTGGCCGATACAGCATTGAAAACAGCTGATGCTGGTTACTTGACACGTCGTTTAGTTGACGTTGCACAAGATGTTGTCATCAATGTTGTTGATTGTGGAACTTTGCGTGGTCTTGTGGCTACAGCATTGAAGAAAAACGACGATGTTGTTGAACCATTATATGATCGTATTTTAGGAAGAACAACAGTTCATGACGTATACAACCCTGATACCGAAGAGTTAATCGTTTCTGCTGGTGAATTAATTTCTGAAGCTGTTGCAGATGCAATCGGTAAAGCAGGAATTGAAGAAGTAGAAATTCGCTCAGTATTAACATGTGAAATGCGCCGAGGTGTATGTTCCAAATGTTACGGGCGAAACTTAGCAACCCACAGAAGCGCTCAAGAAGGTGATGCAGTTGGTGTTATTGCTGCACAATCAATTGGTGAACCAGGAACTCAGTTAACATTACGTACTTTCCACGTTGGGGGTACAGCATCTAATATTGCAGATGTATCTGACTTAAAAGCGAAAGCATCAGGACGTTTAGAAATCGATGAGTTGCGAACAATTGTTCGAAAAGCAGCTGATGGAACTGAAAAAGTGATTGTTGTTGGACGTTCTGCTGAATTGAAAATCGTTGAAAAGAAAACTGGCGTTGCTTTAATGACATCAAACGTTCCTTACGGTTCTGAGATGTTGGTTAACAGTAGCGCAGATATCAAAAAAGGAGACGTTATTTGTAAATGGGATCCATACAATGCCGTTATCATCACGGAAGTGAAAGGAAAGGTGTTGTTTGAAAGCATAGTTGAGGGAATTACATTCCGCGAGGAAGTTGATGAGCAAACTGGATTTACAGAGAAAGTAATCATCGAGTCTCGCGATAAGAAAAGAAACCCTGCAATTCACATCATCGATCCTAAAACAAAAGAAGTGTTACGCGAATACAACATTCCTGTTGATTCACACATTTCTGTTGCAGAAGGTGACATGGTTGATTTAGGTGTAATCTTAGTTAAAATCCCGCGTGTAGCTGGAAAAACTGGAGATATTACCGGAGGTCTTCCACGTGTAACTGAGTTATTCGAAGCACGTAACCCATCGAACCCTGCAGTTGTTTCTGCAATTGATGGAATCGTTGAATTTGGAAAAATCAAACGTGGTAATCGTGAAATTCAAGTAACATCTAAAGGTGGAGACGTTCACAAATACTTAGTTCCTTTATCGAAACACATCTTGGTACAAGAGAATGATTTCGTTCGTGCTGGTCAACCATTGTCTGATGGAGCAATCACTCCAAATGATATATTGAATATTCAAGGACCGACGAAAGTTCAGGAATATATTGTGAATGAAATCCAAGAGGTTTACCGTTTGCAAGGGGTGAAAATCAACGACAAACATTTCGAAGTAATTGTTCGTCAAATGATGTTGAAAGTTGAAATCATTGATGCTGGAGATACTCGTTTCTTGGAAGGACAATCTGTTCACAAAGCAGATTTCATGGAAGAAAACGATTCAATATACGGAATGCGTGTAGTTGTTGACTCAGGTGATGCAGAAACGCTTCGTCCTGGTGCAATTGTTTCAGCGCGTAAGTTACGTGACGAAAATTCACAATTGAAACGCGCAGACAAACGCTTGATCGAATCTCGTGATGCGGTTCCTGCAACTTCAACACCTTTACTTCAAGGAATTACGCGTGCTTCACTTCAAACACAATCGTTTATTTCTGCGGCATCGTTCCAGGAAACTACGAAAGTATTGAACGAAGCTGCTATCTCAGGAAAAGTGGATCACTTGTTAGGTTTGAAAGAAAATGTAATCGTTGGTCACTTAATTCCAGCGGGAACAGGTGTTCGCAAATTCCAACAAGTAATTGTTACAAATAAAGAAGAATTAGAGTCGCTTTCTTAATTGAAAACACTTTCTATAAATCAGAAATCCCCGTTCAGTTGAGCGGGGATTTTTTTGTAAATAATTCTTCGAGAAGATCCTAAAACTTTCTGAAAAAGGTCTGTGAAAAACAATCGAATTGATTCGCCAAACATTTTTTTCTATTAAATTAGAATAGTTTATTCATAATTTGAAGTGAATTAGTAAGTAAACTTAAGTTCATAGGATTTCAACTTTACTTGTTTTTTAATTCTCATTTCATCATTTAATTAATTAAATTTAGAATCTAAACGTTAACAACTATGAAATTAAAACTCTCCTTATTTTCTGCTTTTTTCATCTTTTTTGGAGTAAAAGCTCAAGATTTTCAATTATTGAATTCAAATGAAAATGGTTTGGAATTCAAACATTCAACCGAAATCATTCCATTTCAATTTACAACTATAAATGGAAAACAATATGTTCAATTTTCAAAAACAAATCGATTAAACACAAATGAAGTTGGAGCTCCTGAATTACCAATTTATTCAGTAAATATTGAATTGCCAGATAACGGAAATCCTACTTTATTGGTAACTTATGGTTCAAATTTTCAAGAATTCACGAATATTCTTGTAGCTCCTTCAAAGGGAAATTTAAAACGAAATATTGATCCGGCGAATGTTTCTTTTACTTTTAATTCGATTTATGCTCTAAATTCAACATATCCAGCAAGTGGAGCTGAATCTTTTGAACCATTTGTTTTTCGATCAAGTCGTGGAATGACTATTCAAGTTGCACCTTATCAATACAATCCGGTTACAAAAGTACTTCGTGTTTATACAGATATGAATGTAACAGTCAATTTTAATCGAACTGAAAATGGAATCAATGAATTAAAGAAAAAATGGAATGATCCTGTTTCTCAAATTGTTGCAAATGATTTATATTTAAATCACCAGAATTTAAAATACACAGTTAAAAATGAAGAAGGTGAAATGTTAATTGTTACAACACCAGAATTTGAAGATGAAATAACTTCTTTTGCTAACTGGAAAAATCAAAAGGGAATTAAAACTACAGTAGTTAATACTATAACTACTGGTTCAACAGCAGCTGAAATCAAACAATATATCGAAACATTCTATGCAGCTAATCCGAATACTCTTTACTTAGTTATAGTAGGTGATCATCAACAAATTCCTTCGCATACTTATGGACTTGCTGGTTCAGAACAATTGTGGTCGGATTCATATTACGGTCAACTTGCAGGAAGTGATTATTATCCAGAACTTTTTGTTGGTCGTTTTTCCGGTCAAAATTCTTCTGAAATTCTTACGCAAGTTAATCGAACATTAGAATACGAAAAAAATCCGCAGGGAGGAAATTGGATGGAAAAAGCGGTTGGAATTGGATCTGACGAAGGAGAAGGTTACGGTAATTTAGGTTTAGCAGATTGGGACCACATGCGCCAGATGAGAACAAAATTGATGACTTTTGGCTACACAACTGTACATGAACTTTATGATGGAAGTCATGGGGGTGAGGATGCAACAGGTAATCCAACTCCAGAAATGTTACAAACTGCATTAAACGAGGGTTTAGGATTATGGAATTATTCTGGTCATGGTTGGGGTGATGGAATTTCAACATGTAATTTCACAAGTACTGATGCAAATACGGCAACAAACTTTGGAATGTATCCTTTAGTTATTTCTGTGGCGTGTAATAACGGAACATTTACGGATGCAACATGCGTTGGCGAAATTTTCATGCAAGCTAATTCTGGGGGAATTAAAGGAGCAATTGGTTTTACAGGTTCAACAATTTTAATGGCTTGGGCTCCTCCAATGCAGACACAATGGGAAATGACAAATATTTTGACAGAACAAGACCCAGCAAATCTTAAAAAAACTACTGGTGGATTGTTTTACAACGGTCAAATTTCAATGATGACTGATTATCCTAGTGAAACAGGAATTGAAATTATGCAAACTTGGGCCTATTTTGGAGACCCATCTACTTTATTTCGACACAAGCAAACAATGCCTTTGTCATTCGTTAGTCAAGCTCAAGTTCCAGACGGAACCAACTCTATTTCTGTAACTTCATCTGCGGAAGGCGCAAGAATTGCTGTTTCACAAAATAATGTTTTACTCGGATATGGTTTTGTTTCGGGCGGAACGGTTACAATCAATTTCACTGCATTAACTACTAATGATCCACTTTTAATTACAGCTACAAAACAAAATCATGCTGCAACTCAAATGTCTGTTCAAGTTGGAACTGGTGCTTTGAACTTAAATGAGCAAACAATAGATGTGAGCATGTACCCAAATCCATCTACAGATAAAATTTACTTTAATGTAAACACAAATGAAAAAGTGAATTTTGAAGTTGTTTCGGCTCTTGGACAGGTAATTAGCTCTTCAGTTGTTGAAGCAAATTCGTGGACATATTCTGTAAGTGATCTTCCACAAGGGCTTTATTATGTTAGAATTGAACATTCAAACGGAGTTCAAACACGTTCATTCCAAGTTCTTAGATAAATTTCAATGAAAAGTATTCTTTTACTCTTGTTTTCCACAGTTCTTTTGTTGAGCTGTGGAAACAGTAAAAAAACAACTGAAAATACAGTAATACAAAGTAATATTGAAATTGCTGTTGAAATTTTATATGTGGGAGTTGTAGAAATTGATACCATATGTGGACCAATTATTAAAGTGCAAACAGCAACTGAAACCAAATCTTTTGCCCCCTCTAATTTTGATGAACGTTACAAAAAATCTGGTATGAAAATTCGTTTCGGAACTGAAGATAAATTAGAATTCGCTAAAAAATGTGGGGAACACTTTATTGTAAAAGTAACTAGAATGACTCCTTTGAGATAATTTCAAAATTTTTACTTCAAAACTTTTCCGCTTAACACTTTTCCATCATCAAAATAGACTTTGAAAAAATAGACGCCTTTAGCTAAATCAGCAATGTTTGCCGTGAGTTGATTTGTACCTTCTTTGATTGATAGATCATTCGTAGTAAGGAGCGAACTTCCTGAAATACTATAAATCACTAATTTCGCACTTGTTTTTTTCTTTGAATTAATTTTCACTTGTAAATTTTCATCTGCAACTGAATTAGATATTAACGTGTAAAGACTACTATTTGCAGAACTCGGGTCGATAGAAATGACATTTGAAAAAGAAAAAGAACCATCGTTATCCTTCATTTTCAAACGATAGAACGTTAATTCACTGTGTGAAACATCAGTGTATGAATAGGAACAAGCTTCTGAACCTTGGCAGTTTCCGGGTTTTGAATAGATTCGTTCAAATAGCACTCCGTCTTTTGAACTTTCTAATTCATAATTTGAAAAATTTGTTTCGTGTTGCGACTTCCATTTAATGAGTGTTCCTGAAGTTTTCTTTTCGGCTTCGAAGGAAAGTAAATCTAATGACAAAGGAACTGGGGCAGTAATACGAATATCATCAACTGCAATAGCTGGATCAGTTCCAGAACCGTTGCCATTGTTTCTCCAATGAAAACCTACGCGAATGTTGGGGTTGTTATTGAAAGCCGCTGGTAAAGCCAGTGTGTAAGTTGTCCATTGACCTTGACTGTAGCCATTGCACGCACCACAGCAAACACTTGTTAAGCAATATTGTAAACCAACTGGCCAAGTGGCTCCACCATCTGTGCTTAAGCGCAATTGCCCACGGTCGTCGGCGCAAGCAGCACTTCCAAAGGCAATAAAATCAAAAGACAAGGTCAGAGTTGAGTTTCCTGTAGAATTAATTAATGGAGAAACTGCCATTCGAAAAGTAGCATTAGCTGCACCCGTTTCATTAAAACTAGCCCCTAAGTCGCCACCTCCGCTTGCTCCTGAGCCAATGTGAAGTGTTGCATCACCAATACAAGACGAACCGCAACCAGGAGGAACAATTCCTTCTTCAGCGCAACTCACATACCAAATGTTTGGGTCGCCACCATCTGCTCCTCCTACATTGTTTTGAACCGTCCAGGAAGCATAACCAGTAGCAGCACAACCAGATGCGCACCCATTGTTGAAATTTTCAGTATAGATAGTTACTTGAGAAAAAGATAATTGACCGAAAATTAAACTCAAAAAGAGTAAAATAAATTGTACTAGTTTAATTTTTTTCATGGCGCAATTTGAATTTTCTATAGTTGAAGTATAAATATACTGAAAATGAAGTAATTAATAAGTAAAAAAGTAAATTTGTTGGAATTCCGATTAAAGGAGCCCCAAAGCTCAAAAACCCCATTAATAGAATCGAAACAGTCAAAAGGGCATTAAAAAAAGCTAATAGAAACGGAATTCGATAGAAAAAAAGTGGAGCTTCATATAGAAAAAACAACAACCCCCAGACAATCATGGAAGCGAAACAAGTGTAAAAACTGACACACGAGCTCGTGAAAAACACAAGAAAAAACAGGGCAGTTTGTTTGTGGTAGTTTTTTGTATGAAATTGGTTTGTTTTTCCCAGATTTTCGTAAATCCACAAGAAAATTAGCGTCAAGAAAAGCAATGGAAAATAATAAATGGTTGTTGGATTAACGGACCAATTTTCGGGATAATTTTTCTGCGCCAAATAGGCTCCAAACGAAAATATACCCAGTCCAAAAAGGAAACGAATGATAGAAATTAATTTTATTCCGAATGTAATTCTGTGTTTTGAATAACGGTAAATTAAGGTTAAAAACAACAATAAATCGAGTAAATACAATAAGTAAATCGAAGATTGATCGTTCGAACCATAATTTAAACCCAATGCGGTGTTCAATTTTCCTAAGAAAAAAGGAATTGCGCCAGATAGAAACAGAACAGTATAAATAGAAATGGTTCCAATAAGGGAACGCATTAGAGATTGAGTTTTCGTAAAAATGTAGTTGAAACTCGCAAAAACAAGCAAAATAATTTCAATACGAATTCCTAAAGTTGCTCCTCTGCTGAGGCTTGCCCCACCAATTGTTATGTATGACCAAAGTAGGTCTGAAAAAGAGTTTATTGCCAAATAATTCATTTTTGAAAGCTTGCCTTGCGAAACAATCATATCAATTATTGGTGCAGTTAAAGCAATTGAAAAACAGCAAACAACCAACCGAATAATTTTTGCTACTTTTTCTTTCGAGTAAAAATGAAGTTGCACCATAAATGCTCCAACGATGAAAATAAACCACAAACCAATATGTAAAACATCTTCACTTTTAAACAAACGTTGATTCGAGAAAAATTCTAAGCACAAACGAACACTTAAAATTGCTAGAAACAAGAAAAGATAACGGTGCAATGGAATGTCGACACCCTCAATTTTGTTTACTATATGTTGAAACACGCGATTGAACTTTTTCATGTTATAATTGATAAATCAGGTAATTCCCGATCACTTCAAGCTGCTTGTTTCGTATGTCGTTCGTTTGAATCAGGTATGGTTCAGAAAATGTTTCAGATTTTAAATTAATTGAAAATGTTGAACTTTCATTAACGGAAAATTCAATAAATTGATTTTCAAAAACGTATTCTCCATTGAAATCAGAATACAAAACTTCGTAACTTCCGTTTGGTAAAACTTTACAATAAAAGCAATACCGCAAAGATGGAAACAAATTCAATTCAATAAAACAAAAATGGGAGTTGGGTTCTCTGTTGAATAAATAATCTGGTTGATCTAAAATTCGTAAGCTAAAAAAAGTTTCTACTTGAGAGTTCTTCGTTTTTAAATTAGCAGAAAAGGGTTCAAAATTCAAAAGAAATTGATTGGAGTCGATTAAACTAAACTTTCTTTTTTCAAAACTTAGGCTGTAAAATTCGGGTGTTTTGGTTTTCACTTCTCGAGCTTTAAATTCTATCGATTCCCGTTCAAGCTGGAAAGTGAAATTTTCTACATCTTTACCATCTGAAAAAAACAACGGAAATCTGACTCTACCAAAATCTGCTAATGAATCTACAAAAAAGTGGTCTTTTGAAATAACTTCATGATTCATTTTGTTGAATTGTGTGAATGCATTGAGCTGAAACCGGTTGTTCTTTTTAGAAGTTAAAATAATTGTGCTCAAGTATTGTGCGTCTTCTTGTGCAAATTGTATTGGTAAAGCAGTAAGTATATAAATCTTCTGTTCGCTTAAGGAGTAATTGAATTCTTTTTCTGAATTCAATAATCGATTCGTAGTGCAAGCGCCAAAGAGAATTAAAGCGAAAAGTGATAAAAGTAACTTACTCATTTCTAATTAGACTTTGATACAATTTTAAGTCCTCAACAATAAGTGAAGTAGCAACTAGGTATTCTTTTTTCTTGTAGCGTTGATTTGGAATTGGGAAGAATCCGCCGTTCCATCCGCCATTAGTTAATTGTTGCCCGATTAAAAATTGAATGCCTTTTTCAATATTTTTACGGTTTTCTTTGCGATTTATCTTCAACAATGCATTTAAAACAAAAGCAGTTTCTAATTCAATTGAAATACAATTCTTTGAACGGTCTTGCTGAAAATTCCAAGCGCCATTTGCAAGTTGTTGACCTATAATCCAGCTAATTAAACTGTCACACAAAGTTCTGTTTTTTTCCTCACGAGCTAATGCAGGAAGCGCCTGCCAAAGTGTGTATGACTCGCTTCCATAGTATTCCCAAGAACTTCCCCAAAGTTGATTAGGTATTAATTTTGAAATCAAAAATGCGCTGGCTTTTTCAGTATTCAAATTTAGATCAGTTTGTTGAGTTGAAAAATTCAACACAAAAGCAGTAACCGAAGGATAGTTGAAATCGAATTGAACATCCGGATTTTGAACTTTCCAAGAACCGTCTTCCTCCTGAAGTTTTTCCAAATATAGCATTTCATTAGTGAATTGAAAAGTTGGGTCAATTTTTCTTTTTAAATCCAAATAAAGCATTGAAGTTTCAACACAAAAATCAGTAATGCATTTTTCATTGTGGCAAATTAGCCCAGAACTATGTTCGTTCGAACTTAACCAGTTTAGGGCTTTTTGTATATTAATATTTGTTTGAATTGCAGATTCATTTACGACCAAAGCTTTTGTGCAAATAATGGTTTCCCATACATTAAACATATGGTCAGTAGAATCTTGAAAACTGCCAGATTCTTTTTGTTGAGAAAGTAAAAAAGTAACTCCTCTACTTAAGGATTGGTTCAGTTTATCCGATTTAATTTGCGCCACACTTAATTTAGGAGCAAAACAAAAAAAGACACAAATAGTAAGTAGATTTTTCAATTTCTTATTTTGAAATTAAAAGTAATGCAATCAATCCTAAAAACAAGAAATTATGCAAATAAAATAGTGGTTTTTCGTTATAAGGTTTGCGAAGTAATAGGAACAAATGAAAAATGGAACTTGGAATTAAGAGTCCTAAAAACCAATAATAATTGAAATAGAAATAAACAGAAATGTAACAAGAAAGAATGCATAGACTTATAAATTGAAATGCTTTTTTTTCTCCGAAAATTACTGGAATTGTTCTAATACCTGCTTTTCCATCACCTTCAACATCTTTTAAATCGATAAAATTTGCCAATAATGCAATTGGAACCAAAATGAATATTGTCCAAAAAAGCGGAAAATCGAGAATATTTCCTCCAGCACTACTGAACCCCGCCAAAGCGCAAACGAAGGTGTTTATTCCAATCAAAAATTTTGCAAAAATCACGAAGCGTTTGAAGCGAAACGGTTTGCAGGAATAAATAAAATAAATTGCTGAAAGTCCGATAACACACATGAAATAAGGCAGCCCTAAAACTGCCGACAAAACCAATGCGAGAAGCAAGCTTGTGTAAGAAATGACACGGTATTGTTTAATCGGAATGCTTTCTCGTACGAGTGGCCTGTTGGAATTAGATATTTTATCAATTTCTAAATCTGCTTCATTGTTAGAGGCAATCGCAAAAACTGCAGCATAACTTAAGCAGAAGAAAAAAGCGAGTATTTTAAAAATTAATTCCCAACTAATTTCTAATGGAATAGCTGTTTCTTTAAAGAAAAGAACAAAGCCAAAAAGGAACAATATAAAATAATGAAGAATACGCTCAATTCGTATGTCTTTAAGAAGTTCAATGCTAAGTTTGAAACGAATCGCCAGGCAAAAAACAACTGGAATTACTGAACAAACAAAGAGAAGAATATTTTTTTCAAGTCCACTCATTCTTTAATTACATCTGAGTTGCTCGAATGTTTAGGTAATTTTCCCATCGGGAAGCATTTTAATAAAATGAAAACCTTTTGGCGCAAATCCTTGATTGTAATAAAAACGATGAGCGTTGAAATTGTTAACGTATGCATCTAAAACTAAAATATTACAATCTGCAGCTTTTGCTTTTTCTTCTAGGTAGTTTTGCATCATTTTACCGGCTCCAGTTCCTCTTTTAGATTCTGAAACAATCACATTGTCGAGTTCTAAGTATTTTCCACACCACAATTTCGTGCTCATCCAATAACCAGCAACTGCTAAGCAAGTTGTGCCATCAAAAACTGCAACCTGACCATAGTTATGCCCTAACATATTGTCTAACATTTCTGCGTAATACTCTAAATTAAGTGCTGGATATAACTCGCGCATAAGTTCAATTTGTTCCAACATTTTGCTTTTGCTTTTTAACTCGCGAATTTCCATTTTTAATCGTTTTCTTCAAAAATACAAAGTATTTTAAATCACTCGCATTCTTCTACTTAAATTAGCTAACTTTGCTCAAAATAGTTCACAATGGCAACAGCTACAGTAAAATACTTGGGCAATTTACGAACAGAATGCACGCACATTCAGTCTGGAACAGTAATCAAAACAGACGCTCCGGTTGATAATAGGGGCAAAGGAGAACTATTTTCGCCAACTGATTTAGTGGCAACAGCTTATGCATCTTGCCTTTTTACATTTATTGGAATCTATTGCAACGACAATAATATTCCATTTACGCATGGCGAAGCTAGTGTAACAAAAATAATGTCTGCAAGTCCACGCAGAATAGCAAAATTAGAAATAACACTCGATTTATCGGAAAATAAGTGGGACGAAAAAACAGCAAAAAAACTCATAAAAGTGGGTAAAGCATGTCCGGTTGCACTAACAGTCGGTAAAGACACAGAAATTGACATCACATTCAATGTATAATAAAAAAGACGAACGCCGCGAGAATGATTTTCGCAAAAAAGATTCCGATTCAAGAGATTTTGACGGAGGTAAAACCTATGAGCGTAAACCGAAGAAAGATGCTGAAGACATCATTTACGGTATTCGTTCAGTAATTGAGGCTGTTAAAAATGAAGTTGAAATCAACAAAATTTTGATTCAAAAAGGAATAGATAAAGATTTGTTTGAAGAATTGCGTACAATTTTAACAGGTAAAGAATACCACTTGCAATTTGTTCCGGTTGAAAAGCTGAATAAATTAACGATCAATAACCACCAAGGAGTTGTAGCGTTTGTTTCTCCGCTTGAATATCAGAACATCGAAGAATTGTGTGATAAATGGCTTTCGGAAGGAAAAGAACCTTGTATTTTGGTTTTAGACCGAATTACAGACGTGCGAAATTTTGGTGGAATTGCTAGAACTGCTGCTTGCATGGGAGTTGATGCTATTTTAATTCCTTCTTCTGGAGGTGCCTTGGTTTCTTCAGATGCAATTAAAACTTCAGCAGGTGCTTTGAATGCAATTCCTGTTTGTAAAACAGATTTGTTGAAAGAGAGTTTATTTTACTTGCAACAGAGCGGTTTCCAATTAGTTTCTTGTACGGAAAAATCAAAAATTAGTGTTGAAAATTATGCTTTCTTTGGTTCTACAGCAATAATTGTTGGTTCTGAAGAAGATGGAATTTCACACGATTTATTGAAAATGTCAGACGCACGCTTATCTGTTCCAATGGCTGGTTCAATTTCATCACTCAATGTAGGTGTTGCAACTGGAATGATTTTATTTGAACGCTTGCGCCAGATCAAATCTAACTAAAATTCCATGTGGAGCCGAATGCGTAAAAACGCCTTTTTCATCGTTTTTTTCGCAGTTTTCACGTTTATCTTATTTTCAGATCAAGAAAGAAATTCGCCATATAATCGGATAATAATTGGCGATGCGAAAGCATACTATGCCTATTTGCCAGCTGTTTTCGTGTATCAAGATGCAAGTTTTGAATTCGTTAATAAAATTGAAAAGAAGTATTATCCTGCAGATGGAAGCTTAGCGAAAAACTTTATGAACGAGCTCCCAAGCGGAGAAAAAGTTAATAAAACTTTTCCGGGGTTAGCTATTTTATATGCTCCGTTCTTTTTCTTAGCATGGGTGTTTTCGGCTTTATTTGGGTATAGCACTGATGGGTATAGTTCTCCTTTTCAATTCGCAATTGCTTTATCACACATTTTTTATTTCACACTTGCTTTGCGAATTCTATGGTCAATTTTGACATCTTTCCAGATCAAATCAGTTCCCATTTTTTTCGCATTCCTTGTCTTAACCTTTGGAACAAATTGTTGGTATTATTTAGTCTATGATTTCTCTGTCAGTCATATACATCTGTTTTTCTTAGTCTCGCTTACATTTTCTATTTTCATGAAATGGCTTCAGTTCCGAAAACCACACTTATTGGGTTGTGTTGCTGTTTTACTAGCATTAATTGCAATCGTTCGGCCAACAACCGTTCTGCTGGTGTTGTTTTTACCATTCGTCTTATTGTTAACGAAATCTAAAATATATTGGTCGCCAAAATTAATGTTTGGTCAAATCAGGCATTTAATTCCATTCGTTCTAGCTTTAAGTTTTGTTTTATTTATTCCACTTCTTCTCTGGAAATGGCAAACAGGAAATTGGTTCGTTTATTCTTATTCAAATGAGCGCTTCGATTTCTCAAAACCTCATTTTTTAGATTTTCTATTTTCATTCAGAAAAGGATGGCTGTTGTGGTCGCCAGCTATTTTACTCGCATTTATTCTATTGTTTTTTTGTGTTAAAAAAGACAATTTCAAAACAGTTGTTTCGTTAGTTTTTCCTTTCCTATTTATTGCTTTTGTTTTTTCTTGTTGGTGGATTTGGACTTTTGGAATGGGTTTCGGACAGCGACCAATGATCGAGTTTTTGCCCTTTCTTTTAATTGGAACTCTGGTAATTTTGAATAAATTCAAACACAATTTTATTCTTTTATTTGCCTTTGTTCCGCTACTGCTTTTATCACTCGTTCAAGGTTATCAAGTGGCTAATTTCATTCACATTGGCGGAAATACAACGCGTGAAGAATACGAACGAAGATTTTTTCAATTCAAGCAAGATGCCCCTACTTTTAAAGTCACTAAAAATTTCGAATTATTAGTTCGGAAAACTACAGGAAAAACTGAAGTAAACGAATTTTCACCTTATTCAAAATCAGTAAAAGTTTCGGTTCAAAATTCAACCTATCAAGTAATAAAAATAGTCACGAAAGTGAAAAGTGCTGAGAAAAAGCCTAACTTGCAATTGGTGGTTAGTTCCATCTCTGGCCTCTTTTATAAGCAATTCTCATTGTCGGAACATGTTGATTTGGATTTTGTTGAGTTAGAATTCGGAGCCAAATTAACAAAGCTAGCTTCCACCGATACTTTACTCGTTTATGTGTGGAATGGAAATTCTAAATCGATTGCCCAAATTAAAAGAATTGAAGTAGAATTTTTTAGAGAAAGAAAGCTAAGTTCAAATCGGAAACTGCTCAATTAAATCGGGAAGCTCACTTAAATCACGAATTCGGGAAACGGTTCCGTCTGATCGGTATCTTTTTTGCGGGTCGAAATGAATGGCCGTCCAACCAGCATTTAATGCGCCGGTAATATCTGCTTTAAAATCGTCGCCAATCATAAATGCATTTTTCGGAGTGCAGTTTGTCAGATTTTCAGCAGTGCGAAAAATTTCTCGATTGGGTTTAGAAAATCCAACCTCTTCGGAACACAATATGACATCAAAAAACGACAATAAACCACTTTTTTCTAATTTAATAAATTGCACTTCTTTAAATCCATTTGTGATCAAATGCATGCGGTAATTGTTTTTTGCAAAGTCTTCCAAAACTTCGAGCGCATTCGGAAGCAGTTCTGTTTGATAAGGAGAAGTTGAAATGTATCCGTTACTCAATTTCATCGCTAAAGCAGAATTATTGATTCCTAATTTGTTGAGTGTAATTTCAAAACGCTTGTTTCGAAGCTCGTCTTTTGTAATTTTCTTTTTACCATATTTCTGCCATAAATCAGCATTCACTTTAGTATATGTATAGTGAAAATGAATAAAATGTTCAATTTCGTCGTTCAACTTTAACTCGTGAAATAGCTGAAACAATGCATTCTTCGAATTGGTCTCAAAATCCCAAAGAGTTCGGTCTAGATCAAAAAAAAGTTGACGTTCTTTCACCCTAATTAGAAAAACTTAGCAATCAGAAAAGCAATTCCGGTAGTTAAAAAACCATTAATTCCAATTCCGATAACAATCAGCGGAAAAGTACGTTTGTCTTTTCCGAAGAACTTTGCAGAAATTATGGAACCTACTGGAACAGAAAGAAATAAGGGGGCATAAAAACTAATACCAACAATTCCAAGTCGCTTCATGCGAACAATTGCTTTATTGGTTTTGGTAAAAGCTTTTTTACGTTTTAATTCGATTCCCTTTTCTTTTGCATCTGAGATTAATTTCTTCTTTTTCTTGTGTGCTCGAATCATAAAAAATTCTGCTGAAAAGTAAAAAATAACCGCACAAAAAATAGCTCCCGAAATACAACTTAAATAAGTTTCAAAGAAGGTTAGTTTTGCCGCCGGACCACCAAAAGGAGCGAACAAAAATTTGATCATTGCCAGTCCGAAAAACCCAAAATACAATCCCCACTTCATAATTTACAATTTAACATTTTGGGCCAAAAGCCAAATCACCTGCGTCGCCTAAGCCAGGAACAATATATGCTTGAGCCGTTAACTCACGGTCAATTGCTCCCACCCAAATAGTAACTGTTTCTGGTAAATGTGCTTTAATAAATTCTAATGCTTCTGGAGCAGCTATTGCAGAAACGATGTGCACTTTTGCAGGTTTTCCATGTTGCAATAGAGCTTTGTAAACCATTACCATTGAACTTCCGGTTGCTAACATGGGGTCAGAAATAATCAATGTTTTGCCATTAATGTCTGGCGCAGCTAAATATTCAACATGTATATCAAAATCTTCTGCAGTTGTATGACGTCTGTATGCAGAAATGAATGCACTTTCTGCTCTGTCAAAATAATTTAGCAACCCTTGATGCATGGGCAAGCCAGCACGAAGAATTGTTGCTAAAACGGGTTGTTGTTTTAATAAAAAACATTCTGCTTCTCCAAGTGGAGTAGTGATTGCTTTACTTTCATACGTTAATGATTTACTGATTTCATAAGCAGCAACTTCAGCAATTCGCTCCAAATTACGACGAAAACGTATTGGGTCTTTTTGAATTTCAAAATCGCGTAATTCTGCTAGGAAAGTTCCGAAAATGGATGTTGTTTGACTAAGATTGTGAATCATGGGTAAAAATTTACTTCATCGCAAAGTAAATCAATGATATGCTATTAAAAAACTGTTTGTGTTGTTTTTTTTGAATTTTTAATTTTTTTATAGATTTAACACGCCTAGAAAGTAGTAAATTTGCAGCGAAATGTCTAAAAAAGGAAAAATAGATTCGCGTATTTTTTTACGTCTTTTAAAATTCGCTAAACCTTATCGAAAGTTATTGATTTTCGCTATTGTTTTCACTGTTACTCTAGCTGTGATAACTCCTTTGCGTCCTTATTTAATTTCTCAAAGTATTCAGAAATATGTAATTGACGAACCAAATCCGCAGTTGTTTTTAGTGTTTATTGCTTTCATTTTTGGAATGCTTTTGCTCGAAACTATTTTACAGTTTTTCACCACATATTTATCGAATTTATTAGCACAAAGTATTATTCGCGACATACGTATTCGCGTTTTTAATCATATTAGCGAGTTTCGTGTAAATTATTTCGATAAAACTCCTGTAGGATCTCTCGTTACTCGTGTAGTTGCAGATATTGAAGCAATTTCAGAAGTTTTTTCAGCCGGATTAATTGAATTGGTTGGCGATTTACTAATGTTAATTGTAGTAGTTACTTGCATGTTTGTTACAAATTGGAAACTTTGTTTAATGACACTTGCACCGGTTCCAATTCTCATTATCGCTACCCGAATTTTTGCTAAAGCAATGCGAAAATCTTTTCAACAGGAAAGTTCGGCAGTGAATAGATTAAACACGTTCGTTCAAGAGCATTTAACAGGAATGAACATTGTTCAACTTTTTGGACGGGAAAAACAAGTAAAAGCAGCTTTCGAGGAAGTAAACAAATCGCACAGAACGGCACACATTAATGCTGTTTGGGCTTTTTCAATTTTCTTTCCTGTTGTAGAATTATTGAGTTCATTTTCTGTTGCTTTAATTTTAGTTTGGGCTGGTTTAGCTCTTACTGGCGACACTATTGAACCAGAGAAACACTTTAAAGAAATTATTGGATTTGTTTTTTGGACTCAAATGATGTATCGTCCAATTCGTCAATTAGCAGATAAATTTAATGTACTTCAACGCGGAATTGTGCGTTCTGAGCGCGTTTTCGAAATCATTGACACCAATGAGAACGTGCAAGATACAGGAACAAATTCAAATGTAGATTTCGATAAAGAAATTAAATTAGATCAGGTTCATTTTGCCTACAGCGAAGAAAATTGGGTGCTGAAAGGAATAGATTTAAGTATTCAGCCTGGGCAGTTAGTTGCTTTTGTTGGTGCAACAGGTGCTGGTAAAACTTCTATAGTGAATTTACTTTCACGTTTTTATGAGTTTCAAAAAGGAACAATTCATATTGGCGACGTTGAACTGCGCGATATTGAACTCAATCATTTACGTAGAAACATTGCGGTTGTTTTACAAGATGTTTTCCTCTTTTCAGATTCTCTTCACAACAATATTACACTCGGAAATCCTGAGATAACTCGCGAAGAAGTAATTGCAGCGGCACATAAAATTGGCGCCCATGAATTTATTGAAAAATTACCAGGTGCATATGATTATCAGTTGCAAGAAAGAGGAGGAGTTCTTTCTGTTGGTCAGCGGCAAATTCTCGCTTTTATTAGAGCATACGTTTACAATCCGCATATTCTGATTTTAGATGAGGCCACTTCTAGTGTCGATTCAGAATCTGAACAAATGATTCAACGTGCAACCGAGGAATTAACCAAAGGACGAACATCTATCGTAATTGCGCACAGATTATCTACTATTCAATCTGCTGATAAAATTGTTGTTCTCGACAAGGGAATGGTTGTTGAAAGCGGAAATCATGCCGAATTAGTAGAAAAAAATGGCTTTTACAAGCGTTTATACGATATGCAATTCAAGCACAATTAAGAATGAATGAAATTGGATTAAAAATAGGTGGCGTTCCAGAGCATTTTAATTTGCCTTGGCGCTTAGCTATTGAGGAAGGAAAATTTAGAGATATTGGTTTAAATTTGCATTGGTCAGATATGAGTGGAGGAACTGGTCAAATGTTACGCGGACTAGAAACAGGTTCAATTGACATTGCAGTTTTATTAACTGAGGGAATAACGAAATCAATTTTAGAAGGTTTAGACGCAAAAATTTTGCAAGTTTATGTTGTTTCTCCTTTGTCGTGGGGAATTCACGTTCCAGCAAATCAAGCCATCGATTCAAGTGAGCAGATAACAGACAAAACCTTTGCTATTTCACGCTTTGGTTCGGGTTCACACCTCATGTCTTATGTAATGGCAGACCAAAACGGATGGTCGCTCAGTGATTTGAAATTTAATGTTGTGGGCGATATTTATGGCGGTTTGTGGGCGTTAGAAAATAAAGAAGCAGCTGTTTTTTTATGGGAGAAATACACTACTTTTCCGTATGTTGAGCAAGGAAAATGTAAATATATTGGAGATGTTGTCACTCCTTGGCCGTGTTTTGTGATTGCAGTTCGAAATGAAATTATTGCAGACCATGCCCAACTTTTAGATCAAATGTGTGCTTTGGTGAATCAAAAAGCTTGGGAGGTTAAAAACGATCCAGATGCAGTTGAGATTATTTCGTGGCGATACAATTTACGTCATGACCAAGTAGAAAAATGGCTTTCTGAAATTGAATGGAATTACAAAGGAATTGCTTATCCTTTAGCTTTTGAAAAAACAACACATTATTTAAAGAAATTGAATTTACTTTCAGAAGAACATGCCGGAAACTGGCGCGAAAAGCTGTTCGTCTAAAGAAAACAAGCAATATTAATTCTTTTTATTTCTAAAGATTACAGATTCTTTTCTCTTGTTTCCCGTCTATTTCTTCCTAGCCGCCTTCTTCTGTCTGCGCGCATTCTTCTTTACACTCTTTTTAGCTTCTTTACTTTGGCGTTTCCAATATGCTTTTTGTGATTGTTTCTTCGCTTTTTTAGCAATTTTCGCCTCTTTTTTTCTTCGTTTAGCAATTTTTTTTTCTGCTTCTTCAACTGATGCAGCTTCTTGGGCATAGCTTGTTTGAGTGACAGGTGTCAAAATAAAAAACAAGCACAATATCCAGGTAATCAATTTCGTTTGTATCTTCATGGCAATGTTTTTGAGTCAAAAGGATAATTCTAGTTTATATATGTCGATTTCGAAAGTACTTATTTTTTTTCTTTTTACAAGTGTGTTTTTTTCCTGCAATAAAAACAACGAATATCCACTGCCCTCCATTCCATTCGATTTCACTATAGATTTGTCTTTGCCTTCTTATCAAGAAATCAATGCAGTTGGTGGTTGGTGTTACGTTGCTGGAGGTTTAAAGGGAATTGTTATTTACAGAAAAGGGATTGATGAATTTGTAGTCTGGGAACGTCAATCTCCGCTCGATCCACAAGGGACATGCGCAGAGGGGGTTTCACCTAAGAGTACTAATTTTTTAGAATTAGATGATCCTTGTTCTGAGGCGGTTTTTTCTTTGTATGATGGTTCTCCGATTCAAAATTCTGATTGGGGACTTCGCCAATACCGTTACGATTGGAACGGATCAAATCTTTTGCGGATTTATAATTAATATCGAACTATTTTGGCTGGCAATTCCGCCTGCGTTTTCAATTCCATTCTTAAAAAAAGCGTCAACTTGCTTTAAAAGAACTTCCGTTGGTCGTTTTTTTAAGCTAAGTTCACGTTACTTTTTTTAGTTAATTCCATTTTCATCTTCGTCGGGCCAGAATAACTGCTTCACTGCATTTTATAAATTGGTATTAAGTAAGGTTTCTGGTGAACATAATCGATATTAGCCGTAGTTAACCATTATTAACGGTTAAACAACAGCTCAAACGGATAAAATAAAATGTTAGTATCTTTCCCACTTGCGCTAATTTCATACCATATTCGCTAAGCTAATTATTACTTTAGCTACTTTTCACTAACTTCGCAGAAAAACATATAATGATTCCATTTTCGCCCCCAAGAATAGACCAAAAAGTGATCGACGAAGTAACAGCGGCTTTAAAATCCGGATGGATTACGACAGGACCACGAACGAAACTTTTTGAGAAAAAATTAACTGAATATTGCGGAAATAAATGCACTGTAGCAGTTAATTCATGGACGGCAGGAATGGAATTACTCCTTCGTTGGTGGGGAATTGGTGAAGGTGATGAGGTAATTCTGCCTCCATATACCTATTGTGCAAGTGCAAACGTAATCGTTCACATTGGCGCAAAACCTGTTTTTGTTGACATAAATTCAGATGACTTTAATATCAATATTAACAACATTCGAAAAGCCATAACTCCCAGAACTAAAGCAATAATGCCGGTAGATATTGCAGGTTTTCCGTGTGATTATGAGGCAATATTTGCATTGATAAATGAACCAGAAATAAAAGCTCTTTTTAAAGCAAACTCTGAAAAACAAGAAAAATTAGGACGAATTCTAGTTGCTGCAGATGCCGCACATAGCTTTGGAGCAAATTATAAAGGCAAAAAATCTGGTGCGTTAGCCGACGTTAGTTCTTTTTCCTTCCATGCGGTAAAAAACTTAACAACAGCCGAAGGTGGAACAATGTCAATAAACCTCCCAGAGCAGTTCGATCACGAAGAAATTTATAAAGATTTGTGTATCCAAATTTTACATGGTCAATCAAAAGACGCACTTGCCAAAGCTCAAAAAGGTGCTTGGAGATACGATGTTTTGTCTGCCGGTTTCAAATGCAACATGACCGATCTTCAGGCGGCAATTGGTTTAATTGAATTAGAGCGTTTTCACGAAAATGTAGACAGAAGAAAAACAATTTGTGAAGCATATAATTCAGCCTTTGAAAACGAATCGTGGGCACTGCTTCCCAAAATGAAAGATGAATTTAGAGAAACATGTTATCATTTATATCTCTTGCGAATAGAAGGGATTACTGAAGCGCAAAGAGATGCAATTATCCAAATTATTTTTGATCAAGATGTTTCTGTAAATGTTCATTTTCAACCGCTTCCAATTTTAACAGCATACAAGAATTTGGGCTACAAAATAGAAGATTATCCCGAAACTTGGAACAAATATTCCAATGAAATAACTCTCCCGGTTTATTACGATTTGTCTGATGAACAAGTTCAAACGGTAATAAGTGCAGTTAAACTTGCAGTCAAATCAGTCATTGGATGAAACGCGTGTTTGATTGGGTTGTTTCATCAATTATTCTAATTTGTTTTTTTCCCGTTGGAATAATTCTCACTTTGTGTATCGCAATTGAAAGTAGAGGAGGCATTTTTTATCGCCAAGAACGAATTGGTAAAAATGAAATACCTTTCAAATTATGGAAGTTTAGAACAATGCGAAAAGACGCAGATAAATTTGGGAAATTAACAGTTGGCATGCGCGACCCCCGAATTACGCGTGTTGGTTATTTCATTCGGAAATCTAAATTAGACGAGTTTCCACAGTTTTTAAATGTTTGGATCGGACAAATGTCGATTGTTGGACCAAGGCCAGAAGTAAAAGAATACGTTGATCTATATTCAAAAACCCAACGCGAAATATTAAAAGTTAAACCCGGAATAACAGATTTGGCGTCACTCGAATATTTCAATGAAAATGAATTACTTGGAAAATCTTTTAATCCGCGCAAAACCTACATTGAAGAAATTATGCCCGCAAAAATTGAACTAAATAAAAAGTATCTTCAAAACCCAAGTTTGGCAACAGATGTAAAAATTATGTGGCGTACTTTTTTAAAAATAATTAGTTAATTAACATCCAATCAAGAAATTAAAAGTCAATCTAATTTGTTTTAAAAACATTCTTTTTAATAATATCTCCAGTTTTGTTTTCAATGTAAACAAAAATCCAACCAGCAGGAATATCACTCAAAGAATAACACCAGTTTGGGAGTGGGTTTAATTTGAGCACTTCGCCATTTAAATTAATCAAAGTCACACTTTTAATTTCATCCGAAGATTCAATTACAAGTAAATCGCTCGTTGGATTAGGATAGCAACTAACCTTCCATAAATCAGTTAGTTCAGAGTTCAATTCTTCTTGTGCAGTTAGTTGAAACGATAAAATCGCAACAACTAAAATTAATAATGCTTTCATTTTTTTTTGGTTTTTGGTTAAATCTATAACTAGAAGTTAGTTTCTTTGTTACAATGAAAACAGTAAAAATTTCGGAACAAAGCGCAGATTTTTTTGATCGTGTATATGAAGTTGTAAAACTAATTCCTTCAGGAAGAGCAACTTCTTACGGTGCAATTGCGAATTATTTGGGAGCGAAAAGATCGAGTAGAATGGTAGGTTGGGCAATGAATGCAGCGCATGGAGAACCCCAAATTCCGGCGCATAGAGTAGTAAATAGAAACGGAATGTTAACTGGTAAAACACACTTTCAATCTCCTTCAATGATGGAAGATTTATTGAAAAATGAAGGAATAAAAGTGGAAGAAGATGTTATTGTAGATTGGAAAAATGTTTTTTGGAATCCTACTCTTGAATTAGAATTCTTTTAAGGAAACTTTGTAATCAATCTTTTGTTCGGATCATTTTGTGCTAATTGAATACGATAAGTTTTAATATCTGAATTAAAAACAGTTTCATTTCCAGATAAATGAGCACATTTTTTTAATTCTTGAACTAGTTCTTGTCTTTTTGTAGATTTCAACGAAAGCATCATCTCTTTTCGAGCCAATTCTCTTCCATTTGTGACTTGTTTCTCATATTCAGATTGACAAGAAGCAAAAGTCATCAGTAGGATTAGTAGTACAAAAAATTTCCTTTTCAACATATCACAAAGTTATTCTATATGTTTGTTTTTAACAAAATATATGTTTTTTGAAAAACGATATATATTCATTAATATGCATAGAATATTCAATGAGCGCAATTTGAGTGCTTTTTTCAACAGTTCAATAACTGTTTTATGTCATTTAAATAATTCGTGAATTAAGCATGAAAAAATATCTAGGTGTACTTTACTTCTAATTGATTATTTTTATACCGTATGATTTTAATAACAGGGGCAACAGGTTTACTTGGTTCTCAAATAACACTTGATTTAATTAAAACAGGAAGAAATCTTCGCTTGTTTTATCATTCTAGTCCGTCGAAAGATAAGTTAATTCGTTATTTAACTCATTTTGGGGTAGATAATCAACTGATTCAATCTCAATTAGATTGGTTTCAAGGAGATATTCGCTCGCTTCACGATGTAAAAGATGCGATTGTAGGGTGTGATGAAATTATTCATTGCGCGGCTTTGGTTTCTTTTGAAAAAAAACATTTCAACTTGCTTTTTCAAATTAACCGAGAAGGAACCGCTAACTGCGTTAATATTGCACTTAAACTTGGGGTGAAAAGAATGATTTACATTTCATCTACCGCTGCTATTGGTTCAGATTCGCTTTTAAATGAACACATTAAACGCGAAACAAATGGTTGGAATGGAAATGAAGATGTATCTAATTATTCACTTTCAAAATACAGCGCAGAAAAAGAAGTTTGGCGCGGAATTGAGGAAGGTTTGAATGCAGTAATCGTAAATCCAAGTGTGATTTTTGGAGCAGGCTCGTGGAACGATTCATCATTGAAAATTTTTAGATCAATAAAAAATGGCTTGAAATATTATACTCGAGGAGAAAATGCTTTTGTTGATTCGCGTGATGTATCTGAAATAGTTTCAATGCTTCTTCATTCAGATATTTCGGCAGAACGATTTTTAGTAACAGGAACGAATTCTTCTTTCAAAAATTTATTTGATTTAATTTCAGAGAAATTGAAGGTGAAAAAAACCTACAAATTAGCCGGAACTTTTTTAACTTCTTTGGCTTGGCGACTAGACTCGTTTAAATCATTTTTCACATCAAAATCTCCAACAATTACAAAAGAATCTGCACGAAGTTCTCAATCTATACAACACTATTCTTCTGAAAAACTTTTAAAACAATTTCCTGATTTTCGATTCAGAGATTTAAAAGAAACGATCGAGTTTGCAGTTGAAAACCGTTTAGACTAGAGAAGAGTTTATTGTTTCAATATAGTTCAGGATCTTTTCACGACCAAATTTAGATTCACTCGAAGTTGTAAAAACCGGTGGAAGTGCTTCCCAAAGTTTCAACATTTCTTTTTTGTATGCAGCAAGATTTTTTTGAAGTACAGAACTCGAAATTTTATCGATTTTCGTAAAAATCATTGAGAAGGGCAAGCCGTTTTCGCCACACCAACCCATAAATTCGATGTCTATTTTTTGAGGTGGAATTCGAGAATCAAGTAAAACAAAAATATTCACCAAAGATTCGCGCTTCGTTAAATATTCTGAAATAAATTTTTCCCAACTTATCCGATTCGCTTTAGATGTTTTGGCATAACCATAGCCCGGCAAATCTACCAAATACCAATTGTCGTTAATTACAAAATGATTGATAAGTTGTGTTTTACCCGGAGTTCCAGATGTTTTGGCTAAATCTTTTCGCTCTGTGAGCATGTTAATTAATGAAGATTTACCTACGTTAGATCTACCAATAAATGCGTATTCAGGTTTTCCGTCTATTGGACATAAATTAATATCGGTGTTTGAAACAACGAATAAAGCACTTTTAATATTCATCTACTTTTTTCTGCAAAGTTAATGGTCTTTACTTAGAAACAGCATCATTTTTTTTCACTTGGATTAATCTTGTTTTTAGTTTTTTTTAATAACCTTTTACCATTAATCACTTTTGGAGGGTTTTTCATGGTTCATCCAATTTATGAAGGTGATTTTTCGAATAATTCAAAAAGTTTTCTGTTTGAAACAAATGAATTCAAATCGAAAGATAAAAAGTTATACATCGTAGCAATCCTTGGTTGCCCATTTTGTATGGATGCTTTGCAAAGAATGGTGGCGATTCAGAAAAAGAATCAAAAGATAAAAATTGAATTTATTGTTTGTTCTTTAAATCATAAAAGCATTGATCTATACAAACGAATTGCACCAAAAGGAGTTGAATTTTCAGTTTCTCAAAATGAAAAGTTGATGAACGATGTGGCAGGAGGAACTTTTCCTACGTTTGTTTATTCTGATGGAAAATCTTTAAAGATACGGAAAAACGATTATTTTGGAGTAATTGCCTTGGATGAGATCGTTTCTGAATTTTGAATTAATGAATTTTAGATCCGCCAACAAATAAGAGTTCCTTGGGAGGCTCAATACACCAAAATTATTAGTACCCAAATAGTTCTTCTTTTTCACAGATGTCTAGATATCTAGACATCTGTCAAATTTCACTAACCTAAAATCGTGTCGCTCAGATAATCTCTGGCTATTTTCAATGGTAGTTCATCTAAATACAACAAATAATGATGTGTCCCATATTCATATTTTACAATGCCATGTTCTTTCAAAATATCTAAATGATATAAAATTGAAGTTCTTGATAGTTCCAAATTTTTTTCTAATTCTTTGGCGCGTATAAAACTTGATGAACGAATATTTTCTATCATTTGTAGTCGTGCAGGATGAGAAATTGCCAAGTAAAGTTCCGAAACTTTGTTTTTTTCTTTGTTGAATTGAGTCATTTTTTTTGCGCCCATAATTGCTGTTTTGAATCTAATATTTACTTTAAGTTAGTCAAAAAGTTGATTTTTAAAAAGTTTCAACTCATTTTTCTTCTGATGAATAACTATTTTTACAGAATGGAGATTCCCATATTGTATGAAGACGATTATTGTTTTGTAGTTAACAAACCCGCCAACTTAATCGTTCATCATTCGTATTATGCACGCAACATTCAAGAAACTTCTTTGACAGATTTAATTCGGGAACAAGGTTATGAAACCGCTTCGCCTGTTCACCGTTTAGATCGAAAAACAAGTGGATGTCTTCTATTTGCCAAAAAAAACGAATTCGTTTCCAGTTTTCAACAACTTTTTGATTCCAACTTAATTGATAAAAAATACCATGCGCTCTTACGCGGATGGGTAGCTGAAAATGGCATTATTGATTCACCAGTTAAAAATGAACGCGGAAATTACAAAGACGCCTTAAGCCATTATGCGCTTATCGAAAAGCTGGAATTGCCCTTTGCCTTTTCAAAATATGAAACCCAGCGCTATTCTTTAATCGAATTAAGTCCTAAAACAGGGAGGCAACATCAATTGCGAATTCATTGCGCCAAAATCGGACATCCAATTATCAATGATCCAAAATATGGCGACCGACACCACAATCATTTTTTTGAACAACAATTGGGAATAAATAAGTTGTATTTACATGCTTTTTCACTTTCATTTATTCATCCTTTTGAAACTAAAAATTGTTTAATTGAAACAGAATGTTTAGAAAGTTGGAAAGTACAACTTTTCAGTTTATCGACTTAACTCCTTGTTCTTTTCAGATGGTTTTTTATTCAGTAAAACGAATTGAAAGATTCCATTCAAGTAGCCTAAACCATAACTCACATGAAGAATTGGAAAAGTATATACCATTTTGGTTGAACTTCTGAAAGAAATGAAAAAATCCAATAATAAATATAGAATAAGTGGGGCTGAGTAAATTGCACCAATTAAGAGTGAAATCAAATAGGTGAATGGTAGAATTAAGAGATAGATAACAAAAAGTGGAGGAACGAGCTGTCGAAGTGTTGTAACTGCCTTATGTTTCTTGTTAACATAAACTTTCCAGTACCCATATTGAAAAAATTGTTTTGCAACATTTTTATAGCTCGCACGCACATAATATTTTAAATTGATATCCGCTTCAAACCAAATTTCACCCCCAGCATTTGTTAATCTGAAATTGAAATCATCGTCTTGGTTGCGAATCAATTCTTCATCAAAATAACCAATCTTTTCAAAAACCCACATGGGGTAAAGCGGGCTTGTAACTGTGTCTGTGAAACCTGACTTAGTGAGTGTTCTAAAGTTGCCTATTCCCATTCCAAAACTCGAACCCATTGCTTTCGAAATAACTTCACTCGTTTCATTCGAATATTCATTAATAATTTTCCCGCCAACACACCAAACAGATGCATCTTTTTGAAGAATGGCTAAACTTTTTGAAATATAATTGTTACTTATGATATGTCGTGCACCAACAATTTGAATGAAATCTGCTTTTGAATTTTGATGAATACCGAGGTTAAAAGCAAAAGGCGTTAATTTCTTTGTGTTGTCGATTAACTGTAAGCTATGAAATTCTTTACTTAAATTCAAAACAATTTCTCTTGTTGAATCATCAGACATTCCGTCTACAACGTATACATCAAAACGAATTTCAGAATCTATTTTAGATGCATAAATTGCCCGAATACATTCTTCGATGTACTTTTCTTCGTTTCTACAAGGTATAACAACTGAAATTAATTTCATTTCGTAAAAGTAGTAAGGATTTTAACAATTTGCTCTGCTGCATTTCCTGCACCAAAGTAACTTTTGCGCTCAATTGTTGGGTTGAAATTCGTAATTGCATCAATAATTTTCGTAGAATCAGCTCCAACAATTACATTCCAGCCATTTTGAACGGTTTCCACCCATTCGGTTTCATCACGCATCGTAATACAAGGTTTTGCTAAGAAAAATGCTTCTTTTTGAACGCCACCCGAATCTGTTACGATTTTTTTACAAGCAGATTCCAAACGTACCATGTCTAAATAACCAACAGGTTCAATCACTCGCACATTTTCTCCTAATTGAATTCCATAATCTGAAATGAATTTTTGCGTTCGAGGGTGCAATGGCAAAATAATTTGCTCACCAGATTCACTCAAACCTTTGCAAATTGCTTTCAATCGCACTGGATCATTCGTGTTTTCTGCTCGGTGAATTGTACAAAGCAAAAAGGAATTTTCCTCTAAATTCAGTTGCTTTAGAATCGTACTTTTCGCTTTTGCAATTTCAGTGAAATGTAGAATTCCATCATACATTACATCGCCTACCTGATGAACTCCCTTTCGAATTCCTTCTGAAATGAGATTATCTACAGCAGTTTGAGTTGGAACGAACAATAAATCAGAAATATGATCGGTTAAAATACGGTTTTGTTCTTCTGGCATTGCTTTGTTAAACGAACGCAAGCCCGCTTCCACATGAATTACTGGAATCAATAATTTTGAAGCAGCCAAAGCGCCAGCAAGTGTTGAGTTTGTATCACCATAAACAAGTACAAAATCAGGTTTCTCTTCCAACAATACCTTTTCAATTTCAGCTAACATTGCACCTGTCATTGCGCCATGTGAACCAGAACCCACATTTAAATGATATTTTGGCTTTGGAATCCCCAACTCATCAAAAAACACATCCGACATGTTTGCATCGTAATGCTGACCAGTGTGAACTAAAATTTCATTAAACTCTTTTGAAAATAATGCTGAAACTGCCGCCGCTTTTATGAATTGCGGTCGCGCACCAAGTATTGTGATGATTTTTTTCATGAAGTAAAGTTAGTTATTATAAAGAATTTAGAAATATTTGTTCTTTTGGAAACATTATCAAACATAAAAGGCAAATTAATAAATAATAACAACCAATTAGTAGAAATAAGCCACTTGTGCTTGTGCATGAAAGGTTTTAAATATATTTTTGAAAAAATAATAATTATGAAACTAACACATCTAATATACATGTCTACTTTGACATGTTTTGGTCAACATGTAAATTCACAAGTTGAACTTACTCTAATTCCCACAAATATTAATGCTTTTGAAAAGCAAGAAAATGTTTATGGGTTAATTCACTTTTCTACATTACCTTCTGTTGAGGATTTAATATCAAAAAAAATTGACGTATTAAATTTTGTGAATAACACAACTTTATATGTGAGTTTTAATTCAAACACTAACTTCAAATCAATAGAAAACTTCGTTTCATTTGAAGAATTAAATCCTAAGTTCAAGTTGCAAAATTCAGTGCAGGAATATATCAATTCAGTTGATGAAGAATCTAAAACAGTCTTGTTATATTTGCCAAGTAATTTTCAAAAAAATGATGTTGATAGATTTTTGGAAATGAATAAGCTAACTTCTCTCCCAAATAAGTATTTGCCAATATTTGTTAGAGTTGTTAATCTATCTAAAGAAGGAATTATTAAGTTATCGAATAATGAATTGGTGTCATGGATTTCTGTTGCTCCAGATTACATTAAAGAAAATAAACCTTTTCATTTGTGACTTGGTGCAGATACTGAGTATGGACACATGGCTGAGTTTTCGTCAAATATTGAAGGTTCTGAAAAATACCTTGCTGCAACTCAGGGTTGGGAAGGTGCAGGTCAAAATTGTCATAACTTAAATTATCATTTCAAAAATGGGACACCTGATATCACAGGGAATGATGAACGAATTGCTGTTCTAAATGCAATTAATACTTGGCAAAAGTATGTTTCTATTAATTTCTATGAAATCAGTACAGCAGGTCAGCCTAATTGCATCGACATAAGTTGGGAGCCAATATCTCATGGTGATGGGAATAACTTTGGACCCAGTACTTTGGCGCATGCATATTACAATAATAATGGAGATATTCATTTCAATGAAACATATACTTGGTGTTTACAGTCGGCAACAGGAGGTACAGATTTATATTCTGTTGCACTTCATGAATTGGGACACTCACTCGGGTTAAATCATTCTTCATTATCAACAGCAGTAATGTACGCTTCATATAACGGAGTACCAGTTACAGATTTATCTCAAGATGATATAGATGGAATTAGAAGTATTTATAAATATAGAAGTGCAGGAACGAATACTTGGGACAAAACGTTTGTAGGAAATGTTACAAAAGAAGGATCAAATAAACAAATTGTAATGGTTAATACAGACTATGTTCAAGGTGCGATTAGAGTAGATGATTTAATTTCAGGTGCAAACCTTCATTGGTATTATCATTGTAATTTTCAAGGATGGATGGATAATACCGATAAAATGTTTCTTGCCGATGCAAATGGAGATGGAAAAAAAGACTTAATTCTTGTTAACACAGATTATGCTCAAGGTGCAATACGAGTTATTAACTTATCAAATGGATTAGATAAGTTGGATAAATTATAATGCCGTAACGCCAAACCTAAATGGGTGGATGGATGCAACTGATCAAATGTTTGTGGGAGATATTAATGGAGATAACTCTGAAGAATTAATTTTAGTAAATACAGACTATACTGGCGGTGCAATTAGAGCTGTTAATATGATTACTGGATTAAGTGTTTCCTATTTTAATAATGGTGGCACACCAAGTTACAATGGTTGGATGGACGCAAGTGATAGGATGCTCATAGGTGATATGAATAACGATAATAAGGTGGATTTGGTTTTGGTTAATACTTCATATACTGGTGGGGCAATTAGAACGGTAGATTTGAGTACAGGATTAAATTTAGGGTCAATTAATCACGGGGGGGCTCCAAGCTTTAACGGGTGGATGGATGCCACTGATAAAATTGCATTAGCAGATGTTAATAATGATGGAAGTGATGAAGTTGTTTTAGTAAATACTGGATATACTGGTGGTGCAATTCGTTCTGTTAATTCTATTACTGGTGCTAATGTTTCTTGGTTAAATCATGGTGGCTCACCAAATTATAATGGCTGGATGGACGTTTGCGATCGCTTATTTGCTGCTGATGCAAATAATGATGGCACTGAAGATTTGATTTTAGTTAATACTGACTATGCTGGTGGAGCAATTCGAGCAGTAAATATAATGAATGGCTCAAGTATTTCATGGTTAAATCACGGAACATATAGTGGATGGATGGATGGATCTGATAGAATGTACTGTGAAGATGTTAATTCTAATGGAAGTGCAGAATTAATTTTAGTAAACACTGGATATACTGGTGGTGCAGTGCGTGCACTTTCACTTCTAAATGGGGTTAACCTATCACTCACAAATCATACTGGGACATATAATGGATGGATGGATGGCACTAGTGTTGATCAAAATTGTTATAACTCTCCAATTTTTAAAATGAGTGGTTTAAATGATGACGAAAACCCAAATTATACTACAGAGCAACTTGACAAACAAGAAGTTAGCGTATACCCTATACCTACAGCTAACGAACTAAAGCTATTAGTTAATAATTTAGAGAAGTCTAATTATTCATTTTTTATTACTGATTTACTTGGTAAGAATGTTTTTCAATTGACAAATTTGAATCAAGGTGTAAACACGATTGATGTCAGTTCAATAAAATCAGGTTTTTATTTTGTTAACATTGTTGATGGGGGAAAAATAAATAAAGTTAAAATTCAAATTAATAGATAACTATTGAAAATTAGTTACAAAGGGTTCTGTCTTAATTGCGGAACCCTTTTATATTTTAGAATAATAAAGAAACTATAATTTTGTTGGTATCTTTGAGCTACAAATTATTTCAATGCGTTTAAAAGACAAACGAGTATTAGTTACAGGTGCAGACGGATTCATTGGATCTCACCTCGTAGAAGCTTTAATTAATGAAGGTGCAATTGTGCGCGCTTTTTGCTACTACAATTCCTTTAATAGATGGGGTTGGTTGGATACCTTACCTCAAGATAAATTGAATCAAATTGATATTTTTACTGGCGATGTGCGTGATCCAAATGGTGTGCGTACAGCAATGAAAGACATCGATATTGTTTATCATTTGGCAGCATTAATTGCAATTCCTTATTCTTACCATTCGCCTGATGCATACGTTGATACAAATGTAAAAGGCACTTTAAATATTGTTCAGGCAGCTAAAGATTTGGGAACGGAACGCGTTTTGATCACTTCAACAAGTGAAGTTTATGGAACAGCAAACTATGTTCCAATTGATGAAAAACACCCACGTCAAGGGCAATCTCCCTATTCAGCTACAAAAATTGGCGCTGATTCAATTGCTGAGTCTTTTTACAGAAGTTTTGATTTGCCAATCACAATCGTTCGACCATTTAATACCTTTGGACCAAGACAGTCTGCTCGCGCAATTATCCCAACAATTATTTCACAATTATTGAATGATTACAATGAAATAAATTTAGGTGATTTAACTCCAACGCGTGATTTAGTTTTCGTAAAAGATACTGCACGTGGCTTCGTTGAAATTTCACTTTGTGATAAATTAATTGGACATGAAGTCAATATCGCAACTCATAATGAAATTAGCATAGGCGATTTAGCGAATGAATTAATTGCTCAAATCAAACCAGCAGCTACAATTAAACAACAAGAAGAGCGTATGCGCCCTGAAAAATCCGAAGTATTTCGCTTATATGGAGACAATACTAAATTGAAAGAATTTACTGGGTGGGCTCCTGAAACTTCCCTTTCGGATGGTTTGAAAGAAACAATTGAATGGTTCAGAAATCCAGAGAATTTGAAAAACTACAAAGCAAATATTTACAATATTTAATGTTCCGAAATGAGTATGCCTGATAAATTTGCACAAATTGTCACCATTGTAAAAGAAAGATACGGTAAAACTGATTTCATTCCACTACATGTTCCTTATTTTGGAGGTAATGAAAAAGAATATTTGATAGAGTGTATTGATTCAACTTTCGTTTCTTCCGTTGGAGAATTTGTTAATCGATTTGAGGAAGAAATGGCCAAATTTACTGGAGCAAAACATGCTGTTGCAACGGTAAATGGAACTGCAGCATTGCACATGGCTTTACTAATTGCAGGTGTAAAACGCGAAGACGAAGTGATTTCGCAAGCATTAACCTTTGTAGCCACTGCAAATGCAATTTCATATATCGGTGCGAGTCCTATTTTTTTAGATGTAAGTAAAGAAACGCTAGGTTTATGTCCAAAAGCAGTTTCAAGATTTTTGGAAGAAAACACGTTTCAAAACGAAGCTGGTTTCTGTGTAAATAAAACTACTGGAAAAGTCATTCGTGCTTGTGTTCCAATGCATTCTTTTGGTTTTGCTGCAGAAATTGAAGAATTAATGACTATTTGCGAAAAACACAATATTGTTTTGGTTGAAGATGCCGCTGAATCTCTTGGAACATATGTGAATGGAAAACATACTGGAACTATTGGTCACATTGCAGCTTTCAGTTTTAATGGAAATAAAACCATTACTTCTGGTGCTGGCGGAGCAATTATAACAAATAACCCAGATTGGGCGAAAAGAGCCAAACATTTGACAACTACGGCTAAAGTAGCGCATCCTTGGGATTTTTTCCACGATGAAGTGGCCTACAATTACAGGATGCCAAATGTGAATGCAGCATTATTGTGCGCGCAACTAGAACAATTGAATACTATTTTAGAAAACAAAAGAGAAACAGCGCATTATTATGCTGATGCTTTTTCAAAAATTGGCGTTTCTTTCGTAACTGAACGAGAAAACACAAAAGCGAATTATTGGTTAAATACAATTGTTTTGGAAAACAAAGAGCAACGAGATGCATTCTTGAAATATTCAAATGAAAACAATGTAATGTCCCGTCCTGTTTGGAAATTAATGACTGATTTACCTGCTTTTAAATCGTTTCAAAAAGACAGTTTGGAAAACTCAAAATGGTTGGATGAACGTTTGGTAAATATTCCAAGTTCGGTAATTCTTAAATAAGTAAATACATGTTTGAAGATAAAATATATATTATTGCTGAAGCGGGTGTCAATCACAATGGAAGTTTAGAATTGGCTAAACAGTTAATCGCAACTGGAAAGAAAGCTGGAGTAGATTGTGTAAAATTTCAAACATGGAAAACGGAGGAATTATTGACCGAAGACGCTCCAAAAGCTGACTATCAATTGAAAAATGATGGAGACAGTTCTCAGTTTGAAATGTTGAAAAAATTAGAACTCAGTTATGCTGATTTCAAAGAATTAAAAGCTTATTCCGAATCCATTGGTGTTGACTTTTTATCTACTCCTGATGAGAAAAAAAGCCTCGATTTTTTAGTTGACGAAATAAATATCAAATTAATAAAAGTTGGTTCTGGTGAAGTTTCAAACTTGTTATACCTGAAACAAATAGCACAGAAAAAACTTCCAGTAATACTTTCGACAGGCATGTCAAACATGGCTGATGTGGAAAGAGCCTATTACACTTTAATCGACAATGGAGCTCCTGAAGTTGCATTATTACACTGTACTTCAGAATATCCAGCACCATTAAACACGGTGAATCTGAAAGCAATGGATACTTTGAAATCTGTTTTTCTTACAACAGTTGGTTATTCAGATCACACAGAGGGAATTGCAATTTCATTAGCTGCCGCTGCAAGAGGTGCACGAATTATTGAAAAGCACTTTACTTTAGATAAAACAATGGAAGGTCCTGATCATGTTGCATCCATTGACCCAATTGAATTAAAAGCATTGGTTGACGGAGTTCGTTCAATTGAACTTTCAATGGGTGACGGTATTAAACGCATTCAATCGGTTGAAAAAGGAACTCAAAAAGTGGTGCAAAAAGGAATTTACACGACTCAAGATCTTAAAGTAGGAACTGTGATTACTGAAGAAATGCTTGTTGGAAAAAGACCAGTAGTTGATTTATCTATCGACGAATACGAAAAATTGATTGGAAAGAAAATTATAACTGATTTATCTAAAAATCAAGCAATCAAATTAAGTGACATTGATTTTAACTAAATGAAAAAGATAGCTGTTTTTACTGGAGCACGATCAGAATATGGTTTATTAAAACCTTTGATTTTGGAATTAATGAAAACTGATTTTAAGTTTGAGTTAATTGTTTCTGGTGGACATCTAGACAAATCTCAAGGTTACACAATCAATGAAATCATAAAAGACGGAATTCCAATTACAGCAGAAATTCACACTACTGTTGACGATTTCGGATTTCATGCAATAAACACTTCAAACGCAAAATTACAAATTGGTTTTTCTGAATATTTACAAAAAAATAAACCTGATTTAGTTCTTGTTCTGGGTGATCGCTCAGAATTAATTTCAGTTGTTTCATCGTGTTTGTTTGCTTCCATCCCAGTTGCACATATTTCAGGCGGTGAAGTAACAGAAGGCGCTACAGATAATCAAGTGCGGCATGCAGTCACGAAAATGAGTCATATTCATTTCCCAGCGACTGAAATCTACAAACAAAATATTCTTCGAATGGGTGAAGAGGAATGGAGGATATGTGTTTCTGGTGAACCTGGATTGGACGATGTTTTGTCTACGATTCTCCCTTCAAAAGAAGAATTTTATGAGCGTTTTTCAATTCCAAATGACAAAGAATTAGTCATTGCTACGTTCCACAGTGAAACAATTAGACAAACAATCAACAAACAATTTCTAACTGAACTGATTGAAGCTTTAGAAAAAAACTTTAGTAGTCATTTTTTATTTACTGCAGCTAATTTAGATGTGGGTGGAGAAGAAATTAATCAGACATTAATTGAAATTTCTCAAAAACATGAAAACTCTTCTTTTGTTGCTAGTCTTGGAAAAGTGAATTACTATGCAGCTCAAAAATATGCAATTGCAATGCTTGGAAATTCTTCCAGTGGAATTGTTGAAGCTATGAGTTTTTATTTACCAGTTGTAAATGTTGGACAGCGACAAGAAGGAAGATTAAGAAACGTAAATTGCATTGATGTCCCAGTTAATGTCTCTGAAATAGTTGAAGCATTAGAAAAAGCAACCAATCCTGATTTTAAAAAAAATCTAAAAAATAAGCCCAATATTTATGGCGACGGAAATGGTTCTCAAAGAATTGTTGAATTTCTTAAGGGAATTGATTGGAACGCATTGATTCATAAAAAATCTACCTTTTGAGTCTTTCAAAATACATAGGAGGAAGTTATTCATCAACTGATTCATCCCGTTTTTACTCGGAAGATCATTCTTTTTTCCCTGATAATTTAAACAATCTTTTATTGTCAAAATTTGAAACTGGAGCAGATGCACTAGCCTTTCTTTTAGTCAATCTAAGTCCAGAATTTTCAAAAGTATATTTCCCAAAGCATTACTGTTTTGAAACAATTGAACGTGTAAAATTAAAAGCCTGTTCTTACGAATTTTGTACTTACACATTTGAAGACTTAGACACACTAAATGACGCAGTAATTGTTTGGAATCATTTCAATGGATACCAAGAAATTCCTGAAATACTAATTCAAAATAAAACAATTAAAGTTCTTGAGGACTGCGTTCAAAGTATTCAGTCCATAGAAAAAATAAAAGGTTTTGCAACGTTTACAAGCTTGCGTAAATGGTCGGAAATTGATTGTGCACTTGTTTATTCTCCCTTTCAAAATTCGAATGACTTTAGTAATTCAAATTATTTGCAATTAAAGAAAAAAGCAATGGACTTGAAAACTGAATGGCAAAAAAATGGAACGAATGAATTAGAATCGGAATTTTTAAACTTGTTTTCTGAAGCCGAGAAAAGCCTTAAGAATCAAGCCATATTCACAGCAAATGAAAATCACTACAAACGATTAAACTGGAAAGAAATTTGTACAACAAGAGAAGCAAATGCACAAGTATTAATTTCTGGTTTAAAAAAATTGAATATTGAACTTTTAGCGAGCTCTGAACTGTTTGTAATGATTCAAATCGACAACCGAGATTCAATTAGAAAGTATTTGGCAAGCAATGGAATATTTGCTCCAATTCATTGGCTCGACTCACAAGATGAGCCGCTCCGTAAATCCTTACTATCTTTGCCCATCGATCAGCGATACAGGGAAGAGGATATGCAGCAAATTTTGCTCACATTAAAAGAGGCAATTGAAAATAACATTTTATAATAAAGAAACAGTTTCTGAATTTCAAAAAGCAAATTCTGATCTTTTTGATCAATTAGACATCTATTTTCAACCTTCTTTTCTTCAATGTGAAGCAGAAATGCAAAATGGAGAATACGAAATCGCTGTAGTTCAGTCAGAAACTAATCGTTGGATTTACCCCTATATTTTAGTTCCAATTGAAGACAATTACCTTTTTGACATTACAGCGCCATACGGCTATTGTGGACCGTTTTCAATAGATTCGTCTTTGCATTTGGTTGCTGAAAAATTGTTTATAGAAAGCATTCGTTCTAGAGGGAATGTAGTTACTGAATTTATTCGTTATCATTACGATCCCATATTACATTTCACAGAAAAATGTACGAATCTTCTTAATCGAAGAATTGTATTAACTGATGTATCTCAAACTTCTGAGCATATCTGGGAAAAACAATTTTCTGGAACAAACAGAAATATCGTTCGAAAACTAAAAAAAGAAGGATTCGAGTATTCTATTTCTGATTTCGTAATTGAAAATGTAACTTTCTTTCAAGTGTTTTATAATGAAACAATGAAAAACGCACAGGCTACAGATTTTTATTACTTTGACGAAGCTTTTTACATACAACTCATTCGTGAGTTAGGGACGAAAATAAAATTGGCAAAAGTGCATAAAGAAGGTATTGTTTACGCTGCTGCACTTTTCTTTGTCTCAGGAAAACATGTCACCTACTATCTTTCAGCGCGAAATTTAAATTTTCCAAAAGTAAGTGCAAGTAATCTCCTTTTAAGTGAAACTATTTTTTGGGCAAATGAAAACCAGTTCGAAGTTGTTAATCTTGGTGGTGGACTTTCATTAAACGAAGACGATCGATTATTCAAATTTAAATCTAACTTTGGAATAAAGTATGCTGATTTTTATATTGGAAAACGTATTTTAAACGATGAAAAATACGCTCAACTTCAAGCTGATTTTATCCAAAAAAATGGACAAGAAAAATTCAATTCAGTTCAACATATTTTACAATTTTACCGTGATTAAAAAATGATTGAAATTTCAAAATATACATTACCAAGCTCAGCGACAATTCGTCAAGGATTAGAACGAATCAATGAGGTGAATGGTGACGCAGTTTTTGTTGTCGATGCTGATGAAAAAATGGTGGGAGCATTAACAGATGGAGATATACGTCGTGCTTTACTCGAAAATTATTCATTGGAATCGCTTGTTGAACAAATCATGTTTCGTTCATTCCGTTATTTGAATCAAAACGAATATAGCTTAGAAAAAATTGATGAATTCAAAGCCAAAATGATCGATTTACTTCCTGTTTTAGATGATGAGAAGCGTATCGTAAAGATTTTGAATTTAAATGAATTACGTTCTGTCTTACCTTTCGAAGTTTTATTAATGGCTGGAGGAAGAGGCGAACGTTTACGCCCATTAACTGATGAGGTTCCAAAACCAATGTTAAAAGTTGGAGATAAACCAATCATCGAACACAATATCGATCGTTTAGCACTTTATGGTATCGAAAAAATGTCGATTTCTGTAAAATACAAAGCTGAACAAATTGAAGATTGCTTCGGTACAGGCGAATCCAAAGGTCTAAAAATTGAGTATATCCATGAAGATGAACCTCTAGGAACTTTGGGGGCAATTAAGCTTATAGATCACATTTCCACACCCGTTATTTTGGTAATGAACAGTGATTTATTGACCAACATCGATTTTGAAGATTTTTACCGTTTCTTTGAGAACCATCAAGCAGATATGGCTGTTGCCAGTACTTCCTACCGTGTGAAAGTTCCATATGGCGTGTTGGAAACTTCTGGAAGTGCAATTACATCGCTTCAAGAGAAACCGACATACACTTATTTCTCAAATGCTGGAATTTATCTAATTAAAACTGAATTATTGGATCGAATTCCGAAACATACCCATTACAATGCAACCGATTTAATGGATCAATTGATCAAAGAAAACAAAAAGATTGTCAATTACCCGATTGTTCATTATTGGTTAGATATTGGAAATCCAACTGATTTTGAACGGGCACAGGAAGATGTCAAACATATTAAATTCTAATGAAAGCATCACGTGAAAATACTTTTGTATTGATTCCAGCACGCAAAGGATCGAAAGGAGTTCCAGGAAAAAATTCAAAACCGTTTGCTAATGGAATTTCACTTACTGAACGAGCAATTCAAACTGCACTAGAAGTTTTTCATTCAAAATCTATTGTTTTAAGTACAGATGATGAAACTTTGTACCCTTTGACTGAAAAATATGGTATTCAATTGATTCAACGAGCTGAAAATCTTGCAAAAGATACTGTTGGAATGTTAGAAGTAATGTTAGATGTAGTCGAAAAACAAAGCTATCAACTTGAATATTTGCTATTATTGCAACCAACAAGTCCTTTTAGAACCGCTGAACATTTAAAAAAAGCATTCGAACTTTTTGAAGAAAATGACCAAGCTCTTGTTTCCGTTAATGAACCCGCTGGAAATCCGTTTTATACTTTATTTGAAGAAAAAGAAGGATTTATATCAAAATGGGCGAAAAACAATGTGGTTCGAAGACAAGACTTGGCTCCTATGTATGATGTAAACGGATTGTTATACATTTTTGAAATCGAAAGTTTAAAAAAGAAATCATGGGTAGAATTTGACAGAATTCGTCCTTTAGTTGTCTCTAAATGGGAAGCAATTGATATCGACCATCAAGAAGATTGGGACTTTGCTGTTCGTTTGGCTGAAAGCAAATAAAGACTCGTTAATAATGCAAATGGAATGATTCCAGCTTGGGATTCTACAAAAGATTCAAACAACATCGAAAAAGCAAATCCAAAGGCCAAAAGTTTCATTTCAAAATTCGAAGTCGCTTTAAATTGATAGAAAATAATCATACACAAAGCGATAAAACCAAATAAACCAATTTGCACCCAAGTATTCAAAAATTGATTGTGCGCGTTGAGGTTGTGTTTAACAACTCCTGTATTTCCAAGTTTACTGTTTTTGGCTTTTAAAGCATCTTTCACATCGCCCGAACCAACTCCAAGAACAAAGTTTTCTTTGATCAACTTTGTTGAAGTTGACCACATAATTAAACGAGAAGCATTGCTTTCATCAGAAGGATTGTTTTCAGTTTTAAAAGTTGAAAATGCGTTAAAAATCTCGTTGAAACGACTGCTCAAGGGATTGTTTGAGAATAGCATTAAACTGAAAATGAGAAGTAAAGACCCGATGCTTAACAATTTAAACTTCAACGATAACTTTTTTAAAATAAATTGAAGAAAAACTACTGAAATCAATATAATTAACAACAATGCTCCCGCCTTCGATAAAGTCAGCAAACTAACAAGTGTTAAAATCAAAAAGGCTCCACTATTAATCCATCGAAAGTGTTTGTATTCAATTGCAAAATATAGCGAGATTGCACTAAAAATCGAAAGGTAAGTCGACCAATATCCTCTATGATAGAACAATGAAACTTCGTTTTCTAAAATATAATTTATTTTGAAAAACCCTTCGTAATAAAACATTCTGCCCAAAGCAAAACTAAAAATTGAGAAAGCTGCGAGCGAAAGCGTTACAGTTAAAAATTGAAACAATGATTTTAAACTAAAGTCAAATCGTGCGAAAGAGAATAAAACTGGAAAAAGTAAAAAGGATGCTTTCATTCCTAAATCTGAAAAAGCAAAGTTGTAATTCGTTGTGTAAAGTAAACCTAAAACGTGAACAAAATAAAAAGCAATTAACCAAAACACGGGTGATTTTAATTGAATAAGAGACTTAAATCGTGTTTTTGTGTTTTTAAAATCAATAGCAAGTAAGCATCCAAAAACAACTGATATTGGAGCAAACTTAATAAAAGTAATTGAAAGCAAAAAACCTAAAAACAGGAAGTACTCGCCAATTTTAAATCGGGACCATTTTTCTATTGTATGTGAGTTTAATTTTTCCATTTCTTCACATTAAACCAGGGCATTTTATACACTTTGTAAGTATACGCCCAAGTAAATAAAAATTGTGATAAAAACGCCGTCATTGTAGAAATTGCAGCTCCAAAAAACGAATATTTTGGAATTAAATACAAGGCCAAAAGAATATTTACGACAGCTGAAAAAGTTGAAACGATTGCAATAAAAATAGTTTTTTCAAAGTAGAAAAAATAAACACTGACCATTTTGTACATTCCATTGAAAGCAAATCCAAGCGCAATCCAGAAAACCATACTTATACCAACTTGATAACTTTTTCCAAGGAAGTAGAAAATAAAAGGAGTAAATAAATAGAATAAAAGTACCAAAACCAAAATACCGATGAAATAAATGTATGTCCATTTTATTAGCGCTACTTTATCTTTAAGTTCACCATTTTTTAAGCGTTTGTATGCATAAGGAACCCAAACTAAATTAAAAGAATTTTGAAATAAGCCAATAACTTGTCCGACCATAAAACCAACACTGTAAATTCCATTTGAACCTAAGCCATGAAACTTTGTCAATAAAACTTTATCTGTATATAAAATCACCACACTCGACAACACATGAGGAATCAAAGGTATACCGTAACGAAAAATATGTTGCACATGCCCTTTATTCAAATTCTTAGTAATAAAACCATCTTTCCACAAAATAAATATTGAAATCAAAGAAAAGAAACCGTACGAATAATTCAAACCATTGATCGATCCTTCAAAATCCTGACGAAATCCAATTACGAGAATTAAAGTGATTGACAATTCCACAACTGTTCTACCGATTCGAAAAACACCATAAGATTTCACACGATCTTCCATTCGCCAAATCGATAGAATTACTTCAAATACATTTTGATAAAAACAATATATACCAGTGAATACGACAAAGTGCTTTGGCACTTGAATTAGGTCTGAAATTGAATCAGAAAATATAAACAGCAAGCCACTGACAAGAATTGACATAATCAACATTGTTAGCATCCCAGTTGAAACATAAGAAGGGAAAATTTCTTTATCCTTCACATATACTACTTGTAGAGCAGTCATAAAGTTGATGCTTGTAATTGGAATTAACAAAGTCAATAACGAATTGAAATTGGTTAGCTTTCCGTATTCTTCTGGAGCCAAATAATTTGTAAATAGAGGCAACAACAAAAATGGAATACCCGAATTAATTACATTCGACAAGGTATATATACCGAATGACTGAAAGGTTTTATTTTTCAAAAAGCCCTTAATCATTCAGTAAATTTTTTTGAATATTTTGCACATAATCTACTGCGAAATTAGAACAATTAGCTGCGGCAACTTTATTTTTAGCTATGTTTTTTAGTTTCGAAACATGAGCTAAGAATTCAAATGAATTATCAATGATTTGTACAAATGGATTTCCTTTTACAGATTCGCCTAAATACATTTTAGCTGCATTGTCAAAATTAAATAACACAACAGCTTTACCAATAGATAATGCTTCTATTGCTGTAGTTGAAAAAATGGTCAAATGCAGATCTGTTTTAGCAATACACTCGTAAATATTCTCTTTTTCGAACTCGAAATTTTCCGGAAAATCAAATTGTTGAAGATAATTTTCAATGGGTGTGCGACGTGTTTTAATTTTCCAGAGAAACTTTTTTGGGCTCAATTTGTCAACTTCTAAGATGAATTTCAATAACTCGATGCTCCAAAGCTCATCTTGAAGTGCAACAGATATGGATTTAACTTCTACAACTTCAGATATGGATTTTTTTAGGTATAAATCCAATACATAACGTCCAACTGGGATAATTTTTTTTACAGGGAAAGAGGAAGAAACTTTAAAATAGTCAACATCATTTTTGCCGAAAACGAGAATTGTATCAGGGAATTGAATCGGATTTTGTGTTTTTTCGAAGTGGTATCCATGATGCTGCGTTCCAATAAGTCCATGTTGTAGTTCAACGACTTTAATATTTTTTTCTTTTAAAGCAATGATATAACCGAAATTTGCATATGAAACGGTGTGAAACACAATTTTAGGATTTGGAAATATTTTCAGTAATAAGCGCATCATTTTGTATTGCGACAGGTATTTTTTTAAAACTACTTGAGTATCAATTTTTACTTCTAATTCAGCTTCAATTTGTTTTAAAACTTCATCGCCTTCCAATTCGATTTTTCTTAAAAACAGACGTTGATAGATTTCTTCTAAAATCAATAAGATGCTTTTCGCGACTAAGTATTTCGATGACACTTGTGAGCGTTTGTAATAATTAAATACACGGTTTTCAATGACTAAGACTTTTAAATTTTGAATTTCCTCAAGTGGATCGAATAACTTGTCAAAATATTTGCCGTTAATTAAGGTACGTTCCGAACTATTGGTAAAAGCCCATGCGTCATATTTTCGAAACCAATTTCGAAACCCATAAAAAATAGAAGAAAGTTGTTTTAAAAGGATACCACTCGTCTTAGCTTGTAAGACTTCTTTGCCCATTAAAAATTTGTGAAAAATCCGACTTTTTATCCATGGATAAACATCAAATTCTTTTCCAAATTTTCGAACTTTCAACTTTTCAGTTGAGAAAGCTTCAATTTTCGCTATTCGTTCTGTTACGTTCAAAGGATAAACTGTTTTTTGTACTGCAAATTAAGTAAATAAAATAGATGTCGAGTAATGAAATTCCCCATAGAATTCCATATTGCAACTGGGAGTATATGACAACACAGAGAATCAGTATACTGTTTTTCCGTTTCCATTTAAATACAAATAGAAATAAAACCAAAATCGTTAAAATTAATCCATTCGTTGCGGCATATTGAATGAAACTGTTGTGCGCGTGTAAATAGTCAAAATGACCTTTTTTGTTATCAATTCGAAGCATTATTTTGGATGTGCGATTTCCTTTTATAGGATGATTGTAGATGTAACTTAGATAGTTCATCCAGATAATTGTTCTTCCTGATGAATTGATATTTGCAGCTGCAGCGACTAATTTTTCTTTTATGAATTCTGGTAAAATCAGTTCGCCTGGTTCTTTGATAGCAATCGTATTTAAATACGAACAACTATAAACTGGTGGTTTGCTTGAATTCTTCCAGGAATCTGGAACTTCAGTTACCTCTGTTTGATCTCCTTTAGTGAAACTATCTTTGAACTTTGGAATTTGTATACAAATAAACACAATTAACGCAATGCTTATATATTGAATAAAAAGAGGGTCTTTGAAGTTTATTTTTTTTGATATTAAAACAGCGACTAGACTTTTTATACTTGTGAAAAACACCAAAGCAAGAAAAACTAGTAGTATTGTTCTATTAAAAGTTATCGTTAGTCCAATAAGCAATAAAACACTTAAAATCAGATTAATTCTTAATCGGATTTTTAATTGAAACAAAAAGGTAAGTGCAATAAAAACGCGAAGTGCAAAGATGGGTGAATTACTTGCTAAGCCATATACTCTAGATGTGTAAAATGAGTCGTGATTGAAGTCAGATATGATTAGCTCTTTGAAAAAGAATGTGCGAACGCTTAGGCAATATTCAAGGATTCCAATTCCAATTTCAACAAGTACAAAAGCAATAAAGATTTTCTTTGTTTGTTCCGTGAAAAAGTTTTTTCCTATGATTAGTAAGAAGGGTAGAAGCATGAATGCGGAATAGTAATCACGCAGGCTGCATATAGTTATAGGTTGAGAAAATTTCAAAACAAAACCTATAATTAAAATAAGCAAAACTAGCCAAATTGAAATCAAATAATGTTGAGAAAATGGGTTTTTACGAAAATCAATTAAACTTGATTTTAGTTCAGTCTGTTTTAAATAAAGAACAATAGGAATTAAAAATAAATAGTGAAATTCATTGCCGAAAAAATAACCAGGTAGTAGTAGAAATACAACTTTAAGTAATTCGAATACGATACTTTTTTTAGTGCTAATTTGAAGTTGATTCAATTTATTTTTTTCTTTAAAGTTAATAGCTAGTTAGAATAGTTTGGTCGTGAACTCGAATAAATTTCCAATAGAGAAGTAAAGCAAACAGCGTAATTACAATCATACCAATTGAATAGATTGTCAAAATGTTTTCAAATTCAGCAACACTGTGGTTTAAAAAAACCAATTTTGGAATAAAATAAAATAGCACTAATTGAAAAAGAGAAGAAAACAATCCGAGTAAAAATAAGGGAAATTGTTTCTTAAACGTTATGCCGACATAGCTTAGTGAAGAAACTACAAAATTTATAAATAATTGGATGGAGAGTATTGCTGCTAAATCACCAGCAAAACGCCAATTTTCGCCGAATAGAAATGAAAATAAAGGTGCCCCAAAAAACAAAAGTAAGGTAAATGGAATAATTCCAATTAAAAACAAAGTCTTTAATGTTTTGATAAATAAAGGAGATACTTTTTTTCTTTCAGAAACATTTTCATTGATCCGTTGAAAAAACACTTGCCCTATAGATTGTCCAATTGTATTGAGAGGCATTCGCAATAAGAGGTAGGATAGGCTGTAACTTCCAAATATCGAAAAGCCATAAAAGTGACTAATTGAAGCGGCTACAATGAGATCTGTACCTAATTCTAAAAGTGCATGAGGAAGATTGTAAATAGGAAACATATAATTGGACTTCGCAATGCTATAATTTGACTCAGTAGGTATTTCTTTGACTTTTCTTAGGCGTAAAAAATCTATCGAAAAAGGAATTAATGAAATGAATGTGCCAATCAAAGTTGAAAGTAATAAGCCCATAGTTGACCATCCCCAGTAAAAAAACATTAGTCGAAATCCATTGGTTGAAATAGCACTTGATACTTTAGAGTAAGCAATAGAACTGAATAGTTTCTCGCGGATTGACCAATTGTTACCGAGATTTGATAGACCAAGTAACAAAAAACAAAGTGTAATGATTAACAAAGTAGAATTATCAAGTGTTTTAGGGTTTTTAATCGACAAATAAAAAAAGGCAATAAGGCTAATTATAATTGAGAAAACTATTGAAAATCGAATCAAAAAACGATAAAAATGAAATGCGTTGTTTTTGGACTTTATAATTGGTAAGGTGTTTTCAAAGCGAAGGGTAATAATCGTAGACAAAAAAACGATCCATCTGGAATAGAAATTGAATTCACCAAATTCATTTTCCGAATATAAACGAGTTATTAATGGATAAAAAAGAAATGTGATTATCTGAGCAATTAAAGCTGCTGAGAGTAAAGTAAGAACTGATTTTTTAAAATCAGAGCCAAAAACCCTTTTAGTGAGTAAAGACATGTTTCAAATATTCTTCAACTCCTTCTTCAAAAGTATACAAAGCTTTGTATTCCAATAAGCGCTCCATTTTAGTAGTTGAAGCCAACGAATCTCTTATGTCACCTTTGCGCTCAGGACCATAAATTCGCTTGTATGAAATTTCACGCCCCGATTTATTTACGCCAATTTCTAATTGATCAATTACTTGATTTAAACTCAAACTTCGTCCACAAGCCACATTGTAAGTTTCTCCTAATGCGTCCGGATTGTTTGAAGATAAAGCGAGTAAGTTGGCATATACTGCATTCTTAACATAGGTGAAGTCGCGAGTTTGTTCACCGTCGCCGTTAATTAAAATCTGTCCGCCAGCCAAAATCGCATTTAAAAATTTTGGAATTGCGGCAGCATACACACCATTTGGATTCTGATGAGGTCCGAAAACATTGAAATACCGCAAGCCAATTGTTTCCATTCCATGTAAACGATTGTAAACACTTGCATATTCTTCGTTTAGTTGTTTGGTTACAGCATACGGCGAAAGCATTTTTCCTTCCTGACCTTCGTGTTTTGGTGAAGCAGTTGAATTGCCATAAACAGAAGAAGAACTAGCAAAAACAAAGCGTTTAATTTCGGCTATTTTTGCAGCTTGAATTAGGGTTAAAAATCCGGTTGCATTTGCCTGATGCGTATTTAACGGAAATTCAATTGAACGCGGAACAGAACCCAATGCCGCCTGATGTGAAATAGAATTTACAGATGTTAAAACAGATTCATAGCTCGGTAAATCACAGATATCGGCCTCTAAAAACTCAAAATTCGCAAACTTTTTTAAGCGATCTATATTGGAGCTAAGTCCTGTTGACAAATTATCTAAAACAACAACAGAGGCACCCAATTCTAGAAGTGCCTCTGTTAAATTTGAACCAATGAAGCCAGCTCCACCAGTTACGAGTATTTTTTTACCCTTTAATTTTTGAATGCTTTCAGGATAAGTTTTCATTTTATTTTGCGTAGTTGACAGAACGTTTTTCACGTATAACAGTTACCTTAACTTGTCCTGGATAAGTCATCTCAGTTTGAATTTTCTGAGAAATCGCAAACGATAATTCGTCTGATCTTAGGTCAGATACTTTTTCCGCCTCAACCATTACTCGTAATTCTCTTCCTGCTTGAATTGCAAAAGCAGTCTGAACGCCATCATAAGAAAGGGCAAGATTTTCTAAATCCTTGATTCGTTTTATGTATGCTTCAACAACTTCTCTACGTGCACCTGGTCGCGCACCTGAAATTGCATCACATACTTGAACAATTGGAGCAATTAAAGTTTGCATTTCGATTTCGTCGTGGTGAGCACCAATTGCGTTACAGATATCTGGTTTTTCACCATACTTTTCAGCAATCTTCATACCCAAAATAGCATGTGGTAATTCTGGTTCTTCGTCCGGAACTTTACCAATATCGTGTAATAAACCAGCGCGTTTTGCAAGTTTCACATTTAAACCCAATTCAGCTGCCATAATTGCACATAAATTGGCAACTTCACGGCTGTGCTGTAATAAATTTTGTCCGTAAGACGAGCGGTATTTCATTCGTCCAACCATGCGTGTTAATTCCGGATGTAAACCATGGATTCCTAAATCGATGCATGTTCTGCGGCCAGTTTCAGCAATTTCTTCTTCTAATGAACGCTTCGTTTTAGCAACAACTTCTTCAATTCTTGCAGGGTGAATTCGACCATCTGAAACTAATTGGTGCAAAGCCAAGCGTGCTATTTCTCTACGAACTGGGTCGAAACATGAAAGGATAATTGCCTCAGGTGTGTCGTCAACAATTATTTCAACTCCAGTTGCTGCTTCAAGTGCACGAATATTTCGACCTTCACGACCAATAATCCGACCTTTCACCTCGTCTGACTCAATATTGAATACGGAAACAGCATTTTCTACGGCTTGCTCAGTTGCAACACGTTGAATTGTTTGAATGACAATCTTTTTTGCTTCGCGGTTTGCGTTCAATTTTGCTTCATCAGTAATTTCTTTGATGTGGGACATAGCTGCAGTTCGCGCTTCGTCTTTCAAAGATTCCATCAATAAGTTTTTTGCATCCTCAACAGACATTCCTGTAATTTTCGTTAACTCAGAAACACGTTTTTGGTGCATTTTATCTAATTCCTGATGACGCACTTCGTTTGCCGCAACTTTAGATTGCAATTCACCACTTAATCGTTCAATGTCGACTTCCTTGCGGGAAACTTCTTCGATTTTTTGAGTGAGTGATTTTTCTTTTCCACGTGCTTTGTCTTCAATAGATTGAACACGTTTTTCACGCTCTTTAACTGCGTCTTCGTGTTCTTCTTTTAGCTTCAAAAAGCGTTCTTTTGCTTGAAGCATTTTGTCTTTTTTGATTGTTTCGCCTTCTAATTCAGCATCTTTTACAATCTGATTCCGCTTAGATTTTAGTGCAGTAGATTGAATTACAAAAACTGCAATTCCTCCTCCG
>JANNWW010000075.1:0-5606 GCA_031409255.1 Crocinitomicaceae bacterium
GATGTATTTGTCAATCTCTTCGGCTGTCATTCCAATTCCATTATCGCGAATTGTTAATGTTTTGGCATCTTTGTCTAAAACTACATCTACTTGTAAATCAGTTGCTTCACCTTTGTATTCGCCCGTTTTCGACAATACTTTCAGTTTTTGAGATGCATCAACAGCATTTGAAACCAATTCACGCAAGAAAATTTCGTGATCAGAATACAAGAATTTTTTTATTATTGGAAAGATGTTTTCTGTAGAAACATGAATTTGACCTGTTTTCATTTTTAATATTAAATAATTAACGAAATTGATTTGTCAAGAGTTGTGCCACCAAAAGCTATATGACAAAGTGGCAGAAATCTTTCAAATAAAGTTCGTGATTAGTTGGGATACATATTATATTGTCGTGTCTTGGTAGGTCGGAATCTCTTAAAATTGGAATAAGTTTTGATTTACGTTCTTTGGTTCCTTTTTGTTTGAATAGTTTATAGCTGCCTATTTGCTGAACATATTCAGACATTTCTTTTGGAGACACACCTTTTTGTCCTTCTCTCAATTCTGAAACTTCAATAATCAGAATTGGCAGGCAATTTTTAATTAATTTTTCTCCACCTTTTAATACTTCCAATTCAAAACCTTCCACATCTAGTTTGATTAGGTCAACTTTCAAATCGCCAAAAAACGTATCTATTTTCCAAACAGGAACTTCAATTCCTTCCGTTTTATCTTCAATAATCAAAGATGCTCCTCCGCGGTTCACATTCCTATTCTCGAATAATTTTGCTGAACCATTTTCTGAACCCAAAGCAAGGGAATAGATTTCTGCATTCTTGCATTTATTTAAATCTAAATTATGCTGTAAAATTGGAACTGTTTTCGGATTAGCTTCAATAGCTAAAACTCTTCCTTCTTCTCCTACAAATTTAGATGCTACACTCGACATGAGTCCAATATTTGCGCCAACATCCATGAAAACGCTTCCCGATTTTAGGAATTTTTCCAACAATTGTATCGTCCCTTTTTCGTAGGTTCCTGTTTCAAAAAGTGACAATTCTACACCATTGTCTTCTGAAGGATCAATCAATAATTTTACGTCATGAATGGTTTTTAACACTAGTTTTTCTTGATTTTCTGCCTTAGGCAACATCAATTTAGGTAAAACAACAGACAAACGCCTAATTCCGCGAACATCAAAATCACGCAAAAAAGAAATGAGTTTATGTCGCAACAAAAAAGAACGATTGGGAACACCTTTCGCAATTTCATTTTTTTGTACATTTTCATTCGCTTCTTCCATCGAGTAAAGTTAGGAATTGATTTTAGAATTCAATTCCAAATTTGATAAAGAACTTTTTAAAAAATCGTATAAAAAATGATGAACGTAAAAATTTTACGCTCTTCTTTTCTCATCTTTGCACAATAAATAAAAACGACCAGGCAAAAACAAGTATTTTTTTCAATTTTACCTTTTCAATTTTCAATTCAATAAATGGCATTTCCACATCTTTTCCGTTTAAAAACACTTGCTTTTAAGCCATTTCAAGACTTTATAGAGAAGAAAACAATTGCATTATCGCGCGAAAGATTTAATGATTCAACTTTGGTAGATCTTAAACTGGAAACGAAAGGAGAAATTCAGGCAAGCGTTTTTGGAACAAGCACCTACACTATTTCTGTAAAATATTCTCCAGAACGAATTACAAGCGCTAGTTGTACTTGTCCGTATGAAGGAGGAGGCGCATGCAAACACATTATTCATGTACTCGCGCAAGCAGACGCAACCATTTTTTTAATGCACAGACAATTAGAAGAAAAAAGTCCACTCGAACGTATCAATAAATATTGGCTTTTGCCCGACAAAACTTTTTATGGTTTAACAGAACGCGAAATTTATGAATTAACGAGTAAAGCAATCGTTCCTTCACGTTACAATTACAATCACAACCGTTTTAATTCTGCAAAACTCGATTCGAAACATATTCGTGGAGAATTTAACTATGAATTTTACAATTTCGAAGTAGAAATTATTGAAAAAAAAGATGGTTTATTGTTCTTTTGTTCGTGCTTAGATCATCCGCAAGTTCTGTGTAAACACATTGCTCATCAGCTAAATAACAGAACAGAAAATCATTTCAAATATGTTTTTGATTCTGAATTTAGAAAGCGTAAATTGCAAGAAGCAACTGCCGAATTTGGCTTAAATCCGAGCGATGAAAATTTCGAGAAACTGTTTTCTGTTCAGATGGACAATGGCCGCATGACCTTAAAGCCGCTCTACAACCTCATGAAGGTAAATCCAACAGAACTAAAAGCGCTAACACAATTCATTTTACCAGACCAAATTCCACCTTGGGAAAAGCAAAGCGACGAACGCACGCATATTCTCTTGGCAAATTACAACCGCTACTCGAAAGAATTTACTCTGGAAATGCGTAAAGCGAAGCAAACAAAAGCAGGCGAATTAAAATCGCCAATAGATGAATTCGACATAAAAGAAACGCTTCTCTTAGCTAAATCTGCGGAAGAATTTACGTTTGTTCGGGCACTTATTTCCTGGAAAGAATACCTCTACACCGATGTAAATTCGGATGCGTTCGATGAAAAACACCAGCTAGCAAAAGATATTTTAACCAATCCGATGCAGCTTCCACTTTATTATTTCGACGATGATGGCGGAAAAGTTACTCCAACAAAATTGGCGCTCACTGAAATAAAAGTTATTCCTGCTGAACTAACTTTAGAACTTATTGAAGAAGGAGATTTTATTGTTATGACAGGGAAATATGCCTTCGACAACAGAAATTTAAGCTCTGGAAGCTTTAAACTCCAAGGCGGATTGTTTGCGAAATACGCGTCGGTTTTGTATCTTTTTGACAATAAAGTTGCTTTAAAAATGCACCATTTTCTTTCAGATAACCAGCACAAAATATTCATTCATCAAACGCAATTTGATTTATTCAAAGAATCGTTTTTAAATCCGCTAGAAAACCAAGTTAGAATTCACTACAGCTTTGTTAAAAAATCAGAGAAAAAGCAAGTCAAAGCAACCGCAAATAAAGAAAAAACGGAGAAATTGCTTTACTTAACTGAAGCAGACGATTACATTCTATTAACACCAGTTATTTCTTACGGAGAAGTGGAAGTTCCGATCCGTTCAAAACGTTCTTTGTACTTCACGCTTCCAAATGGAGAACTTGCAGAAGCCGAACGAAACCAGTGGGAAGAGCGCGGATTTCTTAAAACTGTTCAAGATTTACATCCAACTTTTCAAGAAGAAACTGCGTTTGAATATCTCTACTTACACCGTTCAGACTTTTTAGAAAACGGCTGGTTTTTAGATGCTTTTGAGAAACTTAGAGAAGAGCAAATTCAAATACTTGGTTTTTCGCAACTTTCAAACAACCGTTTCAATGCCAACAAAGCAAAAATTTCTACCCGAATAGTTTCCGGAATTGATTGGTTTGACGTGCACACCCAAGTGAAATTTGGAAGTAGCGAAGCACGAATTAAAGACATTCAAAAAGCAGTTTTGAATAAAAGTCGCTTTGTGAAGTTAGACGACGGAACACAAGGTATTTTACCCCAAGAATGGATAGATCAGTTCGGGAAATTTTTCCGTTCAGCTGAAATTAAAGACGATTTCTTGCGCACCCACAAAAGTAGTTTTCAACTCATAGATGAATTGTTTAAGGACGAAATTCTAGATGACGAATTGCGATTAGAGTTGCATAAATACCAAGACAAGCTCGCAAATTTTCATTCTATAACAGAAACAAAACTTCCGAAAAAACTGAAAGCTACACTTCGCGATTATCAAAAAGAAGGTTTAAATTGGCTCAATTTCTTAGACGATTTCGGATTTGGAGGTTGCCTAGCAGACGATATGGGATTGGGTAAAACCGTACAAATTATTGCCTATCTCTTGCAACAAATTGAAAAAGGAAACTCGGCAGTGAATTTAATTGTTATGCCAACATCGCTTTTGTTTAACTGGAAAGCTGAGTTAAAGAAATTTGCTCCGCACTTAACGTATGTTGAATTGTATGGTACAAAACGAGACATTAAAAAAATTGATTTTTCGAAATTCAATTTGGCCCTCACCACTTACGGAACAATTTTAACAGATGTTGTTGAATTGAAAGATGTTGCTTTTAATTGCATTATTTTAGACGAATCGCAAGCAATTAAAAACCCCGAATCTAAACGATACAAAGCTGTGCGCTTGCTGAATGGCCGTCAGCGTTTGGTCTTAACCGGAACGCCAATCGAGAACAACACGTTCGATTTGTATGCACAGTTGTCATTTGCAATGCCCGGACTGTTCGGTTCTGCTAAACAATTTGCCGACCTCTACTCTACTCCAATAGACAAGTTTCAGGACACAGCTCGTGCCAAAGAATTGCAGCAAAAAATTCATCCGTTTGTGTTGCGTAGAACCAAGAAACAAGTAGCGAAAGAATTACCTGAAAAAACCGAAATGCGTATTTACTGCGAAATGGGAACCGAGCAAAAACGGGTTTATGAAACGTATAAAAAAGAATTTCAAGAGTTTTTGAGTAAGCAGAAAACGCAAGCAGATATGAACCGAAATTCGATGCATATTCTGCAAGGTATGACCAAGTTGCGACAGATTTGCAATTCACCAGCCATCTTGGGCGACGAAGCTTTTTATGGAGATGAATCTGCTAAAATAGATGAATTAATGAGTCAAATTGACGAAAAGAAAGGCGAACACAAAATTCTTGTATTCTCTCAATTTGTTACCATGCTCGATTTAATTAAAGCACAGCTCGACCAGCGAAACGTTTCGTATTGTTATTTGACCGGTCAAACAAAAGACCGGCAAGCGCAGGTAGACCGTTTTCAAAACGACGATGAAACGCGTGTTTTCCTTATCAGTTTAAAAGCAGGTGGAACTGGCCTGAACCTTACGAAAGCAGATTATGTTTTCTTGGTCGACCCATGGTGGAACCCAGCAGTTGAAAACCAAGCCATTGACAGAGCTTATCGAATTGGTCAAGAAAAACACGTAATGGCAATTCGATTGATAACGCCTGAAACCATTGAAGAAAAAATTATGGAATTACAGTTGCGAAAGAAGGAATTAGCTGAAGATATTGTGCATACAGATACGAATGTATTGAAGGCATTGAATCGGGAAGATTTGTTGAGTTTGCTGTGAGTTGTAAGTAAATTTATGATCTATTCTAACAATTGAAGTTTTTTAAGGTTTTATGACTTACACGTTTGAATTATGTAATTATCTGACAAAACATAATCATAATTCGTTAAATTTCAGTTCCAATATTGTTTTGAGATTTTAGTGAAAAAAACTTAAAAATCCCCTCCGATTACTCAAAGGGGATTCTAATACCATTTTTTTGTTGATTTATAGTTTCATCATTTTCTTTGTTGCAACAATTTGTCCGTCGGCAACTAACGTGTAAGTGTAAACACCAGAACTTAAATCAGCACCAAAAACTGTAACGCTTCCCAAACCTCTTTCAAGAACATCAACCGTTTGGATGATTTTTCCCTCTTGGTTGTAGAAATGAATTTGTGCTTTTTTCACTGTTTCAGGAATCGAGAAATTGATAACTGTTTGTTCTGCGAATGGA
>JANNWW010000076.1:0-9266 GCA_031409255.1 Crocinitomicaceae bacterium
TACAAATAACCCTTAAATAAAAAAATATGAAAAAAACCTTTTTATCAGCATCATTTTTAATTTTATTGCTGAGTTCTTGTCAAAAAAATGACAATAATAAAAACTATGAAGAGTTCGTTCCTTTATTTTGGACAAATTCTACCGAAAAAATAGATCGTAATGCAATGCATACTTTGTTCAACGATCCAGACACTTATCCAACTCCTCATCACACTACTACCGGACCTTACTGTGATCCACCTGCAGGAAATTGCATTCCGGAAATTACGATTTACCCGTCAAAATTAAGTGAATTAACAGATATTATTAATCAAATAAAAAATGGTGATAATACTTCTGATTTATCCTACTTTATTGAAAATAAGGATTTATTAGAAAACTATTTTGCTAAAGATGATATTCTTAATGTTTTAAACTCAAAGAATTTTGTAAGAGTAAATTCCTCATCATCAATTTATAATTATGTGGTTTTTGAGAAAACATCAAACAGAGAGGTTGTTACAGCTTATGAATTTAAAAAGTAAAATAAGATTAGTTCAAGTCAGAGTGCTTTATTGCACTCTGATTTTTTTCGTTCTAAATTCTTGTTCAGACGATCAAAAAAAACATAAACATGAAATTTTGAAAAGTAATTTTAAGATAATTACAGATTTTGATAATTTTGGTTTATGGGGAACTTTTAGAAAGCAAAATAAACAATTCTATTTTTTCTCAGATCCTAATACATCTAAAAAACTTTCTGTTTTTGACGAAAATAAATATTTGGTAAAAAGCTTCAATCTTGAACAATTAAATAAATGCTCATCTCAATTAGTGGAAATATCATTTATAAACTTTGATACAATTGTTGCTTTAGGGTCAAATAATAAATTGTTTTTTGTAAATTCTTTAGGAAATGTATTCCAATCAATTGATATTTCAAAAGAGGTTAATTCTAAATTTTTTCTAAAGGTACATTCTAATTTTGGCAGAGTTAATATTAATCTTGATCAAAAAACGTCATTATGCTATGCTATTACTTATGATTTAACTGAAGATTTCTATAATTTGGATAATGTAGATTTTGAAAAAAAACGAAGTAATCTCAGTAACAAACTGAGTCATTTTATTATTATTGATGATTTTTTTATAGCAAAATTAAAAACAAAACTAGTTGTAAGCAATTTTTATGACAAACTAATTCCTCAGGATCATTTAAATTTTGGTCCTCCTGTTTATTTTGTTAAAGGCGATTCGTTGATTTTTACATCGATGTACAGTAATAAAATATTTACTTACAGTATTTCTAAAAATAAATTATTGAATTCAAAAGTTATTCAAAGTAAATTGGGTAAAATTGGGTGTGCACCACTTTTAATTGATAAAAGTATTTTTGATAATCAAAAAATCGCAAAAAACCTTTGGTATGGTCTGAAGATTGAAAATATTCACTACGAGAGTAGACTGAAAAGATATCAACTTTTTGTCCAGAAAAAAGTAGGTGAAATAAATCCAAAATGGATCCAATCAACAATATTCCTTGATGAAGACCAAAACATAATATATGAGATTCAACTAAATAGTAAAAAATATTACAATGATGTATTTTTACCGTTCAAAAAAGATAAATATTTAATTTATGAAATTAAACGAGGTAATTCCAAAGTTAAAGAGTTCGATATATTTAGTATTGATTAGTGTTATTTTATCTTGTTCTAGTAAAAAAAAAGAAAAGGTAAACGAATTTAAGCTGTTAACTAAAATTTTGAAAGATTCATTGAAAGTAGATGGAAATTACAAAAATGTGTATTATTTGCATGGTAATGGTTGTACAGGATGTTTTCAAAGTTATCTTCATTTTTTAGAAAAAAATTATGATAAAAAAAATCTTTACATAATTGACAATTCAAGTTCGTTAATGGATGTTTCATTTTTCAAAAATAAAAACACAAAAAACATTTATTTTGATGATTATAATTATTTATTTTACAATTTAAACTACAAAACATCAAAGTTTATTAAATTAAATGAATCAAGAATTGACACACTTATATCAATTAATGCTGAAAACATTGAATTAAAATTTGACTTTATAAATAAAATCACAACAAAAAAGGTTGCTCAATAACGAGCAACCTTTTTTATAATAAATTAAATTTTATCCGTTCCATACACCCATTTTGTTGAATTTTTCAATCCGTTCGTTCACACGTTGTTTTGCATCTTTCGGATCTAGTTCTTCTAAATAACTTTTAATTTTCGCTTTTACATTTTCGAATGCTCCTTCCTGATCTCTGTGAGCACAAGCAATTGGTTCATTAATTACATCATCAACAAGCGATAAGTTTTTCATATCCGTGCTCGTTAACTTCAATGCCTCTGCAGCGCGTTCTTTGAAATCCCATGAACGCCACAAAATTGAAGAACATGATTCAGGTGAAATAACAGAATACCAGGTGTTTTCGAGCATAACAACTTTGTCTCCAACTCCAATTCCCAATGCACCACCGGAAGCACCCTCGCCAATGATAATACAAATTACAGGAACTTTCAATTGCATCATTTCATAAATATTTCGAGCAATAGCCTCTCCTTGTCCGCGTTCTTCAGCTTCTAAACCAGGAAATGCACCCGGAGTATCAATAAAAGTTACAATAGGTTTGCCAAATTTTTCGGCCATTTTCATTAAGCGCAATGCTTTTCTATATCCTTCCGGATTTGGCATTCCGAAATTACGGTATTGGCGCATTTTGGTATTGATTCCTTTTTGCTGGCCAATGAACATAACCGAACGGCCATCTAATAAACCAAAACCTCCAATCATTGCCTTATCATCTTTCACATTGCGATCTCCATGCAATTCTTGGAAAGTATTGTCCGTAATTGCATTTATATATGCTAGTGAATATGGGCGGTCTGGGTGTCGCGACAACTGAACGCGTTGCCAAGGTGTAAGATTGGTGAATATTTCTTTGCGTTTTTCAGATAACTTTCCTTCCAACGCAAGAATTTGACTAGACATATCTACATCCGTAGTTTCGCCAATTTCTCTCGTTTGCTGAATTTGTTCTTCAAGCGCTTTTATCGGTTCTTCAAAGTCTAAATATGTTGACATAGTATTCTATATTTGGCTGCGAAATTAAGGAAAATAGTTTGCATCTGCTTAGAAACTGTTTCTTATTTTTACACGATGATTAAATTTCCGACGTGTAAAATTAATTTAGGACTTCACATTTTGTTTAAACGAACTGATGGATTTCATGAATTGGAAACAGCCATGTTGGAATTACCTATTCACGACGTGTTGGAAATAATTCCCGCTGAAAAAGATTCTTTTACCACTTCTGGTTTAGTAATTCCTGGTAATGGAAATTTGTGTTTGAAAGCATTGGAGTTAATTCGAACTTCCTGTTCAGTTCCGAAAGTTGCCATTCATTTGCATAAAAACATACCTCTTGGCGGAGGTTTAGCCGGAGGTTCTTCTGATGGGGTTTTTATTTTGAAAATGCTCAATGAACAGTTTAATTTAGAGGTCCCCAATTTCAAGCTGCTCGAAATGTCGGCAGTTTTAGGTTCAGACTGTGCTTTTTTTGTAGATGGAGGTTTGCAATTATGCAGCGGAAGAGGTGAAATTGTTTCACCAATTAATTTTTCTCTTAAAAATAAATGGATTTGTATTGTGAATTTAGGAATTCATGTTTCAACTCAAGAAGCATTTTCGCATGTAAAACCATCAACTGATAAAATTTCAATTCGTAATTTAATTGCGCTACCGTTAAATGAATGGAAAAATAATTTATTGAACGATTTTGAACAGAGTGTTTTTCCAAAGCATCCGATTTTAGCTGAATTAAAAGAAGATTTATATAAATCCGGTGCAATTTACGCTTCTATGTCGGGTTCTGGTTCAACAATTTATGGTATTTTCGAACAACAAGTTCAATTTGATTTTCCAATTCCAGAAAACGGTTTCATGAAATGGGTAAAAATTTAACTGTAACCAAAAATAGATTCCACCTTATTTTTTAAACACACTTTTTTATTATTATGAAACAACTTTTCCCCTTTTCACTTATTTTAGTACTTCTAGTCGGAGTAGCATTCAAAGAAAAAGCTCCAGCAGCATCGTTGAAACAAATGAAAAAACTACTAAAGGAGGGTTATTCTTTCGTTCCATCTGGTTCAACAATTATTGAAAACGACACAGTTTCTTTTCAAGGGTTTTTCATGATGAAGGGCGAAGTAACAAATTTTCATTATTTGGAATATTTGTCCGATTTGAAACGTCAGGGAAAAACTTCTGAATATCAAAAAGCACTTCTGGATACGGCACAATGGAGTTTAGGTACATGGAAAAATTCGAAATACACAGATTATTATTTCAATCACCCGGTCTATCGAAATTACCCAGTTGTGAATGTTACACGTGAGCAAGCGGAAGCATATTGCGTTTGGTTGAGCGAGAACTGGCGTAAAAAAACAGGAAACGAATCTTTGGTTTTTCGACTGCCGAAACGAGCTGAATTTTTAAGAGCTGCAAATGGAAATAAGATGATTCGTTCCTTTGCTTGGGATGGACCATTTATTCGAAGCAATAATGGGCTGGTTTTATGTAATCATTTAGCACTTTCAAACACCAATATTACACGCGACACAGTTACAAACGAATTGAAAGTGATCACGAATTTTGATGTTTATTTATCAAATCCTTTTACAGACATAACAGCACCAAGTATATCTTATTTTCCGAATGAATTCGATTTGTACAATCTAAATGGAAACGTTTCAGAGTTAGTGCACGAAAATGGAATTGTTGTAGGTGGCGATTGGAATTCTCCGGGCTATGATGTGCGCAATCAAAGCGTGAAAAAATATTCAGGTGCTTCACCAATGGTTGGTTTTCGGCCGGTTATGACTTTTATTGAAAAATAAGAATCAGTTTTGTTTGTAATATAAATCGATATATTCAAATACTGATTTGGCAATCATCTCTATTCCAATAGCAATAACGATAAAACCTATTATTCGAGAAGTTGCATTAAGACCAGATGCCCCCATTTTTTTTACTATTAAATGTGCATATTTGAGAAATAAATAAATAAAAACTACAATTGCTATTACAGCTAAAACAACTATTAATATTTGATTTATAGAGTTGTAAATAGTGTTGAAGCCAATTAACAATGAAATTGTTCCAGGACCGGCCAACATTGGTAATGCGAGGGGTGTTAAAGTAAAATCTTTTCGATTTTTTAAGTCTTCTTGAACACTGCTTTTTTTCATTCCCTTGTGTTTAGAGAAAGTTCCCGTCAGTAACGCAAAGCCTGAACTACAAATAACTAAACCACCTGCCATGCGGAGCGATGAAATACTAACTCCAAAAAATCCGAGTATATATGTTCCGAAGAAAAATGAAATCAATAGAATAATGAACACATTTATGCTCGTGAATAAGGCTACGCTGTTTTTTTCTTGAACACTTAAGTTTCTGGTTAATTCAACGAATATTGGTACTGTTCCGAGCGGGTTCATTACTGAAAAGATTGCTCCGAAAAGAAAGACGAATAGTTCCATTTTTTAGTGTAAAATTAAGAACGGAATTACTACAGAAAGTTACCCTATTCATAAGAATAGATTAAACTTTTCTCTTTTATCGCACAAGCTTTGTTAACACCTAATTAAAATCAAGTATAGCCATTTTTAGTTGTACATAATACCAAAATATTTAATAGAATAATTCATAACAAAAATGGAATTATTTGAATAATCTAAAATTCAAATGCAATTAATAAGCAATCGTCTGTTTGTTCATTTTTACCTTTCCAAGCATGAAATTTTTGATCAATTTCTTCGCAGTTTAGATTAATTAAATTGTTGTTTTGTAGAATTTGTTGGATTCGTTTTTTTGTAAGTTTTTTGTTTTTCGGACCACCAAATTGATCTTGAAATCCATCTGTAAACATATAAATTTGATCTCCTTTTGTATAAGAAAATGAATGTGTGTTAAACTTTTTTACCACGTCGTTATACAATCCAATCGGAAATCGGTCACCTTTAATTTCACGAAGTAAAAGATCTTGTTTAAGAAAAATTGAATGATTTGCACCAGCGAAATGAAATTCTGAGCTGCTTAAATCATTTATAATTAATGAAATATCCATTCCGTCTGCCCTTTTGATATATATGTTTTGATTAATATCTTCTTGTAAATGTTCATCTAGTTGATACAGAATCGTTGCCGGATTTTGTGTATTATCGCTTTTGATTACTTGCTTTAGAATATTTCGTGAAAGAATTGTCATCAAAGCACCTGGAACTCCATGCCCCGTGCAATCTATACAGGCAATATATACACATTCGTTTTTTTTGTAGATAAAATAGAAATCTCCTGACACAATTTCTTTTGGTAAGAAATTAATGTGGATCATAGAAAAATATTCTTTATATCTTTCCATATTTGGTAAAATAGATCGCTGAATATGACTTGCATAGTTCATACTATCTGTTAACTCTTTGTTCTTAATTTCAAGTAAATGCAACGATTTTTCGATGAACATTTCTTTTTGTTTTCTACTCGTTATGTCATAGCCAACACTTACAATATTGCCATTGTGATCAAATGAACTTTGCCACAATATCCAAATCCAATTGTTATCTTTTGTTTTGAGCATTCTTTCCGAACTCAATTCATCAAAATTATGATTCTTCACATTTTGCTTAAATGTTTCTAACATTGCAAAAGCGGTGTTCTCATCTTTTCGAGTTGCTTTCCACCAAGATTTTCCAATTAATTCTTCAGGCTTGTATCCGAGAATTCTTTCAGATGAATTACTTACGTATTTTACATTTCCTTCAGGCGTAATTATTAAAACTATAAGATTGACTTTATCAGTTATTAATCTTATTAATTCTGTTACCTCCTGTTTCATGTATCTGATTTTAAGTCAAAAAAAAAAGCACCACTTTGTTAGTGGCGCTTTCTGTTAATCTATTTGTTGCTTATTTGATTACTTGTAATCTAATAGTTTTGTTTTGTTTAGCTCCACTAACTTGTAAGAAGTAGATACCTGAGTTCAATTCTGTTGAACCAATTTCAGTTGTTTCTAAACCGTTCACATTCTCTTTGCTATAAATCATTCGTCCACTTGCATCAACTAATACCATTGTGAAGTTTTCGTTTGAATTATTGCCTTCGAATACCAAGTTAAATAAACCTGTGTTACTTGGGTTTGGATAAACACTTGTTGTAAACAAATCTATTAATTCATCTAATCCTACGTTGATCAATACATTGAATGTTGTGTCGTCTTGACACTGACCGTTGATTGCTGTGAAAGTTACTGAGTATAAATCATTTCCAATATAAGCATGAACAGGGTTTTGTGAACTTGAATTTGTTTGGTCATCGAAATCCCAAGAGTAAGTTGCTCCACCAGTTGATGAACTTGTAAATGTTACAATTGTTCCTGAAACTGTAAATCCTATTGAAGTGATTTCTGGTTGTGGAGTAACTGTTACTACAATAGCGTTTGATAAACCAACACCAGCACATGCATCTGTATTTGTTGTAACTACAGAATATGTTCCTGAAGCACAAACTGTTATAGCTTGCGTAGTTTCAAGATTCGACCATGTGTATGAATCAGAAGCCGACGCAGTTAAAATTACACATTCTCCATCACAAACTGCAGTTACGCCGTTCGCTTGAATAGTTGGAGTTGGAGCAGCTGAAACGTTTACAATTACTTGTGCTGAAGTTGCAGAACAACCAGCAGCGTTTTCTACTGTTACAGTGAATGTTCCAGAAGCAGAAACTGTAATTGCTTGAGTTGAAGCACCACCTGTCCAAGAATAAGAAGCAGCAGCATCAGAAGTTAAAACTACTGATCCACCCGTACAGAATGTTGTTGGTCCGCCTGGTGTAATAGCTGGAACCGCTGGAAGGTCATTGACAGTAACTGTAATTAGTATGCGCTCACTATCGAAACCTTGTCCGTTTGTTTGTGCTACATAATAGTTCTGTGTACCTGAAACAGATGTAGTAGCTGTTGGAACCGTTGTTGAACCTACACCTCCTGTTGGAGCTGTGAACCAAAGTAGTGTATTACCACCTGTTGCTGTTGCTGAAAGTGCTGTTGGAGTTTGTCCAACACAATATGTATAAGTTAAATTACTTACTGTTGGAGCAACCAATGTTTGTGCTGCTAAAGTTACATCAAGAAAACTAGAGTTAGTAAGTAATGGTGATGCACCTGCCGGACGGTAATCTGGAGCTAAGTAATTGTACGGAGTTGTTAAGATTCCTGTAGTTGCAACCAATGAGTCATTTGCATTAGATCCGAACCAAGCTTGAATTGGGTATGTACTAGAAGCAATTCTTTCCGTAATTTTTCCAGTTAGTGTTCCTGCAATTAAGTTGTTCTTGAATTTCAATAAACCATTTGTTGCATTTAACTCAGCTCCTGGGTTTGTGTTATCAATCATTACCCCACTTTTGAAGTCCATGAACAAAGAGTTGTAGATTTTCAATTGTGTGTTTCTTCTCAAACGCAATGCTCTTCTGTGTTTAGCGTCAACAGAAGCAGCTATATTTCCACGTAATGGGCCAATTGCAGTGATGTTAGAGAACATTCCTCTTGTTGCAGGAGTTGCAGCAGAACCAGTAGCATCGTTGTCAGATTCAAAACCTTCAGAAGTAGAAGCTGGTGATTGATCTGCAATTGCTGGATCTCTTACGATTAATCCAAATTGAACATTTCCTGACCAACCGTTATCTGTATCAAAATCATCATCTAAGTTACGGTATGAAACTAAGTAACGTGCATTCACCGTACCACCAAAAAATTCAAAAGCATCATCATTAATAAATGAAGTTTGGATGTGGTCTAAATTTGTTGCTTTACCTACAGCTCCTAATGTTAAACCATTTATTTCTTTGTCTGTAAAATAAACGTATCCACCGAATTCTATTCGAACATAAGACAAACTACCCGAGTTGTCATTGTCATCTGGTGAAAGACCACCACCGAATTGTGTATCAGGGCCTGGTGCAATACCTTCAATGTTTGCAATACCACCAACTTGGTTCAATGAAGCTCTACCCATTAAAATAACACCTCCCCAGTCACCTACTGCTCTTGCACCTGGTGCTTGGTTAGATGTGAAAACAATTGGGTTTGTTGATGTTCCATTTGCAATTAATCTGCTTCCTTGCGTAATAAATAATCCAGATCCAGCAGTTGCTTTATCACCTAAAATTACCGTACCTGCTTGAATAGTTAATGTTG
>JANNWW010000077.1:0-11522 GCA_031409255.1 Crocinitomicaceae bacterium
ACGGACAAGAAGATCATGTTTCTATGGGTGCAAATGCAGCTACAAAATTGTATCGTGTAGTTGAAAATTGTTATTCAATTATGGGAATAGAATTGCTGCATGCTTGTCAGGGTTTGAGTTTTCGAATTCCGCTCATCTCAAGTCCCAAACTAGAAAAATTGCGCCTTAAATTTGGACGAGAAGTTGCACATTTCACTGAAGTTGATGAATACATGCATCCGAAGATGCAAAAAAGTGCTTTATTTGTAAAACAAACAGAATTTTAAAATGGAAAATCATCAAATTGATATGAATCAACAAAATAAACGGCCCGTTTTTTTAACCGTTTTATGTATTCTAACCTTTATTTCAACTGGCATTTCTTTACTTTCAGGATTAATTCAATTACTTACTGGTAAAAGCAGTTCTGAAGCGATGGATAATCTTTTAGCTCAAAACACTTCTTCAGCAAATCAATTGCGAACTATAAATATGAATTTCATGGCCGATCAGATTGACAAGATTGGATACATGGCCAAAATGAACAATGAATATTTCTACTCATCTACTTTACTTACACTATTAATTACTCTTATTGGTTTGTTTGGAGCAGTTTTTATGATGCGAGGTAGAAAACTTGGTTTTCATTTTTATATCATTTACACTTTAGCTGCTGTTTCAACTCCTTTTCTATTTGTTGGAATAGAAAACGCATCTAGTTTCCTCGTTATTTTAGGACTAATTTTCGGTGGTTTATTTGTATTGATGTATTCGCGGAACTTGAAATGGTTGAAGTAAACACTTGTAAAATGAAATCTTATTAGTTAACTTAGTATAAATAGATTTACATTTTGATTAAACTTCATGTCTTCAACCATCAAATTATTTCGTAACGGAAGTTTTCGTTTGTCGGGTTACAATTATGCTAAACAGGGAGCATATTTTATTACAATCTGTACTAAAAATAGAGTTCATTTTTTTGGTGAAATAGTTAAAGAGAAAATGATTCTATCAGACCTCGGGATAATTGTTGCATCAGAATGGCTAAAAACTATAGAAATCAGAAAAGATATGAATTTAAAGCTTGGTGAATTTGTTGTGATGCCAGATCATTTTCATGCAGTTCTCATTATAGGAGAAAATCCATATAACAGTGGGCACACAATGCTCAGTGGGCACACAATGCTCAGTGGGCACACAATGCATTGTGTGCCCACTGAAATCTATAAAAATCAATTTGGACCACAATCAAAAAATCTAGCTGCAATTATTAGAGGTTTTAAATCTGCTGTAACAACCCAAGCTAGAAAATCAGGAAATAAAGAATTTAATTGGCAATCTTTGTTTTATGAACACATTATTAGAAATGGTGAAGCTTTTGAAAGAATTTCAAAATACATTATCAACAATCCAAGTAATTGGTTGAAAAACAAAAAACAGTAAGTTTGTCATATTAAAGTGCAATCATGAAAAAAGTCAATTTATTTCTATTTATAATTTTTGGAATACAGTTCTCTCATCAAGTAACTGCTCAATCTGCCAAACCACATTTCCGCGACGGTGAAGCGCAAACTGTTGCCGGGTTCAATGATCCGAAAGAGTGGATTAAGGAAGAATTGTGGGTGCAAACTAATTTTGATAGTGATTCGAACGGAAGATTAGACAGAATGCATGTTTTTCTTACACGTCCCAAACAAACCCAAACAAATGGAATTAAATTGCCTGTAATTTACATGACTAGTCCTTATTTTGCGGGAACAGCAGGAGATTCTAAAAAATATTATTGGAACGTGAAACACGAAATTGGTGCCGTTCCTCCTCCGCATAAAAATGGAAAAGCAAAGCGGAAATACAACCGACCAATTGACGCTTTCATTAATGATTGGACGTGGGTGAAACGCGGATACATAACTGTATATTCTTCATCGCCCGGAACTGGTTTTTCAGATGGTTCGCCAACAATTGGAGGTGAAAATGAAAAGTTGGCTCCGAAGGCAGTAATAGATTGGTTGTGTGGACGAGCAATTGGCTACACAACCCGAACTGGTTCAGAAACTGTTTCAGCAACTTGGTGTACTGGAAAAGTGGGCATGACAGGCACTTCTTACAATGGAACGCTTTGCTTGGCAGCTGCGTGCACAGGAGTTGAAGGGCTTGAAGCAATTATTCCAATAGCCCCAGTTAGTTCGTGGTATTTGTATTACAGAACAAATGGGTTGGTGCGTTCGCCAGGCGGATATTTAGGAGAAGACATGGATGTTTTGTACGATTTTGTTCACAGTGGAGATCCTGAAAACAGAGCACACAATGATTCACTTATTCGCGATAAAGTTTTAGTTCCAGGACAAGACAGAGTTACCGGAGATTTTAATGACTTTTGGGCTTCGCGTGATTATTTAACGCAAATGGACAGTATGAAATGCGCGCTCTTCATGTGTCATGGATTCAATGATTGGAATGTAATGTCTGAACACAGTTTCCGTTTCTATGAAAAAGCAAAACAAATGGGCTTAACTTCCAAGATATATTACAATCAATTAGATCATGGCGTGCCGCCTCCTTTTGAAATGATGAACAAATGGTTTACACATTATTTACATGGAGTAGATAACGGAGTTGAAAAAATTGCCAATGCATGGATTGTTACAGAAGAGGAAACTAACCCAATTCCGTATTCCGATTTTCCACCTCCAAATGCGAAAGATATTCCTTTTTATTTGAATGCTACCAATGGTGAGGAAGGTAAATTAGCGCTCGAGAAAACCACTTCAAACAATCAAACTGAATCATTTACTGATAATCCGAAATTGGTGGCGAAAGAGCTTATTTCAACTAAAAACTCAGCGAATCGCTTGTTGTTTCTGAGCGAAAATTTAAAAAGTGATCTGCATATTTCTGGAACCGGGAAAATAAACATTCAGATAGCAAGTAGCAAACCCGCAGCAAATTTATCTATTTATTTAGTTGAATTGCCCTTGAATTATACGGATTTGAAATTGAAAATGGACGACATAATTGTTACACGCGCATGGGCAGATCCGCAGAATCAAACATCAATTCAGAGTGGGGTAGCTTTGGTTCCGGGTCAGTTTTACGACTTAACGTTTAATTTTCAACCAGACGACCAAGTTATTGAACGCGGAAAGCAATTGGGTTTACTGATTTTCTCTAGCGACAAAGGGTTTACGCTTCAACCCGAAAAGGGAACGGTAATTACGGTTAATTTAGACAAGTCGTTTATAACTTTGCCGGTAGTTGGAGAAAAATGATAAATAAAACCATTAAACACGAATCAAAACCGCTCATCATCTAAATTTCTTTCATAAATGAAAATTAACTTAGATTTGTTTTAACAGTACTCGCCACGCTACCCACCAGAACAGCGTCCCAGGGCGAGTCTTTTGTTTTATATAGTTTTCTTTTATCAATTTTAGTTCATTACACTTTATATTTTGTTCTAATAATTAGTTATTTTTAGAATAATTTACTGCTGTATGATTTACGAAAAAAATCCACTTAATATTGAACAACAAATTACACAACTTAAACAAAGAGGTTTAATTGTTGAAGATAAATTATTTGCAAAACATTATCTTTCTCATGTAGGATATTATCGATTGGCTGGCTATTGGTGGACAATGCAAGAAGATAAAACAAATCACAGATTTAAGAAGGATAGTAAATTTGAGGGTGTAATCTCACTTTACAAATTTGATCGAGAATTCAGAGTTTTATTGTTTGATATTATTGAGAAAATCGAAATTAGTTTAAGGGCAAAACTTATTTTACACCTCTCAATTGAATTTGGACCGTGGTGGTTTCAAGATGCATTTCTTTTTTCAAACACCCAAGCCTTAATAAAAACTTTGTCATCGATTCAAGAAGAAGTAGAAAGGTCTAAAGAGATTTTCATTAAAGAGCACAAAAAGAAGTATAAGGATGATTTGAGATTCCCACCTGCATGGAAAACATTAGAATTAACAAGTTTTGGAGCGCTATCTAAATTATATGGTAATTTGAAAAACAACTTGAAAGTAAAAGACTCAATAGCAAAAGATTATGGAGCTGTTAATCACACGTATTTACCAAGTTGGCTAGAATCAATTGCTCAGATTAGAAATTTTTGTGCTCATCATAGTAGATTATGGAATAAAATAATCCCAAGTACTCCTAAATTATTAAGTTCTCCTCCAAATATCTGGCTAAATAATGTACCGTCCGATACTCAAAAAATATACATTCATTTATGTATTATGAAATACATGCTAAATACGATTTCCCCCGAAAATTTGTTTTCTGAAAATTTAAAAAAATTATTTGAAAATTATCCGTCAGTTGATAAACATGCACTAGGTTTTATTAATGATTGGCAAAGTGAACCTTTATGGCTTTAACTTATTATTTGAATTCATTAAGCCTATTTCACAATCAATCTATCCAAGTACTCAAAGAAATTACTCCCCAAAACAATTGACTTCGTGCTTCATTGTTATAGTTGAAACTAGATTTGTTTGCTATAAATTGGCGTGCTTCAATTCGCAACATCGCTTTTTCAGAAGGTTTGTAGCACACTCCTAAAGTAGTAGAGTACAATGATTCATTTCCAGTTTTCAAACCGTCATACAAAATTACTTCATCTCCATCGTAAAAATATTCGGATCTAAAATTTGCACTCAATTTCTTTGTGAATTGATACCGCAAAGAAACATTTGCTTGTGCCCAAAGACTTTGTTTTGCGCCATAATTGAACCGATCCTGTATACCCAAATAACCGCAAACAGTTGCACTTAATTTTCCTTCCAAATTATGAATCCAATAGGCATCTAACACATATCTGTTTCTGAAAGTCGCATTATTTGCACGTTCGTCGCCAGCATAGGCATCAAAATTAATCAGGTTTTTGTTGTTGGGTTTGTATTCCATTTGCATTCCAAAAGCTGGAGCCGGGTTCACATTCGTAATTTCTTGCCAACCGTTGTAGTAGGCCAAATACAAAGTTGTTTTTGAATTTAAACCATAACTTAAACGTGCACCAGTTAAATAATAAGGAACATATTCGCTGCCGAGTGCACGCGTATAATTCAAATGGTCTTTGCTAATTGGTGTTTCATTTGAAATGGGCGAAGGAAAAATTCCAACGTCTAACCACAATTCTTTGTTTTTCAACAATTTAATTCCGGAGTTTGCTTCGTAGAAAAAACGGAGTGATCCATCAATAGAAGAATAGTTTTCGTTCATGTAGGAACCAAATGCAGGCGTAATTTTTCCGCGATAGTAAGACGAGTTGAAACCAAATTCAACATACGCCAAATTAATAGAGAGTTGCTGTGCCTTGTCTGAACTTACCATAAAAGGTAGGTTGCTGCTTCCCTCAGATTGAAAACCGAAATAGGTGTCTATAAACGCTTTTACTTTGAAATTGGATTGCTCTTTTTCAGTTGAATCAGCAACTTGCGCAAAGCTTTTGAAGCCAATGAAAAGAAGTACAACTAGTTTATATAATTTATTCACGATTTTTTTTAGCGCAAAGATACACAAGTTCGTCATTTGGGCGCAAAGTGAAATCAGGTTACTAAATAGTACTTCTATGACCGTTTTTTAATTTTAAATTTCACCATTTCAATTGCCTTTTCGTTTCTTAATAATTCGTAAATTAATAATTGATAATTTGCTGTAATAGCGTATCTTCGCAAAAAATTTCCAAGAAAAATTTATGATTGCTGTAAACAATTTATCCCTTCAATTCGGGAAACGCACACTCTTCGATGAGGTGAATTTGAAATTCGTAAACGGAAACTGTTATGGAGTTATTGGTGCAAATGGCGCTGGTAAATCTACGTTTTTAAAGATTCTTACTGGCGAGCAAGACCCAACATCTGGTCGTGTGGAACTAGAACCCGGAAAACGAATGGCCGTTCTGAGTCAAAATCACTTTGCTTTTGATGAATTCCAAGTTTTGCAAACCGTGATTATGGGACACAAGCGTTTATACGACATCATGATTGAAAAAGATGCCTTATATGCAAAACCCGATTTCTCGGATGCAGACGGAATGCGAACAGCAGAATTAGAAGGCGAATTTGCAGATTTGGAAGGATGGAACGCTGAAACAGATGCCGCAAACTTACTATCTAACTTGGGAATTGAAGAGTCGAAGCATTATTCGAAAATGGAAGATTTAACCAACTCTGAAAAAGTTCGAATTCTAATTGCGCAAGCACTTTTCGGAAATCCAGATGTATTGGTGCTCGATGAGCCAACGAACGACTTAGATTTGAAAACCATTAATTGGTTAGAAGATTTCTTGCTCGATTTTAGAAACACAGTTATTGTTGTTTCGCACGACCGTCACTTCTTGGATACCGTTTGCACGCATGTGTGTGATATTGACTTTGGAAAAATAAATTTATATACTGGTAATTATACGTTCTGGTACCTTTCTTCACAATTAGCTGCCCGCCAACGTTCAGATAAAAACAAAAAGGCGGAAGACAAAAAGAAAGAATTGCAAGATTTTATTGCGCGTTTCTCTGCGAATGCCTCCAAATCTAAACAAGCAACTTCGCGTCGCAAGATGTTAGATAAACTAGACATAGAAGAAATTCAACCCTCGAACAGAAAATACCCTGCAATTATGTTCAACCAGGAACGCGATGCAGGAAACCAAATTTTGTCGGTTGAGAACCTTTCGGCATCTTTGGAAGGAAAGAAATTGTTTGCAAATATTAGTTTCACATTAAACAAAGGAGATAAAGTGGCAGTTTTATCGAAAAGCTCTTTGGCCATTACTACTTTCTTTGAAATTTTAGCCGGTAATCAGCAAGCAGAAACAGGCGAATTTCTGTATGGAACAACAATTACAAATGCACATTTACCAAACGACAACACGCACTATTTTTCAAAAGACGAAAGTTTAATTGACTGGTTGAGACAATATTCTCAAACAGATGAAGAGCGCGAAGAAGTTGCCTTGCGCGGTTTCTTAGGTCGAATGTTGTTCTCTGGAGAAGAAGCATTGAAATCTGCAAAAGTTTTATCGGGAGGTGAAAAAGTGCGCTGCATGTTATCAAAAATGATGTTGGCAAAAGCAAATTTCTTGTTGTTAGACGAACCAACGAATCACTTAGATTTGGAATCAATTACGGCTTTGAATAATGGAATGAGTGATTTTGCTGGAACAATGATGTTTACATCTCATGACCACGAATTGGTGAATACCGTTGCAAACCGCATCATCGAGATTACGCCAAATGGTATTATTGATAAAATGATGTCATACGATGAATATTTGACAGATGAAAAAATAGTGAATCAACAGCACGAGTTATACGTTTAACTACAGTTCAAAAAATGAAGCAACTTTTTCTATTTCTACTCTTTTCTTTGCCTTCGTTAGCTTATTGCGACGAAGAAAAAGAGATTTATCTATTTAATCAAAACGACGTTGTTTACCTAATTGGCGACAGTGTAAAACTGCGTTCTGAAGCCAGCACTTCCTCGTCTGTTGTGAAACAATTGGCAATTGGAACGAAGTTAACCGTGTTGAAAAAAACCGAAATTCAACAATCAATCAATGGTTTTTGGATGTCGTGGTATGAAGTGCAAGTTGATAAAAAAACAACAGGTTTTGTTTGGGGCGGAAAATTAGCCATCAATTCTTCGCGGAGCAATAAAAACACAGATTTTATTTTTCATTTCGGAATAGAAAAAGTGGTCAACGATGAAGTTGTATTTCAAATTCGCGTAGAGAAAAACAAAAAGGAATTACAGCACTTAACTTTCAAAGGTTTTGGAAGTCCGTTCAAGCAATTCAAGTTTACGCATTTCGCAAACAGAGGTTTAACCAATGTAGACGATGTGTTGTATGTTGACGGTTTTGCTGAAGCCTGCGGAGAAACAGCCGGTGCAATTGTTTTCTTTTGGTCGAATAGTAAATTGATTGAAGTGAAGCGCTTAGATGATTTTTTTGACGCACCTGTTTTTTCCTCTCAAAGGTTTATTTTTCCTGCAGACATGGACGGCACCAAAGACAAAATTCTTTTCGAAGAACAAATTGGAGAACATATATTTCCGGAAGACAACCCCGATATTACGGAGCAAACAATCATTTATGAAAAGAATCAAAAAACTGCTTTCCTATGGAATGGTAAGGCTTTGGTGAAATCTAAATAAGATGAAATTCATTAGCTTATTACTGCTGTTGTTCCTTTTTGCTTGTTCCGATCAAGCTTTGTTAAAAGAGGCAACAAACAGCAAAGACCTTACGCCCTATTCCAAATTCATTGAAAAAGTGAAAGCAGAAACGGGAACTTCTGCCGAACGAAAAGCACGTTTTTTTACTTTCATGAACAAAGAAATTCCTGCCTATTGGATAGGAACCAAGTGGGATTATAACGGAATAACGCGCATTCCTCAAACCAAAGCAATTGCGTGTGGCTATTTTGTAACTACTGTTTTAGAAGATTTTGGCATTACACTAAAACGGATTTATTTAGCCCAACAAGCTTCCTCGGTTATGATAAACGAACTGTGCGAAAAGACAAGCGTGAAACATTTTGCCAGTTTAGCAAAAGTGGAAAGCTATTTAGCTGCTCGCTCAGAGGAAGAAGTATATATTGTTGGACTCGATTTTCATACGGGATTTATTATTCGCGACAACGGAACGAACTATTTTTTCCACTCAAATTATATCAATAAAGAAGGAGTAATTAAAGAGGAATTAGCTGAATCAAAAGCTTTCGCTTCATCTGAAAGTTTTATGATTGGAAGTTTGAGCGCGAACTCAAAACTTTTCGACTAATTTCAAATTTGTTTGGATTGAATTTTAATTCGTTTCCGTGTATTTTTTGTAGTTATCTAAAATTGCTTGCCAACCGCCTTTTTGCAATTCTTCCGAATTTTCAGTTTCGGCATCAAAAACAATGCGCACGTTTGTTTCTGTTCCTTTATCTTTAAATGAAACCGAAGCTTTTCTTCCATCTTCCAATTCATAGGTGAATTGTTTGCCATTTTCTAGGTCAGTATAAATTCCTTCAAAATCGAATCCAAAACTTCCGTCTTTTGCTTCCATGCGCGAAGAGAATTTTCCGCCAACTTGCAAATCGTTTGTTGCACTTGGGCAATGCCAAGAATCGGCGGCAAAATTCCATTGGGTAATGTGCTCGGTTTGAGTGTAGAAATTCCACGCTTTTTGTATGTCTGTAGAAACTACTGTATCTATTGTGATTTTATTGAATTTCATTATTTTTTCATTAGAGTTCAATAAAAGTAATAAAAATTGTTTTTATTTTTCAATTTAATTACAGCTTGATCTTAATTACAGCTCTTACTTTTTTTCAAAGGGACGAAACTAATCAAGAAAATTAAAACACCTACACCAATACTAGCAATCTGTAAAGTGTGATTTCAGTTAAAATAAAGGTTCCAAAACACCTTTTCGTTTCACAATGTTCTTATAATCCCACTGAATGGTTTTCGCTTTTTCAAGCCAGCGTTTAATGTCGGTTGTTATAATTTGTTCTGAATTTGTATACACAATTTCTGCGGCTTTAAATTTCCCTGAAGCTTTTAAATTTTCTTCATCGAAGGATTGTCCACTCCAAAACAACAAACAAACATTGTTTTTTCGTTTCGCATAACCTACAATTGGGTTTCCATCTAAAAACCAAACGGGGTGGGCGTGCCATACTTTGCTTTCGGCTTCACCAATATTTTCATTGATGAGTTGTGCAAGCATGTTGCAAACCTCCTTTTCATTGGAAGTTAAAAGAAGATTATAGTGTTGAATTTCAGCTTTCATTTTACGCGAATATCTTGAGCGAATTTAAGAATAATTCAGAAACTAAAAAAAGCCGCATTTTTCAATACGGCTTTTCTTCTTATTCTAGAGAATCGGAACCTTTCTCTAGTGGGGGCGTTGTTTTGTATTTGCCGTGCAGATCAATTATGATGCGTGCATTTTTATACGATTGGTAAAACGAGGGTTGAAGTGTATTGAAACTCAACATCAACAAATCGAGTCGTTCTTTTAAAAGCATATATATGTTACGCACGGAAGCATCAAAAATGAAAGTTAAACCTTTTCGTTCAATGATGGCATTTCTGGGGTTCATGAGCGCAGCTATACCCGCCTGAATTAAGCCCAGTGTTTGGGAAATTGTTGTGTCGGAAATACCAAAATCTGCAAGTTGTGCGCCGTATGAATTAATGTCTGTGCGCAATTCATCGCAGGCAGCTACTAATTTGGTTGTACTTAAACGAACCAAGGTTGAAAGACTTTGTTTGTGGCGCGCTTGCAGGGTTAAATTGCTTGTTGAACTACCGTGCATATAGAGTGCTTTTTTAAGTACAAAAACACTTACATACATGGGTTGCAGAGTAGTGGTTTTCTGATCTTTCACACCCAACAGGCGGTTGCCTTGCTGCGTAATATTGTCGCGCAAAAGTTGCAGTTCTACATCTAATTTCTCTACAGACAACACAAACGCGGGAACACCGTTCCACAGGCCCGCGTTGTTTCGGCAAAGGTCTAAAACCGTTTGGTACATTCTTGCCTTGTTTTCAATTGATTTTTTCATGACTTTTCGAATTGTGTTCGCCCATAGATAACTAAAAACGAACGGGTTAAACATTTTCCATAGAACGCGGTAAAACAAAAAACAGTACAGTTCAAAATCATAAAAAATGTGAAAAAGTGCCATAGATTGAGCGAAGTGTTGTTGCCCTTTTGTTTTCTATGGTGTTTGTTGAGTAAAAAGAAGCGCCTGAAAGCCTTAAAATTGCGAAAACAACACCTAAAAAGTGAATTACGGGAACAGAAATATGGATTGTTGCACGTGAAGAACGAAATACGGCAACTGAAAAGTGCTTTGCAAGAGGTGAAAACTGAAATACGAGACGTGAAAACCCGATTACGGAGCGTGAAATATGGTTTACACGCCCTTAACAGTGCTTTGCAACACGTTCTCGGCCAAAATACCAAGCATGAAAAACGTGTTACATGAACTAAAAACTGCTTTGCACGTCTTTTCTAAGGCCATGTTGGCCGATAAATGTGCTATGTTAGCGTGTAAATGTGCTTAACACACCCGCCAAATGGTGTTGTTGCAACTTTATTTTGATTTAGTTGAAGGGGATGTTATATTTGTGGGAGGGCAATTTGATTGTGGGGGGAAATGAAAGATGTAGGGCGTGGATTGGGAGATAAAGTGAGATCTAGAGACAAGTTATGCCTTATTTTGAAAAAACCGAATATTTAAAATAAATGAATATAATTGAACAAATTGAAATCAAGAATTTTCGGTCTTTTGGAAACAGAAAATTGGAATCCTACAAAGTATTAAAATGTCAATCACTAAATATAATTTCTGGCGCCAATGATTCTGGAAAATCAAATATTTTAAGAGCTTTAAATTTATCTTTTAATAAAAAAACTGATTTAAATAATTTTTTTGATTTTAGTAAAGACTTTTTCAAAAAGGAAGAAATTGACGAAAACGAAATAAAAGAAGAACTTGTAACAATAAAAATTTGGTTTCATAATC
>JANNWW010000078.1:0-33482 GCA_031409255.1 Crocinitomicaceae bacterium
AAAACGAAGGTGATTTTTTAACTGCAGCAAGAAACGCAACTCCCGAAGTAATTAATTTTATGGCAACGCATGGCAGGGGACTAATTTGTGCTCCTCTTTCTGAAGATAAATGCAAAGAATTAGGACTAGACTTAATGGTAAATTCAAATTCTGCTGCATACGAAACACCATTTACTGTTTCAGTTGATTTAATTGGTCATGGTTGCACAACAGGGATTTCAGCTTCAGACCGCTCAAAAACTGTTCTTGCTTTAATTGATCCGTCAATTCAACCTGAAGAATTAGGCAAACCGGGACATATTTTCCCGCTACGCGCTAAAAATGAAGGTGTATTGCGCAGACCAGGTCACACTGAAGCAGCAACTGATTTATCTCGCCTGGCTGGTTTTGAGCCTGCTGGAGTTATTTGCGAAATTTTAAATGAAGACGGAAGCATGTCGCGATTGCCAGAGTTAATGATTCTTGCTAAAGAACACAACTTGAAAATTATTTCCATCGCAGATTTAATTGCTTATAGAATGAAACATGAATCCTCTATCACCAGACAAGTTGCTGTTGATATGCCCACAACAATTGGTGACTTTAGATTAATTGCTTATACAGTAAATTCTACCGGTCAAGAACATTTAGCACTTGTTAAAGGTGAATGGACGGAAGATGAGCCTGTTTTAGTTCGTGTGCACTCTTCATGCGTTACAGGCGATATTTTCGGATCTTGTAGATGCGATTGCGGACCTCAGCTAGAATACGCAATGGAAATGATCGAAAAAGAAGGAAAAGGAGTTGTTTTGTATTTATTTCAAGAAGGTCGTGGAATTGGTTTAACAAACAAACTTCGCGCATACAAATTGCAAGAAGAAGGATACGATACTGTTGAAGCGAACATAAAACTTGGTTTTCAGAGTGATCAGCGCGATTATGGAATTGGCGCGCAAATTTTACATAATCTAGGTGTAAAGAAAATTCGTTTAATGTCTAATAATCCCAAAAAACGTTCTTCATTAACTGGATTTGGATTAGAAATAACTGAAAATGTAGCAGTTGAAGTAGGTAAAAATATTCACAACGAAAAATATTTAAGCACAAAAGTTGCGAAGATGGGACATACTTTAAAGCTTGATAAATAATGCTTTTAGTAAAGAACCTTACAAAAACTATAGACGAAAGTATTATCTTGAAGGGAGTAGATTTAACTATTCAAAAAGGCGAAATTGTGTCTATTGTTGGTTCTTCAGGTGCCGGAAAAACTACTTTGTTGCAAATTTTAGGAACACTCGAAAAGCCAACAACTGGAAGTGTCAATATCAATGGAATAGATCCGTTTGAACTTACAGCTAATGAACTTTCATCGTTTCGAAACAAAGAAATTGGCTTTATATTTCAGTTTCATCAACTTTTACCCGAATTTACAGCTTTAGAAAATATTTTAATGCCCGCATTAATTGGAAAACACAATTTAGACGATTCAAAAAAGCGTGCTCTCGAATTAATAGAAGTACTTGGTTTACTTGGAAAAGAAAATCAACTTCCAAGCACGCTTTCGGGTGGTGAACAACAACGGGTTGCAGTTGCAAGAGCACTTATGAACAAGCCATCTATCGTTTTTGCTGATGAACCTTCGGGTAATTTAGATTCCAAAAACGCGAAAGAATTGCACGATTTATTTTTTAAGCTACGCGATCTTTTTAACCAAACTTTTGTAATAATTACACACAATCAAGAATTAGCTAGTTTGGCGGATCGAAAAATTGAAATGGCTGACGGTCAGTTAGTATGAACAACTTAAGTTTGCTTGAATTAAAAGAATTTTTGGAAGAAAAAGTTGTTCAATACAACAAGCCAGATTTCATTTCTACAGACCCAATTCAGCTTCCACATTTATTTTCAAAAAAACAAGACATTGAAATTATAGGCTTTTTAGTTGCTACTCTTGCATGGGGAAACAGAAAAGCAATTATTCAAGCTGGAGAAAAAATCATTAAATTAATGGGGAACAATCCGTATGAATTCATTCTCAATTACACCGAAATTGATTCAAAGTTTGTGTACAGAACTTTTAATTCAACAGATTTAGATGGATTTTTCTCTTCATTAGCCAGAATTTATAGAAGAAATGAAAGTCTGGAAGATTTATTTCTTCTCAATCAAAGTACATCTGCCTACTCTACTGTTAAAGGAATTAGTAATTTTCGTTCCGAATTTTCACATGCTAACTTTCCAACAAGAACACAAAAACACATTGCTAATATTGAAAAAGGGTCTAGTTGCAAGCGAATAAACATGTTTTTACGTTGGATGGTGCGTTCAAATGATACGGGAGTTGATTTTGGAATCTGGAAAAAAATTCCATTAAATTCGTTGCATTTACCGCTTGATGTTCATACGGGAAATGTTGCAAGGAAGTTAGAAATACTCAAACGAAATCAAAACGATTGGAAATCTGTTGAAGAAATTCAGGCTAGATTAATTGAATTTGACCCGAAAGATCCTTGCAAGTATGATTTTGCACTTTTCGGACTTGGGGCATTTGAAAATTGGTAAGTCAAACAATTTTTCTATTTTTAATCAAATTTCCAACATGATTCAAATAGATATTGAAAAGCAGCCATACCCAAAAAAAGGAATACTACTTCTTTCTGAACCATTTTTGAAAGACGAAAACTTTACGCGTTCTGTGATTCTGTTGTGTGAACACAATGAAGAAGGTAGTTTTGGTTTTATTTTAAACTCAACGCTCGATTTGAAATTGCATGAAGTTATTCAAGATTTCCCAGATAGTCCGGTCAGATTAGGAATTGGCGGCCCAGTAGAGAAAAACCAATTGTATTACATTCATGGCAACAAAGAACTAAAAGACAGTATTGAGATTGTTCCCGGAGTTTACATGGGCGGAAATTTTAATGACCTCTGCGAAGCGTTTCAAAAAAAAGAAATTTGTGAAACTGAAATGCGTTTTTTTATTGGTTATTCTGGCTGGTCGATGAATCAATTAGCGGCAGAATTAGAAATTAAATCGTGGATTGTGATTAGTGTTCCTGAGGAGTTCAATTTATTTGACACAAACGATGAAAATTTATGGAGTGATTTAATTCGAACAAAAGGTCCTAAGTATCAAATAATGAGTCAGTTTCCCATAAATCCGGCAGATAATTAATTGCTAAATTTAATTTTGAATCTAGCTTTTCAATTTTGCATTTTAATTCAAATAGACATCATTTCCTTAAATCGTATAGCTTGTCGGCGCGAAATCTCTATTTTTTCAGACTCTCTACTTTCATCGTTCACATAAATTGCCGGAATTTTCAATTCTACTTGCAAACCACCATTGAACCAGTTTTCAATTTTATTGATCCAATTTAAATTGACGATAAATTTTCTGTTGGCTCTAAAAAAGAATGCTGGATCTAATCTTTCCTCCAAAGAATTCAGTGAACGAAGAATTAATGGTCTACTTCTTTCGAAATAAACTTTCACATAATTCCCATCACTTTCAAACATGCGCACTTCGCTAAGAGAAATATAAAAGCATTTTTCGCCATCTTTAATAAAAATTGTGTCTTTTATAGAAAGCGGTCGGTTTGCTCTATCAAATTTCGGTGCTTTGTCTGAAGATTGAAAATCGTCGTCACTTTTATAAAGTTTTTGAATTGTTTCTTCCAATCGGGCAGGATCTACTGGCTTCATAACGTAATCCAATGCCTTTACTTCGAAAGCTTTAATTGCATATTCATCGTAAGCACTTACGAATACAACTTTTGGAATTTCATTCAAATGTTGTAACATCTGAAAACCAGTCATTCCGGGCATTTGAATATCTAAAAAAATTAAATCGGGTTTTAATTCATTAATTTTTTGAATTCCTTCTTCTGGATTACTAGCAGTTTCAATGATCTCAATTTCGTGATAATCTTTAAGTAAATTTTTTAATTCTTCACGTGCAAGTCGTTCATCATCAATGATTATCGTTCTCATATTCCGTTATTTTTGAATTTTTATTAAAGCCAATACTTTTGCATCCATTTCTGAAAGTTCAAAACTCGCTTTCCCATTATACTGTAATTCTAATCTTCTTCTCGTATTTGCAATTCCAACTCCAATATCTATTTTGTCTGAAATAATTCCATCGTTTCGAATAGAAAAATAAACAAAATCATTGTCTTGCCAAAAATTTAACTCAATTATTCCGCCTTTAATTCGTTTAGCAATTCCATGTTTAAATGCATTTTCAACTAGTGTTTGCAATAAAAATGGAGGAATCATAAAATCCATTAAACTAGCATCGTGGTTTTGAATAATTGAAACCCGTTCTTCAAAACGCACTTTTTCTAAATCTACGTAATCATTGATAACTGATAATTCATCTCTTAAGGTGCATTTTTGATCGTTATTCGCCAAAGACTTCCGCAAGAGGTTCGCTAATTTAGTGATACTGTCTTTTGCTAAAACTGGATTAATTTCTATTAACGCGCGAATAGAATTCAACGAATTAAATAAAAAATGTGGATTGAGTTGTGAACGTAAATTTTTCAACTCAATTTCATTGTGACTAGCCGTGAGTTTAAAATTATTCATCTCTTGATCGGAAGATCGTTGAAAGAAATGAAAGGTAAAATAAACACCGTTCCACAACAAAACGAAAATAGACATTACTGTAACATTCACAAAAAATTCACCTAAATTCCAAGGAGATAATTTCTGAATCAAGAAACCCTCTGCTATATCATTCAACACCGACATTGCTGTTGAAAAAAAAACTGTGGCTAACAAAACACGCGGAATTAAAAAAGACAAGCGCAAACCAAGCCATCCTAGTTTTATAAAACAGAACCGCATTATATGCGTTAAAACTATACCAATTAGAAAAAAACAACAAGTAGAAATAAAGATCAAAACTTCTTGGTTTTCAGATTTTGGACTTAAAAAGGAAGCGAAAAAAATTAAGGTCGACAGTAAAAACCAGCCAGCAATTTGAGAAACCCAATAAACATTCTTTGCTTTGTACATACCTCAAAAATAGTACAATTCTAATACGTTTTACTTTCACTTTGCTAAATGGTCACACTGAATCATGAATGGTTGTAACTGTTTACAGAGAAAAAAGTAACTTCGGCACAACTATTGAGATTCAACAAATCAATGAAAATAAGTACAAAGATTTTCCTTTTTTTTATTTGCAATTCATTCCCGAAAATGAACCTTGCTCAAAACTGGTATTCTTTAGATTTTGGTGTTAACGCATCTTTATTTGTGAGTTTAGGATCGCATCAAACGTCAATTGGAGGAAAACTAAATACGTTTCTTGGAATTCAAAACATGCAATTAAATTCAGGAATCACGACTCGATATTTTGTTAAAAACATTGGTTCACGTTGTCATTTTTGGGAACATAGAATTGGTTTCGGAGCTGTGGTTCGATGGGGAGAAAGAAAAAATCCAGTTAATTATAATTTTGATGTTGCGCTTCACAATTCGGCCCACAAATATTCACTCGGGTATGGTTATTTGTGGTATTTCGATCCGGTTGGTACAAAACAACGCTCAGGAACTTGGAATTTAGGAATTGAACGAATTGATTTGCAATTTGAGAACGATGTTTTTGGCGGACAAGCGAAAGATCGATTTAGAACCGGCGGACTTTCAGTCTCTTACAGAGATTCAATTCAACAAATAGCAATAAAACTAATTTTATGGACAGGCGAAACAGCAAAATCTGTTTGGTCAAGAACTCCACAATTAAAACAACCGAGTGGTTTCCGCGACTTAAGTTCTTTGCCGTATGGTTATTTGAATCATGGAATTTTATGCATCGAATATTCATGTGTAGTTTCATTCAACCAAACAGTTGGAGGAAGAATTGGTTGGGATTCTGAATATACACGACATGTTTTCCAAAATCGGATTAGCCACGATTTGATTTTTCTACCAAAGAAAATAGAGCGAAACACACCACATTATCCAATGTTCGATGAATTTGGAAACAACGTCTGGACGCGTAAAGCAGCTCGAAAACCAAAGTTTTATGGAAAATTGTTCATAGGTGATGATTTGTTCTACTAATAAGTAACGAATTTCAACTAATTTTGCAGAGTGAAAAAAGAGGAAGAATTTATTAATGTTCGCCGAATGATAGCCAATAAGAATCCTAAAATTCTGAAGTGGCTTCCTGGTTTTGTTATTCGTTATATTGAAAGAATTTTACATCAGACTAGGATTAATAATTTTTTGAATACCCATAAAACCAAAAACCAAGAGTTTTGTGCAGATGCAATTGTTGAAGTGGGTTTGAACTACACAATAAATCATATTGAGAACATCCCTAAAACAGGTAAGTGCGTTTTAGTCATGAATCACCCTTTAGGTGGAATGGATGCTATTATATTGGTAGATGCTTTGAAAAATCACCGAACTGATGTGAAATTTATAGTAAATGATATTTTGTTAGAACTAAAACCATTGAATGATATTTTTGTTGGTGTTAATAAAATTGGAAAAGTAAGTTCAGAATCTATTCAAAAAGTGAACGATTTATTTGCATCAGAAAATTTGGTATGTGTTTTTCCAGCAGGAATGGTATCACGAAAACAAAAAGGAATTATTCGTGATTTAGTTTGGAAAAAAACCTTTATACGACTCGCAAAAGCAAATAATTCAACAATTGTTCCTATTCACATTGATGGAAAACTAACCAATTGGTTTTACCGCCTTTCAAATTTTAGAAGATTTATCGGAATTAAAGCAAACATAGAAATGCTTTATTTATCTGACGAGTTATTTAAACAAAAAAATCAAACCATTTCATTTACAGTTGGTGAACCCATAATAGCAACTAGTTTAGATAGCTCAAAAACAGATATGCAATGGTCTGAATGGTTCCGTAGGCATATTTATTCGCTCACTAAAAAATAATTTGCTAACTTTATTTGCATAATAAATAATGGAAGTACCAGTAATAAATCCGATAGACCGTGCTATTTTGAAATACGAAATGGCAAAAGTTGGTTGTGTTAGAACAACACGCAAAGGAGAAAATGAAATCTATATTTTCAACCAGCATTCTGCACCGAATTTGGTTCGTGAAGTTGGTCGTTTACGAGAGGTTTCGTTTCGCGCAGCTGGAGGTGGAACGGGAAATGAAATAGATTTAGATGAATATGACACAAATGAAATCTGCTACAATCAACTAATAGTTTGGTCGCCAGAAGACGAAGAAATTATTGGTGGTTATAGATTTATTCGCTGTATTAAAGCAATAGACGAAAATCAAACTATTCATTTATCAACAGCGCATTATTTCGATTTTACGCAAAAATTCATATCAGATTATTTTCCACATACAATTGAATTGGGAAGAAGTTTTGTGCAACCAAATTTTCAACCCGCTGTTAATCCGCGCAAAGGTTTGTTTGCTTTAGATAATATTTGGGACGGTTTGGGTTGTTTGGTTCGAACGTATCCGGAAATAAAATATTTCTTTGGAAAAGTAACCATGTATCCGAATTACAACCAAGAAGCACGAGATTTTCTTTTGCAATTTATGCAGCATTATTTTCCAGACAAAGAGCAATTGATGCGTCCTTTTCATCCCTTGGTTCAAAATTTTGATAAAAAACAGGTGGAAGATCAGTTGATTGATTTAGATTTCAAAGAAGGATTTAAAGTTTTGAATAGTTTTGTTCGCTCGAAAAATGAAAATGTTCCGCCTTTGGTAAATATTTACATGAACTTATCTCCAACAATGAAAACATTTGGAACGGCAGTAAACCCTGATTTCGGTTCTGTTGAAGAAACTGGAATTCTTGTGACTTTAGCTGATATTTATGAAGACAAAAAAGAACGTCACATCAATTATTAATTGAAGATTTTAAAAAATAGGTTAAAAAAAAACGGAAGCTTTGGCCTCCGTTAATTCAATTATTTTTTTTTAATTAATTTTTTATTATTTTTCCGCTTAATCTGCGTGAGCTATTTGAAATAGAAACGAAGTAAATTCCTTTTTTAAAGTTCGTTAAATCGATTTCAGCATTATTATCCAAGCCAACAGTTGCATTAATCATTCTAGTCTCAACAACAAAACCTTTCGCATCCATCACAACCATTTCGTATACTTCTTCTGTTTTATTTGAGAATGTAATATTTACGTTTCCGTTTGTAGGATTTGGGTACATGTATAATTGATTTTTCAATTCAGCAAGAATATTTACAGATGTAACTCTTGAATACTTAGTATTACCGTCAAGATCAACTTGTTTTATTCTATAATATATAGTAGATTCTCTAGTTTCAGTATCGTTAACAAAATATTGAGTTTCATATGGAGAAGTTCCCTGACCATCCATTCGTTTAACAAAATCAAATTTAACGCCATCGTATGATTTTTCTAAGTCGAAGAAATCGTTATTATTTTCAGTTTCAGTAATCCAATAAACATCTACTGCATCATCTTTTGGAAGGTAAATCGCCTCAAACTTCAATAATTCTACTGGTAAAACAGTACAATCTAAACTAGCTGTACTTCCTCCAAAACTTAGTGTATAACCTCCACCAGTATTCGGAGTCCACTCATCAACCATCATAATAAAAGTTTGACCTGCAACAACGTTTAATGTAGAAGTAAATTTATCTCCTGTTACATCTTCAGAAACATCTAAAGCTGCTCCTTGAGTTCCTGTTACACCTGTAGCTCCTGAATCTGAACATCTTAATGGAGTTCCTAAAGAAGCACAAGTTGCACCTGGGCCAAAAATTGCATAATCATAATCATCTGTTGCTGTTACAGGAGTAATTACCACATTTAAAGTACCAGATGTTTGAGCTGTAAAGGTATACCAATTAGAGTGGTTTTCACCTCCAGCCGGACAAACAACACCTGTGCAACCTTCAGCAGAAATACCTGGTCCTGAAGCATTTGTTCCAACTGGAGCCGAATTACATAATGCAGTTCTATTTGCGCAATCATTGTTGTCAGTACCATTTGGTCCAGCACATGGCACACATGAAACTGTTGCCGACCAACCAGCAGCAGTATTTGAAAAATCTGTTGTATGGCGAACAGATAAACAACCATTTGCATTAGTTGAAGTATATGACATTGGGGTTGCAGGTGTTCCACACATTCTTCCTAATCCCAAACCTCCGTTAAAAGGTGCTTGAAGAATTGCAGGTGAGTTTTGCGTAGACCCATTTCCAACAGTTAAATAATCGAAATAACAATCTAGCGGATTTGGCCCTGCAGGATCTATCATTCCCTCCATTGCGAACGAATTAAATGTTAAACGCACACAATTTCCAGCTGCATTCGGACAAAAAACACGGTAAACTTGATTGATATTGTTTGAGTAATTGCCCGCAGCTCCACCATTGTCAGTGTATGTTCCTGTGCAGGTTGCCGTTAAGCATGAACCCACATTTTCGTTTGCAATTCCTGTAATAGGATGAGTGAATGTTTGAGCAGAAACAGTTAATGTTACTGTTAGTACTAAAAAAGTGTAGAGTAATTTCATGTTTTTAAATTAAAATCCTTTATTCGGATTGATAATAGGATATAGAACAAGCGTTTGATTTATTGCTGTAATAAAAATCTCGTTATTTTCGTTCAGAAAACGGTATTGTTCGTAATTATCTAAGTTAAGTTGGTTCAAAATTGAACTGTCTCCATCAATGAAAACATAATCTTTCAATTCATAATCTATTTGATAACGTTCTTGATTTGTTGGAATTATTAATACTGCTGCCTTTTTCTCAGTTTGAGCGATAGTCAAATTAGCGAAGAAAAAAGTTGAAAAAGCAAAGAATAAAATTTTCATATTTCTTTATTTAGAACAAAAGTAGTGTCTTATTTACGAAAAGGTTAACAAAGAGTTACATTTAAATATGAGATTTAGATTAAAACATAAATTTTAACTATTAAATGGTTTTAGTTGTCGTTTAAAATTTCAATAAAACACTGAAAATCAATCAACAATCAATAAATCACCATCTTCCACAATGGAAGAAGAATCAAAAATAGGTTTCATTTCTAACATGTGTTCTTCGCTAGAAATGTATCTGGCAGAAAGATGGCCCACTATTAATTGCTTTACTTTCGCTTTTTTTGCTAATTCGGCGGCTTGTTTTGCAGTTGTGTGCATGGTGGTTTTTGCCCGGTCTAATTTAGCGTGAAGGAATGTTGCTTCGTGATACAATAAATCAACTTTTTCAATGTAAGGTAAAATAGATTCAGTGTAAATTGTATCGGAACAATAAGCATAGCTTTTTGGATGTGGCGCTGGAAAAGTGAAATCTAAAAATTCTATTACTTCTCCAGATTCTAAAACAATGTTTTCTCCAGATTTTAATCGTGGAATGAGAGTTCTCGATAATTTTGCAGCTTCAAAAGCAGCTGCATTTAATGGAAATGATTTAATTTTTTCCTGAATTTTATATCCATACGTTTCCACGCGGTGTTTCAACTGAAAAGCTTCAATTTGAATCATTTTGTCTTCAAATATTACGCGTGATTTCTTGTGTGCTAAAACTACAAATGTTAAATCGAACGGAAGTTTTGCACCTCCAATTTCGAGTTGCAGGCGAATGATTTCTTCTAATCCAGGCGGACTGTAGATGGTTATTCCTTTATCTCGACCTAATAAATGTAAGGAACTTAACAAACCGATCAATCCAAAATAATGGTCGCCGTGCAAATGAGAAATAAGAATGTGATTAATTTTTTGAAGCGGAACATGATATTTACGAATTTGATTTTGTGTTCCTTCTCCGCAATCAATTAAAATATGCCGATCGTTACAAAAAACATACTGTCCACTCGGATTTCTGAGTGCAGTTGGCAAAGCAGCTCCTGATCCTAGAATTCGAACCTGAAAACTCATTAAAAAACAGATTGCTCTGCTTCTTCTATCGAATTATAAATGGAAAGAACTTTATCTAGTTGTGCTATTTTAATCATTTTCATTACGTTCTCTTGCAAACAACAAAGAATAAACCGACCATTTGTGTCTCTGCACATTCGATTTGCCATTAGTATTGCAGATAAGCCTGATGAATCACAATAGCGTGTTGCTGACAGGTCAAAAATAATTGTATTTACACCTGATTTACCAATGGAATTAAATTCACTTTTAAGTTCAGTTGCGTTAGTTGAATCTAATTTTTCAACTTTAGAAACGGTTTGCGTATACTTTTCTAGTAGTGTTACTTCAAAATTCATGTTACGTAAATGTTTTGGTAAATATATCAAAAAACACCGACGCTTATTTTGAAACTTATCAACGAGTTATTAACGAATTTTTGCCGCTAAAAGATATATACACGCCATGCGAACGGCCACTCCATTTTCAACTTGCTGAAGAATAATAGACTGCTTCGAATCGGCCACATCACTCGTGATTTCAACACCTCTGTTAATTGGTCCGGGATGCATAACGATGATTTCTTTCTCCAAGGAATCTAAAATTTCTTTAGTTAAGCCGTATTGCATTGAATATTCTCTTAAACTTGGAAAGAACTGAATATCTTGTCTTTCAAGCTGAATGCGTAACATATTTGCAACATCGCACCATTCCAATGCTCTTCTGAGGTTGTGTTCAACTTTTACTCCGAGTAGTTGAATGTATTTTGGGATAAGAGTTGTTGGACCGCAAACCATAACCACTGCACCCATTTTCTGAAGCGCATAAATGTTAGAAAGCGCTACGCGAGAGTGTAAAATATCTCCAACAATTACCACTTTTTTTCCTTCCAGCGTTCCTAACTTTTCATAGATCGAAAATGCATCTAACAAACCTTGAGTTGGGTGCTCGTGCGTTCCATCGCCAGCATTAATTACGCGTGTTTTAGTTCGTTGAGACAGAAAAAGAGCAGCTCCAGGGTTTGGATGTCGCATAACAACCAGATCTACTTTCATTGCAAGAATATTGTTGACAGTATCTATTAATGTTTCTCCTTTTTTAACAGAGGATGAAGCGGCAGAAAAATTAACAATATCTGCGGAAAGTCTTTTTTCAGCTAATTCGAATGAAAGTCTAGTTCTTGTTGAGTTTTCAAAGAATAAATTGGCAATTGTTAAATCTCTTAACGAAGGAACTTTTTTTATTGGTCGATTAATAACTTCTTTAAAACTTTCAGCTGTTTGAAAGATCAATTCGATATCGTTTCGAGTTAAATCTCTGATTCCTACTAAATGTTCTACGCTTAATTGCTCCATTATTTTGTTGTGTACAATACGACTTTATCTTTTTCCTCTACTTGGCTCCATTCAACCGAAACACGTTCGGAATTAATGGTATCAACTGTTTTTCCTACGTAATCTGCCTGAATGGGTAAATCGCGCTGAAATCTTCTGTCTATTAAAACGAGTAATTCAACACTTTTTGGTCTTCCAAATGCCAACAATGCATCTAAACCAGAGCGAATAGTTCTTCCGGTATATAAAACATCGTCAATTAAAACCACTTTTTTTTCTTCTATTGAAAAGTCAATATTTGTGACATTCGGAATAATAGCGCGTTCTTTTCTTCTAAAATCATCTCGGTAAAAAGTGATGTCTAATTTACCGCAAAGAACTGGTTTTTGGATGATTGTTTCGATGGTTTCTTTGAGTCGTTCAAGTAAGAAAATTCCCCTTGGTTGAAGGCCTATTAATACTGTATCTTGAAAGAGGTCATGTTTTTCAATCAATTGATGAGCCAATCTGTTCATTGTTAGCTGAACTTGTTCATCATTGAGTATGACTTGTTTTTCCATCGTGACAAAGATAGTATACAATTCATTTCAAAAACTTATTACTATAAAATATTTTGAAGCAGTATAAATTAAAATTCCAAGAGCTCTTAAAAACCGATTTAAATCGAGTTTCTGATTAGAGATATGTGAAAAAAAAGAGTTGTAAATCAAAAACCTATGACGAGGGAAATATAATTTTATTCAATCAACTTTTTAGCTATCCGCCTTTTTTCTTTGTTTTATATCCTTCTTTTTCGAGTAAATCAAATACTTTATCTCGGAAGGAACCTTGAACAATTATTTCACCCTCTTTAGATGTTCCTCCAACTCCACATTTCGATTTTAAAAGTTTACCCAATTCTTTCAAATCTTCATCTGAACCAACAAAACCTTCAATTAAGGTAACGTCCTTCCCTCCTCTTTGCTTGCGGTCTATTGAAACATAAAGCAATTGATCTTTCGGAGCAAGTGTTTCTTGAGAATCAGTTTCATTGTGTTGAAATTGATAATCTGGATTTGTTGAATAAACAACGTTTACACGTTCTTTTTTGGATTTATTGTTCATTTGTATTTTTCTATTAAAGTTGCGTTGATGTTGTCTGCTAAAAAAATATCGGCCCCTTTTTTAAGCGCTTCACGAATAAATTTTGGGGAACGTGCGTCAAAAATAAGTACTTTTTTTTCGAGTGAATGAATTTCTTCTATTTCATCTTTTGTGATTAGTTTACTTGAAATTGAGAGTCCGGTTAATTCACTAAACAAAGAGAAATTTTTAAAACTTTGAATATCAACATAATCTAAATACACCTCAAATCCGGCAGCTTTAAACTTCTGAACAAACAAATCTGTTCCAACAATTGCTATTAATTTAGTTTTTGGAAAACGAACCAAACAGCTTGATATAAATTGATCTATCACTTCTTCCTTTTGGTATTGATTGGTCAAATAATTGAATTCGCGAATATCAAAAAAGAGCTGTTTTCCCCACAAATCGGTTGGCAATTGCGTGAGTTTACATAATTTGAGCTTATCCAATTTATATTCAACTTGTTGCAGTTCAATATCCGATTTTTCTGAAACATTACCCGACGAATTGGTTTCTAAAGACAAATCTTGGTCGTGAAAACACCATGCAGTTCCATTTTTAGAAAACTGTATATCTACTTCAACACCACTTGTTCCAATTGTTTCGATGCATAATTTAATTGCCTCGAGCGAATTTTCACTGTAAACAGAAGTACTCGAATTTAAACCAAAACCAGCATGACCACTAATTTCGACTGAAGAGTTGATTGTTTCTTTTTTACAAGCTGAAAACAGAACGAAAAGAAAAATGAGTGATCTGTATTTAAAAATCATATGTAAATTGAATTTCAGGTGATAAAATGAGCTGAGTTGTCCAGTTATTTTGTGAAGAAATAGTTTTTTTAAACGAAAAAGAAGGACCGTAAAAAACGCTTACTGAAGTTTTAAATTTCTTTCCCACAAATAAACCCAAGCCAATTGTGGGTTCAACTGAAACTTGAATAACAGCTTGTTTGTTTGTGCTCACATTTAACGAGGAGATTGCAATTCTACTTGAAACTTGTCCGCCAAAAAAACTATTAAATTGACAAATTTTACTGTATTGAAAATTAATTTTTGGATATATTCTTTTTTGAAAAAAGGTGCGGTTAACACCAAGTTGCGCGCCAAAAGAAAATTGATTTGATTTTTTTATTACTTGAAAAGTTCCACCGACAAAAAAATCGCTTGGGTGGTAATTGAATAACAGTGAAACTGATTTATCGTTTTCTTGAGCAGAAATGGACGAAACAAAAACTGAGAAAAAAAAAACACAAAGAATTTTCATTTCACAAAGTTAAGTGTTTCTTATAGTTTTGGACATTTTTTACAATGATCGCCCTTTTTCTTGTATTTCTTGCAACATTCTTTCTTTCTTTCACAAGAACAATTATTGCAAGCTACTGCTTCATTTTTTACTTCATACACTTTACGTAATTCGGGTGAAATTTTCATTTTTCAGCTATTTAAAATGTTGACACAAATATACTTTTTTATTCTTAATTAGATTTAATCTAAATAACTTTTTTAACTACAAATATACTATTATGCGAAATTTCATCCGAATGTTATTATCCAAAATAAAAATAGTTAATTAAATACAACCGAGTTTCATGAAATAATTCTTAAAAAAAGGTTTTACATAAATCTAGAATCAAGCAAATGGAATTATTCAAGTTTTATATAGCGATGGTTCAATAGAAAGAATTTTTAAATAATTAGGAAATTGTAATTAACCAAAAAAAGGACTCAAATTGAGTCCCTTTTTTTCTTCTATATTATTCAAATTTCTATTTTTCTGTATCACAGTAGAACGAGAAAAAGGACAAATTGTCGTCTATCGGATCGAAATGGAAATGAATTTTTGATTTCGACTTCATGCGCATTGTTATGAACCCTAAACCAGCGCCCCCTTTTTCAGATATTAGTCCGTTGTTTAATGATTCAATGTAAAACTCTTTTACCGCTTCTTCATCCATTTCATTCAATTTATTTAGATTGTATGTAATCTTTTCAATTGAATTGTTCATACAGAAATTGCCCATTATTACTCGATAAGCTTCGTCATTCTTAATTACTTGAAGTAAGCCTGTTTTTAAACTATCGAATTCTTCACCGTGAATGAATACATTTTGAAGTCCTTCAATTAATATTGAAAAAATTCGCTTCACAGTTGGCTTTCTTTCACCTGCTGAAATTAAATTTTCTTCAATTAATTCAGTAGCATTATTAATAAAATCTTGGTGGATTTCTCCGTAATGCAAAAAAACAGCTTGCACAAAACCTTTAGACATATTGTCATTAACAATACGTTCCGTATTTATGTATGCATTTTTCACTACTGTCTCAAGCTGCATGATATGGCTTTTTACAAATATACTCGAACTAAGTTAAAAGGTTTCACTTATTTATTAAATGAACGTTTCCATGGAATATTTGACCACTTGCAATGAGTATTTGGTAAAAATATACTCCATCATCTAGTAGGTCATTTGACTGTTGATCTGTTCCATTCCAATCGTTTTGATAATTATTCGATTCGAAAACAGTATTTCCCCATCTATTTTGTACAATTAAAATAGTATTTGGTTTCAAGTTTTTGATTTCAAAAATATCATTCTGATTGTCGCCATTAACTGTCATTACATTTGGAATAATTAATTCTCCAAAAACGGTTACAATCTTCGTAATCGAATCTACGCAACCCTCTAAACTTAGAACAACTAAAGTCACTTCATAATCTCCTTCTATCTCGAAGGTATAAGAAATATTTGTTGAAATTGAATCTAGGATTAAATCACCAATTGTCCATTCAGATTGCGTAATAATTCCTGTTGAAGAATTAATGAACTCTACTAGCTGACCAGGAATAATTGTTCCTGAAGTGAAATCAAAATTCGCATTCGGAACTGGAATTGAATTTACTGAAATTTGACCTGAAGATTCTGTACAACCATTTCCATCTGTAACTGTTAGTTCATAATTACCTTCATTTAGTCCTGAAAGATTGATGAGAGTACTTCCATTATTTGTCCAAGAGAAAGACATTGGACCTGCGCCAGTTGCAACAATTCCAGAAATAGCACCATTATTTGAATTACAAGTTTCGCTAACTAAGGTCATATTAGAAGTGTCTATTCCCGGACCTGATGTTTCGTTAATCGAAATCACCAATGTGTCTGCACAACCAAAATTATCTGAAACAATAAGTGTGTGGTTACCGGAAGAGAATGCTTGCGAAACATCTAATGCAGAATTTACTCCATCCCATTGAATTAACAAAGGCGCAGTTCCTCCTGATGCAGAAATTCCACTCACACTTCCGTTGTTTTGTCCACACAATTCATTACTTAAATTAACAAGTGAAGCGTTAATTAGAATTGGTGTTGGCGGATTTACAGTAAAGTTACTGGAAACTACCGAGCAATTAAATGCATCTGAAACTGTTAGTGAGTAAGTACCGGCAGAAAGATTTGTTGCGTTTGCAAGAGTTTGAACCGGGCTAGAGTTCCAAGAATAAGTTAAAGTTCCGGCACCACTGGCAGAAATCCCCGAAATTGAACCATCATTTAACGTACAAGTTTCGTCTTGAACGGAAGCGCTTAATTCATTTAAAACTGGCGCAGAAATATCTGAAATAACTAGATTCGCTAATGTATCTGAACACCCAATTCCGTCGGTTACAATTAAATTATAGGTGTTTGAAGTTAAATTAATTGGATTTAAGAAAACTGAAGCTCCACTATTCCAATTCATAGAAATAGGGTTTTGACCGCCAGAAATACTCAATCCACTTATTGAACCATTGTTTTGATTACAATGTTCATCAACTAGAATGGGAACACCTGAAATTATTGGTGGAGCTGAATTTGTTATATTAATTGGTCCAAAAGAAACATCGCAACCATTTAAATCGGTAGCAGTTATAGTATAATTCCCTGCGGCTAACCCTGAAATATTAAGCGTAGTTTGAGCTGTTCCAGACCAACTATAAGTTAAACCTGAACCTGCTGCAGCCAAACCTGTAACTGTTCCATTTGAAGCCGAACACGTTTCGTTTGTTATCACGATTCCACTTGAATTTATTGTGGGACCCGAACCAGCAACTAGTAGAAATGGACCAGCAGAAACTTGACAACCCAGATTGTCTGTAACTGTTAAGTTGTAAATTCCAGCACTTAATGTATTAGGATTTAGAACTGTTTGAGCAGTATTTGTCCAAGAATAAGTTAATGATGAACCAACAGCTGTAATCCCTGCAATAGAACCGTCATTGTTTGCACAAGTTGGTTGTGTAATAGTTAAAGCAGCTGTGTTAATTGATGGTCCTCCTGTTGAACCAACCACAAACGGACCAGCAACAGCCTGACATCCAAATGCATCAGCAACAAGTAGACCGTAGCTTCCAGCATTTAAACTAGCAAGAGTAGGCCCAGCAGCTGGAACTAAATTCCAAGAATACGTTAATGTTCCACTTCCGCTTGCTGTAATTCCGTTTATTGCACCATCGTTTCCAGCGCATGTCTGATTCACAATAGTAACTCCAGCAGAATTAATAACCGGACCTGCAATATTTGCAATAACTACCGGTCCATAATTTACAGAACAACCAGTGAAATCTGAAACTACTAAACTATAACTTCCAGCGGCAATTGCACTTGGATTTAAATTCGTTAAAGCTCCCGCATTCCAAGAATAAGTATACGGACTTGTGCCTCCTGAAGTTGTTAACCCAGCAATTCCACCGTTTAATTGCGAGCAATGAGCAGGTGTTAGAATTTGAGCGGTTGCATTAACAGAAGGAACTGAAGACGGGTTGATTGTTACTGGGCCGAAGTTAGTTGTACACCCGATATTATCTGTTACAAGTAAATTATAATTTCCTGAAGGTAGGCCAGAAGGATTTAAACTAGAAAATGCACCTGAATTCCATGAAAAAACAAGTCCAGTTCCTGTTGCAGTTAATCCTGAAATTGCTCCATTGTTATTTCCACATGAGGTTGGAGTTACGTTAAGCAAAGCTGCGTTTACCGATGGACTAGGAATTAAAGTCAAATTAAACGGACCGGCGTTTGAAACACAAGAATTACCATCGGTAACTGTTAACGTATATGCTCCGGCAGCAAGATTTGTTGCATTTAAATTTGTTCCACCTCCATTAGACCATGAATAAGTTAATGTAGCTACTCCGGTAGCAGTTATTCCTGTAACTGAACCATTACTTCCTAGGCAATTTGGATTTGTTAAAACAACTGCTGATGTATTGATTGCAGGGCCAGAAACCCCAATAATTGAATAGGGTCCAGAGTTTGCAACACATCCTGCACCGTCTGTTACTGTTAAAGTATAAGAACCAGTTGATGCATTTGTTAAAGTTCCACTTGGTGTTACAACTGCATTCCATGAATATGTCAAAGTAGGAACCCCTCCTGATGCACTCAAACCGGTTATTGAACCACCAGTTGAACAAGTTGCATTAGTAATAGCTGCTACTCCAGAAATTGTTGGTCCACCAACAGTAACAGTAACTGGAACGCGAAATGTTCCGGGGCAAGCACCTACATAATATGTTGTTGTTGTAGCTAAAACTGGAGTTGTAAAATTCAATCCTGTTGTTGGTAAAGGATTTCCAAATTGGGTTGCGTACCAATGAATTGTAGTTCCGGCAGGAAGTGACCCAATAATTGTTGCAGTTAAATTTGCTGTCTGACCGCTACAAATATTTACATTTGCAGCAGTAATATTGAAAAAATTTTGAGGAAGACTAGCCATACCAGAAGCTCCGTTTGTTGCGCCATTTACGTTGAAATTTGCAACAATATTGGTTTTATTCGTTGAAACAATTCCTGAAGTTCCACCCGTTACAGCTTGTGTCGGAGTTCCTGATGAAAAAGCAATCATTCCTCCTGCTCCACCACCACCTGGACCGTCTGCTTCAGTTGCTGGACTTGATGCATTTCCGAAAGACATATTGTTATTCCCTCCGTTTCCACCGCGAGCATTCAGAGAAATTGAAGCTGGTATTGCTGTGCCATTAGAGATAATAATTGCACCTGCGCCTCCTGCGCCTCCCGCGCCATCATTTCCGAATTTTTGTCCTGAAATTGCGAGTGCAACAGAATTAGACGGATTTGAATTTTGACCTACATTTCCGTCAGCATCAATTGCACCAGTTCCTGAAACTGTTCCATAGATTGTTAAAAAAACGATTCCTCCTCCGGCACCACCTGCACCACCTTGTCCGCCGTTTTCATGACCGCTACCACCGCCTCCACCGAGGAAAATACGATTCACGTCATAAGCCAAGGGATGGCCTCCAAAACCATTTTCAACTCTTCTAAAATCACTTGGGTTTGTTGCGTTTAGCATCCACAAATTATTTGCCGGTCCAACAGCTAGCTCATCTTCATTTCTATTCGCAAACGTATAACCACCCCTTCCTCCGCCAGAACTTGGAGCAGAAACAATTGTTGGGTCTTCTAAATTCCACGCAGTTACAAAACTACCGGTTGTAGCAGGAACTCCTCGACCGGTGTATGTTCCGGTTCCAATATTTGCTCCGCCGCCACCTCCAGCGTTGTGGCTATTTCCTCCTCCACCAGCATTACCTGGTGCACCTTTTCCATATTTTGAAGAATACAGCGCAACATAATCTACATCACTTCCTCCAACGCTTTCGCCTTTAGGTGCTCCGAAAATATTACTCGTTGTGCCAGGGAAATTAACATCAGTTGCAGTTGTTGCCATTGTAATTCCTGTTGTAAAATCATGTCCACCGCCTCTAAAACCTCTTCCAGTTACGTTTATTCGTGAATTGTTTCCGAATGTTAAGTTTCCATTTACCTCTAAAACTACAAGTCCGCCAGTTGTTCCGTTCCATGTTGTAGAAGAAATAGATTGATTCGGATCTAATGATAAATTATTTATTCTTGGCACACGAATAACTTGAACTTTTCCTGATACAGTGTACAAATTTTTCAATCCACACATGAGTGTAATTCCAGTTGTAGCTGAAACAGATTTAACTTCAGCCATTTCGTATTTACCACAATTGTTATAGGTCGTAACCTGTCCAAAATCTTTGTTATAAAGTCTCCAATTTGCTAAATCAGCCATTGCCGAATTTGAAAGAGTATAATCCCCTCCCCATGAAACAACAGGTGTATTGTTTATATCAAGTGTTGCTCCTTGCATTTGTACGATAAAAACCAAATCACCAGCAGCTAAACTTGTTGTAATTCCATTAAGCGTGAGAGATAAGGTATTAGAAGCTACAGTTAAACTTGTTGCACCGAGGGTTGTGTTTACAGTTAAAGAAGTATATGCATTCAAAACGGTATTTGCGGCAGTTATATTAATACTACCATTTTTAGCTCTTTGTCCGATAGACAAAAGACTAATAAAAAGGGAAATAAGTAAAAGTAGTTTCTTCATTTAATCACAATTATGCACGATATAGACGTTAAAAATAGTGAAAGGTTGTAAGAAAACCAGTTTATTTTGTAATAAACTCTTTGTTTAATGTTATATTTTCAATAATTGAGTTCACTGCCGGACATATGAATCTGTTTTTTTGAGTCAAATCTAAAATTTGAAACATGTTTTTTCTGTCTGTATGCGGATATTCTCTACAAGCCAAAGGACGGAATTCATAAACAGAACAATAATTATCTGTTCCCAGAAATGCACATGGAGAACTATTCAAAACATAGTCTTCTTCGTCATCCTTGTGTAAATATGTTGCAATTAATTTCTGTTCTGTTAAACGTAAATGCTTTGCTAATCGCTGAATATCAACATCTCTAAAAATCGGACTGGTTGTTTTGCAACAATTTCCACAACTTAGACAATCGGTTTTTTTAAATACATTTTTATGTTCACCATGAAAAAGTTCATCTAACTTTTTAGGATTCATTCGTTTGGCTTTGTGGATCCACTTTTTATCAAACTCAGTTTCAGTTGTTGTTTTCGCCATCTTAGATTCACTATTTCGCACAAAATTACATTAAACTAATTTGAGAATGTGAAATGAATTAGTAAATTCGTTGAATGGATATTGAAAAATTCGATTTAATAGTAATTGGAGCTGGTCCTGCGGGTTATGCAGCAGCTATGCGCGCAATTGATTTTGGAAAACGGGTATGTTTAATTGAAAAAGATAAAGTTGGCGGTGCTGGAATTTATAATGGTGCACTTTCTTCTAAAACACTTTGGGAGATTTCTGAAAAGGTTGCAAATGTGAACGAGGCTATTGCAGGAAAAGATAGAGACCGATATTCAATTCCATGGGGCAATGTTCAAGCAACAATGGATGAAGCAATATTTGAACGAAAATTTCAATATTCTTGTCACATTAAACTCTTGCAAACTGAAACAATGCACAATTTACTAACCTATTATAGAGGAAGTGCAAGTTTCAAATCGCCTAATGAAATTTGTATTCTACAGCACGATGGAAATGAAAAAATTGTTTTTGGAGAAAAAATAATGATTGCTACTGGAAGTAAACCTCGAAAACTTCCCAACATTCCAGTTGATGAACAAACTATCATGACGAGTGATGGTATTGAAAACATTCAAGATTATCCAAAAAGTTTAGTCATAGTTGGTGCAGGAGTTATTGGTTGTGAATATGCAACTATTTTCTCCAATTTTGGCAATACAAAAGTATATATAATTGACCGTCAGGATCGTATACTACCTTTTGAAGATGAAGATATTTCAACGATTGTTTCAAGCCGACTTCAAAAAAACGGCGTTACAATTCACCACAACGCTAAATTAGAGCGAATGGAAATTATTGATGGCGAGGTAGAGTATGAATTGAGTTATCCAGCAGGGAAAAACGAAATAATAAGGGCTGAAAAAGCATTACTTTCAATTGGGCGCGAACCAAACACAGCTGGTTTAAAACTTGAAAACGCAGGTGTTTTGTTAGACGTGAAAGGTGGAACTATTGCAGATAATGATACCGTAACAAACGTGAAGCACATTTTTGCTGCTGGAGATGTTTCAGGCAGATTAGCGCTTGTAAACATGGGTGAAATTGAAGCAAGACATGCCATTGAAAAAGCCTTCGGAAACAACAAAAACGAAATGCAACACGATACTATTTGTACCATTATGTTCCTCAACCCCGAAGTGGGAGTAGTTGGATTAAACGAACAGCAATGTGTTGAGCAAAATATTCCAGTAAAAGTAGTTAAAATTGATTTTTCACTCATTGCACGCGCTATTGCAATGCGAAAAACGGAAGGTTTTTTCAAAATAATTGTTACGAACGACGACGAAATGAAAGTTTTGGGAATGCGAGCAGTTGGTGAACATTCTTCTACGGCAATTCAAACAATGGGTTTATTGATTCGTTTGGGCTTACCGATCAGTGTAATTGCTGAGTTGGTTCATCCTCATCCATCAATCGCAGAAGGAATTCAGGAATGTGTGCGCATGTTACTTAACAATTCGCTTTTCAAATCATCTGTTTTTAAAGATAAATTGGCGTGTTATTCGTTAGTAGATGGAGTGAAAACTCCGCTAGAAAGATTGTGAAAAAGTTATTTACCTTTCAATTCCATTGCTTTCAAGGTATTGATCAATAAGGAAGCAATTGTCATTGGACCAACACCACCAGGAACAGGAGTAATTGCTGAAGTTTTAGGTGCAACCTCATCAAATTTTACATCTCCACACAAACGCCATCCGCGCTCACGCGTAGAATCGTCAACACGTGTAGTTCCTACATCAATTACTACTGCACCTTCTTTCACCATGTCGGCAGTTATAAAATCTGGAATTCCAACAGCTGCAACTAAAATATCTGCTTGTAAACAAATATCTTTTATGTTTTCAGATTTTGAATGAACGAGAGTAACAGTGCAGTTTCCAGGATTTGTATTTCTTCCTAAAAGCAAACTCAAAGGAGTTCCAACAATGTTACTTCTTCCAACAACTACACAGTTTTTTCCGGAAGTTTCAATATTATAGCGACGCATTAATTCTACAATTCCTGCTGGAGTAGCTGGAACAAAACCAGGAAGATTTAACATCATGTTTCCAATATTGATAGGATGAAAACCATCTACGTCTTTTTTTGGATCAATCGTTAAAGTAACTTTCATTTCATCTATGTGAGCTGGAAGAGGAAGTTGAACAATAAATCCGTCGATACTTTTGTCTTCGTTTAGCGCTATTACTTTGTTTAATAGCACTTCTTCTGAAACAGAATCGTCGTAACGAATAAGTGTACTTTCAAAGCCAATTTCTTCGCAAGCTTTAAGTTTAGAGTTAACGTAAGTGATTGAACCGCCATCAGTTCCAACTAAAATAGCAGCTAAATGTGGAATTTTCTTTCCTTGATCTTTTCGTTCTTTGACTAAAACAGCCAATTCTTTTTTTATGACTTCGGAAGCGTCTTTTCCACTTAAAATTTTCATTGCTTATATTTTCGGCAAAGATACACACTAAATCGATAACTGAAAGGGCTTATCTATTGAATTATTTATTCGCCCTCATACATTTCGTATTCTCCTTCAGGCAAGAAAATTGGCTTTCCTTTAGCATCAAAATAAAGATAAACACCTTGGGTTTGATACGAACCATTTTCATCGTCCACATCAATTATATCGTAAGTTAAACGAGCTGCAAAAACTGATTCAGAAAAATATTCTGAATTCTTTAATTTCTTCATTTTATTGAGCGTTTTTATTTCCACTTTTTTATTTACATCGTCGTAGGTAGTAATTAAAGCAAAATATTTTCCTTTTTTTGAATACCCAATTTCAGTTGCTTTGTTTTTTGAATTGTAATAGTAAGTTGCAATCTCGCGGTTTTGGGAATCGTATATTATTGAAACTCGGTGGTAAAGTCCGTCAATCATTACAGGCTTGTTGAATTCATCGTAATAATAGGAATCAATCTTTCCATTTATAGTTTCTGTAATCACTTTGTGGTAAGATAAATACATTTTAACTGGAAAATTATTGATGTCATAATACGCAATGATGCGCTTATTTTCCTGAGAATTATCTGTTTCGTATTTAAAAACTCCTTCTGTAACAATTGGGTCTCCATTTACATCATAATAACTGAAAAGGTAGTTGTTTTTAACCGTTTTAGAGATTTCAACAACACTCATTCCTGTTGTTGCATAATCAGACACAAAATCTACATAACGTGTTTGAACTCTTAAGAAATCTAATGAATCTGTGTAAGTTCTACTCGTTGCAGTTAGAATTTCACCATCTAGAGATAAACGCTCAACTAGCTCCACTTCATATTCTTTCATTTCATCATTCAAACCAGTTGGAAAATCAGCGTAATAATTCAGTCTTACATGATGAACCCCTGAATAATCTGTGGTAGTTTGATATGTTTCATCGTAAATATTTTCATGAATAATTCTCATTTTATCATCAAAAACATAGCGAATAATTGTGGTTAGTTCATCGAAATTCGACGAGGTTCTTTCATAGCCCAACAATTCATTAAATTCATCGTAAACCGCTATAAAATCGACGTCACCTTTAAATTGTTCGTAGCTAAAATTGGTGGTAACCAGATTGGTAAATTGCAGCGTTTTATTTAAACGATGGTGTGCCCCACTAATATCTCGCACAAATTCGTTTTTAGCGTTGTAATAACGAGAAATTTTTGAACCATCAGTCATTTCTTCCACTCGGGTAAAAGCTATGCCATTAGTTTCTAACACGTTATTCTTGGCGTCTGTTGAATAGGATTCTTGCAACTCATTATCTGAATCGTATTGAAAGAAATCTTTTGCTTTTGCGGCAGATTTATTCGTGTTTACATCGAAAGTACCCATTGAACCATCTGTTCTAAAATAGGTGTGTGATAAATCGTACTCAGGTTTAATGAACGTGCGAGTCATACGGGCGCAAAGACAATCATTCTCAATAATTGGCTTGTCATTTCTATCGAAATAAGCTGTTTCCAACCAATTTCCATTTTCATCGTTTTTAAACACTCTTTTTGAAGGAAGTTCGTATTCTGTGTAATCATCTCTGTAACTGATTAAACTTGACTCGTCTCCGTCTCGTTCAATGTAATTGGTTTGGCTTAAGTATCCGTTTTTATCATAAGAAGTAACAGTGTAATCTGTATATTTCTCCTCACCCGACTCATCAAAATCGATTACTTTTAATAATTGAAAGTTCGAGTTGTAGTAAGAAATTTGAGAATAAATAGATTCATCGTAATCTGAAGCTGGAAGCACTTCCCCTTCCATTGAAAATTTTCTATATTCTACTTTATTTTCGGGTAAAAATTTCATGGTTGAATAATCAGACTGAATATATTCACTATTTAAAGGAATTCTATTTATACGATAGGTATTTCCGTTCAATTTTTCGAAATTCAGTTTGTTTGCCTCATAATAAGAATCTGGAAATTCTATATAAAACAATGGTATTCGCTCTTTGTATTCTTTTCCGATTTTCAAAAAACGAAAACTTTGAATTCCATAACTATCATATGCAACAACTGAAGAAACTAATTCACTTCGCGATCGACTAAACAATTCAGATTCGAATAGAGTAATAATATCGATACTATTTCCCATATAGAAATAACGAATCAAAGTTGTAGAATCACTTTTTAAAATATAGTCTAAATCTCCTGCTCGGTTATATGAAAATTCGTAATGTTTCTTCAGTTTAGCTTCGCTTTCAGAGATTGGGTAAGTGCCAATAAAATCATCAAAATAATTTTTTTCTAACTGGGTAAAATATTCTTTCTTTTGGCCAAATATAGAAAATGTAAAAAGTAGTGAAAGAAGAAATATAGTATTTGTTTTCATAGTAAAAGTTTACACGAAATTACATTTTATTTAATGACTCGACCTATAAAATTTTAATTCAAAAGTGTTATTCAATCAATGAAACCTACCTTTTGCTAAAAGATCAGTTTTATTTCCAACTATTCATTGTTTCAAACGTCTTATCTAAAAACACAACTAGTCATGAGTGATAAAGTTATTCGTCGGAAATTTATAAGTATAGCTCAAATTCAACAAATAAATGATGCTACAATTGTGATGCGTCATTTTATAGATTTAAGCGCACGACTTCTTCCTTATTTAAACGAATTATCTGTAAAAGAATTACTTCAACCTCACGAATTAAAAGATAGAATTAAAATATTAGAAGTTTTCAAGCAATATAATTTTGAAACTTTTACTTCTGAAATTTTAATGGGCTCTAAAATTCTCGATACTATTTTTAATACGTATGAAGCTGTTGAAAAGAGAATTCCTGGTGTTGAAACTACTGCAGATGAATTGTTGTCAAAATTTGAAGCTGAATTAATTGATTTAAATAAAAATTGGAGTTTAACAATGTTAAATTAAACTCAAAAAGAAAATGCTTTTGTTCACTTCCGCTGGTTCAAATTCTATGGTTTAAATGCGGTTTTTGGTTTTTTGGTTTAGAAAAAAAGGAAGTCTTAATTAAGACTTCCTTTTTTGTTTTAATGTAAATAAAACCAGCTTATTCGCTAACTTTTTTATCTTTTTTTCCTTTAGTACCTTTTTCGATTTGAATCTTCAATTCAGTTGCGTTTTCTTCGATGTCTAAATTAATTGAGTCTCCTTCTTGCAAGTTTGCCTGAATAATTTGCTCTGCCATTGGATCTTCGATATACTTTTGAATTGCTCTTTTTAGCGGACGTGCACCAAATTTCTCATCGTAACCTTTATCAACAATAAAATCTTTCGCTTTATCTGTAATAGTAGCTTTGTAACCTAAGTCTCCAATTCGCGTGAATAGTTTCACTAATTCCAAATCAATAATTTTGTGAATATTTTCACGAGTCAACGAATGGAAAATAATCATGTCGTCAATTCTATTCAAAAACTCTGGAGAAAATGCTTTTCGCAATGCATTCTGTATCACTATTTTTGAGTTTTCTTCGCGTTGTTCAGACTGTGATTTTGTTCCGAACCCTACTCCTGTTCCGAAATCTGCCAACTGACGTGCACCAATATTTGATGTCATGATCAAAATAGTATTTTTGAAGTCAATTTTTCGACCCAATCCATCTGTCATATGTCCATCATCAAGAGCTTGAAGTAACAAGTTGAACACATCTGGATGTGCTTTTTCTATTTCATCTAATAAAACAATAGAATAGGGTTTACGGCGAATTTTCTCAGTTAATTGTCCACCTTCTTCATATCCAACATATCCTGGAGGTGCTCCAACTAAGCGTGAAATTGAGAATTTCTCCATGTATTCAGACATATCGATTCTGATTAATGCTTCGTCTGTGTCGAACAAGTATTTAGCTAAAACTTTTGCTAATTGTGTTTTACCTACACCTGTTGGCCCGAGGAAGAAAAAAGAACCAATTGGTTTGTTCGGATCTTTTAAACCGGCTCTGTTTCGTTGAATTGCTTTAACTACTTTTTCAACTGCTTCATTCTGTCCGATAACTTTGCCTTGTAATTCTTCGGCCATAGTAGCCAATTTACCCATTTCAGTTTGAGCAATTCGGGTAACTGGAATTCCACACATCATGGAAACAACTTCAGCAACATGTTCTTCTGTAACCGAAACACGCGAATTTTTAGAGTCCTCGTCCCACTTTCGTTTTGCTTCATCTAAACGATCGGTTAAATCTTTCTCCGTATCGCGGTATTTGGCTGCATTTTCATAATCACCTACCCGAACAGCTTCCGCTTTCTTTTCTTTGAGTTCTTCGTGCTGTGTTTCAATATCAATTATTTCTTGTGGAACATTGATGTTTTTTAAATGCACGCGCGAGCCAACTTCATCTAATGCATCTATTGCTTTGTCAGGTAAATGGCGATCTGTAATATATCTTTCTGTTAACTTAACACATGAAGCAATTGCCTCTGGAGTATAAGTTACCATGTGGTGATCTTCGTAACGCTCTTTAATGTTGTTTAAAATTTGAACCGTTTCGTCTATTGAAGTTGGCTCAATTAAAACTTTTTGGAACCGACGTTCTAAAGCGCCGTCTTTTTCTATATGTTGACGGTATTCATCTAAAGTTGTAGCACCAATTGCTTGCAATTCACCACGAGCCAATGCTGGTTTAAACATATTCGAGGCATCTAGTGAACCACTTGCTCCACCAGCTCCAATAATTGTATGAATTTCATCAATAAATAAAATCACATCTGGATTCTTCTCTAACTCTTGCATTACTGCTTTCATTCGCTCTTCAAACTGTCCGCGGTATTTAGTTCCAGCAACCAAAGAAGCTAAATCTAATGAAACAATACGTTTGTTGAACAGCACACGGGAAACTTTACGCTGAACTATGCGCAAAGCTAAACCTTCTGCAATAGCACTTTTTCCAACACCTGGCTCACCAATTAAGATTGGATTGTTTTTCTTTCTTCGAGATAAAATCTGAGAAACACGTTCAATTTCTTTTTCACGGCCAACAATTGGATCTAATTTTCCTACTTCAGCCATTTTAGTTAAATCGCGACCGAAATTATCTAACACAGGAGTTTTTGATTTTGAATCGCCTGCTTTACGCTGACTTGCTCCTCCTCCACCAAAAACTTGGTCTTCATCATCTGCTGAGCTAGACATTTCAGCCTTTGGACTTGAATTTTCTTTCATCATAGTTTTTAATTCTTCATTAACTGTTTCATAACTAACTCCCCATTTTCCGAGAAGTGTTGGTATTGCTGAATCTTCAATTTTAAGCATCGATAACAACAAATGTTCTGTTCCTACTGATACAGATTGCAAGTTATTAGAAATTTTCGAACTCAATATTAATAAATTTTCTGATTGTTTTACAAAAGGAATTACATCTCGTTGTTTAAATGAGGAGCTTGCCATTGCACCTTGGCTAATCATTTTTTCGAGTGAATCTTTTAATTCATCTAAATTAACGTTGAAATTTTCCAGAATTCGACGAGCAGTACATTTCGTTTCACGTAAAACTCCCAATAAAATATGTTCAACACGAATGTTGTCGCTGCCTAATCGGAGCGCCTCTTCTCGCGTTAAATGTAATACTTCGCGTATTCTAGGAGTATAATTTGGAGACATTCCCATCTTTTACTTTTTTTAGCTTTTACAAATATACAAAATGGTTCGTTTGTGAATAATTTACTTCGAAGTGCAATTTTCAACAATTTTTGTTAGTAAATAGTTGTTGACTGCTCTTTTTGCTAACGATTAATAAACTAATTTCGAACTTCGCATTTTGCACACAATATTCGTGCACTAATTTAAATTATGACAAGATGGCAGATGGAGAAAAGATAATCCAGATTAACATCGAAGATGAAATGAAATCGGCTTACATTGATTATTCGATGTCAGTTATTGTATCGCGTGCACTTCCAGATGCTCGTGACGGTTTCAAACCAGTTCACCGACGAGTTTTGTATGGTATGCAAGACCTTGGAGTGTATTCAAACCGACCGTATAAAAAGTCGGCACGTATCGTTGGAGAAGTTTTAGGAAAATATCACCCGCACGGAGATAGTTCTGTGTATGATACAATGGTGCGTATGGCACAAAGCTGGTCTTTGCGTTATCCGTTAGTTGATGGTCAGGGTAATTTCGGATCAGTAGATGGTGATTCACCTGCTGCTATGCGATATACGGAGGCTCGTTTACGTAAGATTGCAGAAGAAATGCTGGACGATTTGGACAAAGACACAGTTGATTTCGCTCCAAATTTTGATGACTCGTTAACCGAGCCAACTGTAATGCCCTCTAAAATTCCAAACCTATTAATTAATGGCGCTTCAGGAATTGCTGTTGGTATGGCAACAAATATGGCTCCTCACAATCTAACAGAGGTTGTTGATGGAATAATTGCTTACATTGAAAACAACGATATCGAGATTGAAGAATTGATGACACATGTGAAAGCTCCAGATTTTCCAACAGGAGGTATCATATATGGAATTGAGGGTGCGCGTGAAGCAATGCAAACAGGGCGTGGACGAATTGTTGTTCGTGGTAAAGCAGAAATTGAAGAAGTTGGCGGTCGAGAACAAATCATTGTAACTGAAATTCCGTATCAAGTAAATAAGTCGGAGTTAATTAAAAAAACAGCTGAATTAGTCAACGATAAGAAAATTGAAGGCATTTCAGATTTACGTGATGAGTCGGATAGAAATGGTATGCGCATTGTCTATGAATTAAAAAGAGATGCAATTCCAAACGTTGTTTTAAATAAACTTTATAAATATACGCAACTTCAAAATTCGTTTTCTGTTAACAACATTTGTTTAGTTGAAGGCAGACCTAGAATGATGAATTTAAAAGATTTAATTGGAGTCTTTGTTAAATTTAGACATGAGGTAGTTATTCGTAGAACGAAATTCGAATTAAAGAAAGCAGAAGAACGGGCACATATTTTAGAAGGATTAATTATTGCTTCAGATAACATTGATGAAGTAATAAAAATTATTCGTGCAGCAAACAGTCCAGATTTAGCGCGCGAAAACTTAATTGCTCGTTTCAGTTTATCTGATATTCAAGCGCGTGCAATTGTTGACATGCGTTTACGTCAACTAACTGGCCTTGAACAAGATAAATTGCGTTCAGAATTTGCCGATTTAATGGCTTTAATTACAGATTTAAAAGACATTTTAGATCGTGAAGAGCGTAGAATGCAAATTATCAAAGACGAGTTAATACATGTCCGCGATAAATATGGCGACAAACGCAGATCCCGTATTGAATACTCAGCTTCAGAAATGAAGATTGAAGATTTAATTCCAGATGAAGAAGTTGTAATTACTATCTCACATGCAGGATATATTAAACGTACAAACTTAGACGAATTCAAGGTTCAGAACCGCGGAGGAATGGGATCGAAAGGTTCAACAACACGTGATAAAGATTTCTTGGAGCATTTATTTGTTGCAACGAACCACAACTATTTGTTGATTTTCACTGAAAAAGGACGTTGTTTTTGGATGCGTGTATTTGAGGTTCCTGAAGGAAATAAACTCGCAAAAGGACGTGCAATTCAAAACCTATTAAACATTGAGCAAGACGATAAAATAAAAGCTTATGTGAAAGTCAAAGACTTGACAGATAAAGAATATGTTCAAAACAACTTTATCGTGATGTGTACCAAAGAGGGTATCATCAAGAAAACAAGTTTGGAAGCTTATTCTCGTCCGCGTGCAAACGGTATTAATGCAATTACTATTCGTGAAAACGACGAATTACTAGAAGCACGTTTAACTGATGGAACGAATGAAATGGTATTGGCAACAAAAGCTGGCCGTGCAATTCTTTTCAATGAAGCTAAAGTTCGTCCAATGGGTAGAAATGCTTCAGGTGTGAAAGCGGTGACTCTTCAGTCAGAAACAGACGAAGTTGTAGGTATGATCTGCGTTAAAGACAATTCTGAAACTATTATGGTTGTTTCAGAGAAAGGTTACGGAAAACGTTCTTTCTTGAATGATCCTGAAGATGGTGAGCCCGTTTACCGCATCACAAATCGTGGCGGAAAAGGTGTTAAAACAATTAATATTACAGATAAAACAGGTCCATTGTTAGCAATAAAAACAGTTTCAGATGAAGATGATTTGATGATTATTACTAAGGCAGGTGTAACAATTCGCATGCACATAGATTCAATACGTGTGATGGGAAGAGCTGCTCAAGGTGTTCGTTTAATTAATTTGAAAGGAACATCAGCTATTGCTGCAGTTGCAAGAGTTCCGCGTTCTGACGACGAAGAAGATGAGTTATTAGAGGGCGAAGACGGAATTGTTGATGAAACTTCGAATGACGAAAACTCTACCAATGAAACTTCAAGTGACGTAACACCAACTGAAGACAACTCTGAAGAGTAAAAAATAAAAGAATAAAAAATCTCAATTATCAGTTAAAATGATCTTTGAGATTTTTTTTTATTTTTTTTATGAAATAATTAACAAATTTGCATCTCAAAAGTGTGCCCTTGGCACAAGAATTGTAAAATTGCAAACATTAAAATAGAAAAAAATGAAAAAACAATTAATTATAGCTGCAAGTTTTGTTTTGGTAACTGGACTTGCTTTTTCTCAGAAAAAATCTGAAACAGATGCTGCTCTTGCATTCAAAAGTTTTGAAAGTGCTTTTCAAACTGGAGATATAGCAGCTGCAAAGAAAAATATTTTAAAAGCAAAAGAAGCTATAGATTTAGCTGCTGCTCACCCCGACACACAGAAAAGCCCGAAAACCTTGTTCTACAAAGGAGAGATTTATGCAAGTATAGACTTGCTTCGTCAGATGCAAGATGCAAGTTTTAATTCTTCTACACCAGAAGACGCTCGAAAACAAGCAATTTTAGCTTATTCAGAAGCATACAAATCTTCAGATAAATTTGATAGTGACATTCAAAATTCAATGAATACACTAAGAAACATGTCTTACGAATTTGGAAGTGCAGCTTACGATAAGAAAGAATATGAAACTTCAAAAAACATGTTTATTAGTGCTTCAGAGTATGCAACGGTTTTAGGTGAAATTGATTCAACTGCCTTGTATTATGTTGCTCTTAACTCTGAACAAGCTGGCGATTTTGCTGGTGCAGCAGACTATTACAAACAATGTGCGCAGTTAAATTTTAAACCAGAAATCACTTATTCAGGAGCGGGAATAAACTTGGTGAAAGCTGGGAAAAATGAAGAAGCAATGACTTTCTTACAAGAAGCAATTAAGAAATCTCCGAAAGACAAAATTTTGTATTACGCTCTCGGAACAATTGCAATGGAATTGAACAAAGATGAATTGGTTTCTGAAAACTTAAACAAAGCAATTGAATTGGATCCAAACTTTACAGATGCACAATACAATTTGGGTGTTTATTTCTCCGAAAAAGGAAATAAATTACGTTCTGAAGCTGGTGCCTTGCCTCCAAATGAGAAAAAGAAATACGAAGAATTGAATGCGAAAAGTTTAGAGTTTTACAATTTGGCTGCTAGTCCATTGGAGAAATACGCTGAAGCAAACCCGACTGATAAAGCAGTTTTGAAATCATTGTTTCAAATTCACCGGGCATTGAAAAATGCTGATAAAGAAGCGAAGTACAAGAAGTTATTCGACGAAGCGAAGTAATTCACTTTATCTAACTACATGACAAAAACTGGTAAATATCCACATCTAGTTGTTTTTGAGGTTTTAACAAGATATTGGCGATGTATTCAAGCCCATATTTGAATAAACTTTTGGCTCTGTATCCGT
>JANNWW010000079.1:0-20034 GCA_031409255.1 Crocinitomicaceae bacterium
CCAATCCTGCGTAAACAGAACCACCCGGAGAATTCAAATAAATTTGAATGTCTTTTTTCGCATCAACAGATTCCAAAAACAACAATTGTGCATTTATAATATTTGCAACCTGATCATTGATTCCAGTTCCTAGGAAGATAATTCTATCCATCATTAGACGAGAAAAAACGTCCATTTGCGTCATGTTCATGTGACGTTCCTCAATGATGTATGGTGTTAACGACGATTCGATGTAGTTTTCCAAGTGCATACTTGAAATTCCCATATGTTTCGTGGCGTATTTGTTAAATTCATTTCTGTCCATTTCTCAACTAAATTTGTTGTTAATTCTAAATAAGGGAACTAAGTTAACGAAGAAATTTAAAATCGGTTCTGAAATTTAGGAGAATTTAACGCTTTGTCGAAAAGTTTTCTTCCTAAATTATTTCAACTTCTGATTTTGAAGTGTTTAAATTCAAAATTTCCTCATCTAAGATAATTTCATTTCGGTAAACATCTTCCAATGTTTCTCTTTTACGAATCAAAAAATGAGTATCGCCTGAAACGAGAACTTCTGCAGGTCTAACGCGCGAATTGTATTGATTACTCATACTAAATCCGTAGGCCCCTGCATTGTGAATTGCGAGCACATCGCCAACTCGTGCTTCCGAAATTTGACGATCATAGGCAAACGTATCTGTTTCGCAGATGTAACCAACAACCGAATACAGTTTTGTTTTACCTTCTGGGTTCGAAACATTGGTGATTTTATGGTAAGCGTTGTAAAACATGGGGCGAATTAAATGATTTTGCCCACTATTTACCCCCAGAAAAACGGTTGAAGTAGTTTGTTTCACAATGTTAACTGAAGAAAGCAAAACGCCCGATTCGCTGACAAGAAATTTTCCTGGTTCGAACCAAAGCTCTAAATTTCGTCCGTATTCTTTGCAAAATACTTGAAATGATTCGCCAATTTTTAAACCAATATCTTCAATAGGAGTAATATAATCGTCGTCTTTGTATGCAACTTTAAACCCAGAACCAAAATCCATGAATTTCAAATCGGGAAAGAAACTTGCTGCTTGATAGAGCAATTCAGCGCCTTGAATGAACACATCTGCATCCAAAATATCGCTTCCTGTGTGCATGTGTAAACCAACAATATTTAGCTTGTAGTTTTGAGTAATACGCTCAATGTGGCGCAGTTGATGAATAGAAATTCCAAATTTAGAATCTATGTGTCCGACAGAAATTTGAGCGTTTCCACCAGCTAAAATATGCGGATTTATTCGAATGCAAACAGGAATAGTTTTTCCGTAAAAAATTCCAAAATCTTCTAAAATGCTTAAATTATCTATATTAATAACAACTCCCAATTCAACAGCTTTTTGAATTTCAGAAAAAGCTACGCCATTTGGTGTGTACATTATTTGAGTGGGATCAAAGCCAGCTCTTATTCCCAAAAAAATTTCTTCTAAGGAAACAGCATCTAAACCAGAGCCTAAGTTTTTGAGTGTTTTGAGTATGTTCACATTACTTAAAGCCTTCATTGCGAAATGCAATTTCACTTCTTGTTTACCAAAAGCATTTTTCAATCGTTTGTATTGACTGATTATTTTCGATTGATCATACACATAAAGCGGCGTTCCGTATTCGCTTGCGAGAGTTTGTAATAATGCGTCTTTCATTTTGAAATTTTACGCAAAAATAGCCTATAACAAGTTGTTTTACAAATTATTTCACGAAATACTTATTTAATTAACAAAATGTTAATAATTACACACTTATTATTTGTTTTTCAATTTGTCGTATTCTTTTTCTGGATTAAAAATACCAATTGTTTGATATGCTCTAAAATAATGCATTGATAAACCAAGTCCCCATCCCAACATAGGCCAAATTGGCCAAAATCCATCAGATGAATCGCCAGAATCATTCGCAAAAAACCAAAGTCCAACGAAAAACATATTACAAAGTAAATATGTCACTAAATGCTGTTTAAACTTAACGCGTTCTTGGGCAATTCGCCATAATTTGTCGTCTTTTTCCTCTTACATAAGGTATTATTTTAAAATTAATAGAAAAGTAAGCAAAAAAATTAAGCTAAAACATAATTCTACTTATGAACTTCATTTTAGTAAAAAAATACGATGAACATACTGTTAAGATTCTATTAAAATACTATTTTTACCCTAACGATTCAAAATAAAATGATAAAAAACCGCTACATACTTTTGCTTTCTGTTGTGTATTTGAGCACGAATACTGTGTACGCACAAGGGTACCAATCTAATTTTCAAGGTCAAACACAGATTGCAATGGGAAGTGCTGGATCTGCTTTACCGCAAGATGCAGCTTCACAATTTTACAATCCAGGAAGCAGTTGTTTTTTAGAAAAAAGTTCTGTTCAGCTTGGAGCAACTGGTGTTAAAGCAAATATTACATTTCAGGAAGCGGGTTCCAATTCTACTTACAATTCAAATTCTCCGCTCGGAACACCCTTTGCAATTTATGGCGTTTATAAAAAATCAGAATCAAAACTAGCAGCTGGAATGGGAATTTACACTCCTTTTGGAAGTACTGTTAGTTATGAAAATGATTGGGCAGGAAGATATGCACTGCGTTCATTGGAGCTAAAATCGATTTATTTTCAGCCAACAGTAAGCTACAAAATAACAGACAAAATTGGTTTGGGAGCAGGTTTAGTTTTTGCACTCGGAAGCGTTACTTTAGAACGAGCGATTCCGATTAACACAGATAGTTATGCGCGGTTATCCGGAAAAACAAATGCATTCGGCTTTAATACCGGAATATATTTCAAAGCAACAGATAAATTGGCATTTGCAGCCACCTACAAATCAAAAGTACAAATGAATATTTCTGAAGGCGAAGCTACTTTTTTTGTTCCAGAAAGTGTTGCTGCAAACTTTCCGAATGGCAAATTTACATCTTCACTTCCTTTGCCTTCAGTGGTAACTTTGGGTTCAGCGTATAAAGCAAGTGATAAGTTGCATTTTGCCCTCGACATAAATTACATTTCTTGGAAAGCATACGACTCCTTGATTTTTGATTATGAAACAAATACAACTTCTTTATTAGACACAAAATCTGCGCGAATCTATGAAAATAATTTTGCCTTTCGGATAGGTGCGCAATACAAATTAAATGAAAGCTGGAAATTGAGAGCCGGTCTTGTTTATGGTTTAAGTCCAGTACCCGAAGGGCGCGTTACACCTGAAACACCTGACAACAATCGCATAAATTATTCTATTGGAACACACTATAAATTAAGCGAACATTTTCAGTTTGATCTCTCTGTTTTTTATACAAATATAAAAAGAACGGATACGAACACAGAAACACAACTTTCAGGCACCTATAAAACAATCGCAATTGCACCGGGTATCAATATTACATATCAATTTTAAGATGAAAAAAAGTAGTTTAAGTTTCCTTTTAATTTGCATCGGTATTGTTGGGTGTAAACCAAAATTCGAATCGGAAGTAATTCAGGCTGGCGATGCCGATTTCTCAAAAATTGTGGCTGTTTCGGGTTCAAACGGAGCTGGTTACGCAAATGATGCACTTCAATTTGAGGGCCAAACAACTAGTTTTACAGCGCTCGTTTCAAAACAATTGGAGTTAGCAGGTGGTTCAGCTTTAACACAAGGTTTTGTTTCAGAGAATTCTGTTGGAATAAACTTAGCAAATCTGAGTGTTTTCGACCTAAAAATGCGAACAGATTGCAAGGGCGTTTCTTCTTTGGGCCCTGTTCGAAGAGCAAGTTCTGGAGACGCATCTGTTTTCTCTCAAATCTTAGGAACGAAAAACAACATGTCTGTTCCATTTATGCTTTCAACAGATGTTGTGAGCACTTCTTTTGGAAACGCAAGTTTAGGTGCCGGAAATTACAATCCATTTTACACCCGAATTGCAAGTAATCCGAGTTCAAGTTCAGTAAAAACAGATGCTATATCTCAACAAGGAAGTTTCTTTATTGTTGCATTGGGTGAAGAAGATATTTTGAAATATGCACAAAGTGGCGGAACGAAAAGTTACACTCCTAATTTGGGGGCAAGTGGGGTTGGTTTTAAAGCAAGTTTAGAAGAATTAGTAAACGGTTTAAGTGCAAATGGAGCAAAAGGAGTTATTCAAAACATTCCTGATGTAACTTCAATGCCTTATTTTACAACTATTGCATGGGATAATTTGGTTTTAACAACAGATCAAGCTACACAGTTAAATGTGTTTGTTCAACCAATTGGAATTACACTTTATGAAGGTAGAAATGGCTTCATTATTGAAGATCCGAGTGTTCCTTCTGGTTACAGGAAAATGGTTGAAGGTGAGTTGGTTTTGTTGAGTACCCCATTAGATTCTGTAAAATGCAACGGATACGGTTCGCAAATTCCTTTTTACAATAGGCATGTTTTAACTGCAAGTGAAATTACTGAGATTGAAAACATTACTTTCGCTTATAATCAAACTATCGTTTCAGTTGCTTTAAACAAAAATCTTGCATTAGCAGACGCGCAAATTTTATACTTAAAAGTTAAAAATGGCTTTACGGTTAATGGAATGAGTATCTCAAATAAATTTGTGCAGGGTAATTTTTACTCACTCGACGGACGTTACCTTTGTCCAATCGGACAAGCCCTTCTTGCTAATGAATACTTGAAAGCCATTAATATGAAATTCAATTCAACACTACCACTTTTAATCCCAACGAATTACAGCGGAATAAAATTTCTATAATTAAAATAAAAAATAACTAAAAGCGTATGAAAAAAAGTTTACTTCTATTGAGTCTAAGTGTTTTAGGTTCATTTATCTCAACAGCTCAATGCAACAATGGCAGATTTGCTAGCAATGTTTTTGGCGCTGTTTCATTAACTTCTGATGTGGTCTATGGAAGCAATACCAGTTATTCTGGAGCAACAACTAGTCTTAAAATGGATGTTTATCAACCAACTGGTGATACGGCAACTGTTAGACCCTTAATAATTTGGGTGCATGGCGGAAGTTTTATTGGAGGTTCAAAAACAGACTTCGATATGACCACTTTTTCGAATGATTTTGCTGAAAAAGGATATGTTTGTGCTTCAATTAATTACCGTTTAGGTTTCTTCCCGATTGATTCAGCTAACGCGGTGAAAGCTGTAATTCGTGCTGTTCAAGATTTGAAAGCCACAATTCGTTATTTCAAAAAAGATTTTTCAACTGCAAACACGTATAAAATAGACACCAATAATATTTTTATTGGTGGAAGTTCTGCAGGTGCAATTACGGCTTTGCATACAGCTTATTTGAGAAGAGAATGTGAAATTGTTCCGTATGTTGGACAAACAACTTTAACTAATTTAGGTGGCTTAACAGGGAATTCTGGAAATCCAGGTTACTCAACAGCTGTAAACGGAGTTGTGAATCTTTGTGGCGCTTTAGCTAAATACCATTGGATTGAAGCGGGCGATTTACCATTTGTTTCAATTCACGGAACAGCAGACAATACAGTAAAATATAACCGTGGAATTGTGAACCCAGGAGTGCCACTTTTGTATTTAGATGGAAGTAGAATGTTGTATGAACAAGCAGTAGATGTGGGTGTTGAAAACCCTTTTTACACATATGCTGGTGCTGGACATGTTCCGTATAACAGTTCTCCTGCATACATGGACACAACAATTCGTGTAATTCGCGATTATTTAATAGACCGTTTGGGCTGCAACGACACGCCATTGCAAGCATTAAATTCTCCACTTCAAACCGCAACACTTTATTCGTTCACCGCTTGCACCGCAACTATTTCTGAGAATCAAGAAATTGAAATTCAATTATTTCCAAATCCAAGTGCAGGAAAACTTAACATTCAATTAGATGCTGAAACGAGCGCCTTTGGTTTTGTGATTACTGACTTGAAAGGTGCTATTATCTTTAAAAAAGAAGTGAATGGAAACAAGTATCAGTTAGATGAACAAATTTTAAATGGAACGTATTTGATTCGTTTTGAAACAAGTTCAGGTAAAACTGGAAATGCAATGCTTGTTTTCCAAAAATAATTTGAACAAAAAAATTGAGCCTGTACATTTATTTGTGCAGGCTTTTTTATTTATTGGAATTTAAATTTGATAGATAAACTGTCGAAAAACAACAAATGTGTTGATGCCTAAACACACAACTGAGCAATTAAATACTAAATTCAGTATTTTAGAATGTAAACTCCAACTCAAAAGCAGTATATTTTCTCAAATTAATTACCGAATCGTCTTCAAAAATTAAGTACTGACCTTTAATTCCGATTAACTTTCCTGAAAACTCTGCTACTTTTTCCAAATTAACACTTTTCACTTTCAAAGGATACGTTTCAACCGGATAGTTAAATGAATAAATTTCATCATTATCAGAAATAAAATCACGCAAATCAAAGGGAAGTAAATCTTCAATTATTCCTTTTTCATCAATTAAATCAATAGAAAAGTCGCGTTCACCTTTTAGCATGCGTTGCCAATTGGTTTTGTCTGAATAATGAGATTTTAATGCCACTTCTATTAAACCTGCAGTGAACCTATTTGGCGTTTCGGCCAAAACGATACTTTCTACAGCTCCCTGATCCATCCAGCGGGTTTGCATATTTCTGTCGCTCGTTACACCTACTTTAACAACGTCAGAAGCAGTTAAATAAACAATGTGAGGTCTGTTGTGGTTCTTTTGTTCCCACTCAACATTTCTTCCTTCGCCTAAGTGCGCGCGACACAATTCTGGACGAATAATACATTCTGCTGCCTCGGGTGCGTCTTGTCCGCATTTGAAACAAAAACCCATCATAACAGATTTAACTTGCTTTCCACAACTTGCACAAACAATTTTACCTGTCCATTTTAAATGAATAGATTTTCCTATCAATTCGTTTACGCAAACTTCTGGAGCAATATTGAAATGATACTGCACTTTTTCAGTATTCGAAACAAGCATTTTTTCAATAATTCCAGAAATAGTAGTTAATTCACTCATGCTTCGTGCAGGTTTTCAAGTTGTTCATTTGCTTCCATCCAAAGATTGGAGTAATAATCTAGTTTGGTCTTTGTTTCTTCAAAACTTTTCAAAAGTGGAGTTGTTTTAATAGAATCAGTAAAATCTGCAGTAGCCAATTCGTCTTCTTGTTTTTTTAACTCTATTTCAAGTTCTGAAATTCGTTCTTCATGTTGTCTCACTTTGTTTTGAAGCGAATTTTTTAGTTTCTTTTGCTCTCTATGTTCCTCGTTAGAAATTGGTTGAACGGCTTCAACAAGAACTTTTTCCTCTTTCTTCACATTTGCTGGAACGGCATTCATTGTGCCTCCTTTGTTCAATTTTCGTTGCAAATATTCATGCACACCAAAATGATGAATTTTCAATGTTTGATTTTCAATGTCCCAAATTCGATTTGTTAGCCCATCTAAAAACTCACGGTCGTGGGAAACAATTAAAAATGTTCCGGCATATTGTTGCAACGCTTTTTTCAACACTTGCTTCGATTGAATATCGAGGTGATTTGTTGGTTCATCTAAGATCAATACGTTTGAAGGACTTAGAAGTAATTTACAGAGTGCTAAACGGGTGCGTTCACCTCCCGAAAGTACGCCAACTTTTTTATTTACATCTTCACCAGAAAATAAAAAAGCTCCTAAAATTGAACGCAATTCTTTTCGCACATCGCCAACTGCAATATCGTCTACGGTTTCATAAATTGTTTTGGTTTTGTCTAAACGTTCGGCTTGGTCTTGGGCGAAATAAGTTATTTGCACATTATGTCCGTGCTCAACCTTACCTTCAAACTCAATTTCTTTCATTAGGCATTTGAAAAAAGTAGACTTACCTACCCCATTCGGACCTAGAAGTGCTATTTTTTCTTCTCTTCCAACCGAAATTGAAATATCTTTAAACAGGCGTTTTGTTTCGTAAGCTTTTCCTAAATGTTCAATGTTTAAGACTAATTTTCCGGGTTGAATGCTCAGTGGAAAGTAAATATTCATTTTCGCAATGGCGTCGTTTTCAATTTCTATTCGTTCCGTTTTTTCTAACTTTTTGATTAGTGATTGTGCAAAAGCTGCTTTATTTTTCTTAGCGCGAAACTTGTCTATTAGTTCTTCGGCGTGTTTGATGTCTTTGTCTTGTTGTTTTTTTGCTTGTTGCAATCTTTCCATGTCTTCTGCCCGAACTTCTTTGTATTTAGAGTAAGCATAAGGGAAATCGAGAACAGTACCGGTTGAAATTTCCCAAGTTCTGTTGGTTACATTATCTAGAAACAAGCGGTCGTGAGAAATAACAATTACAGCTCCTGAAAAACGCGACAGGTAATTTTCTAACCATTGAATAGAAACTATATCGAGGTGATTTGTTGGTTCATCTAACAAAAGAACATCTGGTCTGTTCACTAAAATTTTCGCTAATTCAGCGCGCATTTTCCATCCACCAGAAAATTCACTTAGTTTTTTATGAAAATCTGTTAATTCAAACCCCAAACCAGATAGAGTTGCAGCAATTTTTTCTTCCCATTGAAAACCCTCAAGAATAGAAAACTGATCGTTCACTGCGTTTAGTTTATCCAATAAATCTAGGTAAGATTCGGTTTCGTAATCTGTTCGAGTGGTTAAATCATGATTTACATCATTAATGGTTGAGCGCAATTCGTTCAAGGGTAAATTCGACAGAAACAAATAATCAAAAACAGTTTTCGAATCGTCTATTTCAATGTCTTGGGTTAAAAAGCCAATATCAACTCCTTTTTGAAAATGAATTTGACCCGTTGAAGCTTTTTCCCAACCAGCAATTAAACGAAGAAGTGTAGATTTTCCGGCTCCATTTTTTCCAACCAAACCAACACGATTTCCATTCATTAATTGAACAGAAACATCTTCAAAAAGATAACCCTGCGGAAAATGAACTCCTAATTTTTCTAACACTAACATGCCGCAAAGATAAACACAAGTAAGCAATAGTTTAATTTTAATCTGAATTCTTTGTGCATTCAAAATACTACAAATGAAGTATTTCAGCAATTCAATTATTACTTTAACTTTGTTCTATGAAAAATTTAACTGTAGTACTATTTATGTTTGTGTCATTTGCTAATTGGGCACAAGTTTCTATCGAATGGCGTTTCGTTCATGTTGTTGAAGGATACGACCATCAAAACAAGATGAAAATCTATGTTGACGGCCAATTTGTCAGCGAAACTGGCTCTTGCACCGAAAGCGACTGGTGCAGTTACAAAATGCCATTATCGAAAGGTAAACATACAATTAAACTTGTAAATTACGCTTTATATGAAGGAAATTGGGAAGAACACACAATTGCAAATGATTATTCAATTGACGTTATTTACGAAAAAACGTTTAAAATGAAGAAAAAACATGCGATTAAATTAGAAATAGACATAGACGAAGAAAATACAGATGCAATTGATGTCGTGAAATAGATTCACTACTAAAAATTCCAAAGATCGCTTTCGATTGTTCTAATTTCTTCGTTTATTTTCTCTGATTCGAGCAAAGCATCTGTTCCAGATTGATAGGTGCTAATTGTTCTATCGAACACGTTCGATTCTTTGTAAATTGTACTTGAAAAACGGCGTTTCCAAAAATAATCGTCGAAACTCATCCATTGATAATTGTTCTTGTCGTTGAATACGAAATAATTAGTCAAAACGAACCGCGTATGCGGAAAATAGAGCCAAAAAAGTTCTTGCATTCCCGAAATTTGTTCTACTCCACCGATTATTTCTTTCTGATAAATAACTGGTGCAATGCCAATAATTCGGACATCCATAACAGATCGCGTTTTATCAAAAAACCAATCTTCTTTTAAATGGTATTGAACAATTTCTTTGGAATCTATCCATGTGGTGTCTCGATCTGGGTAAACTAGCACATCTACTTTTAAAATTGGATCGAAACGCATTGAATCGTCTCCCAAATAATTCACGAGTGGTTGATCAGATTCTTGTCCTAATCTTCCGAGGTAATAAAACACTTTTTCTTTAAATAAACTGTCTGAAAAATAGTTCCCGCCAGATTCAGGTCGGATTGGATATTTAAATTGATCGCCGTCTAGCATGCTAAATTGGTAAGGATTGTAAGGCGAATAAAGCGTTAAATCTCCTTGAATAATGTGTTCGCGAAGAATTGTCCAGAGACTCCAATGATCTATATTTCGGTAATATTGGCCAGAAGCATAATGTTCATCTAAGGGATAATACAGCGGATGATTTATTTTTTCGCGCAAATCTATGCTACGCCAAACGCGTTTGCTCCAAGCAATATCTGCTTCGCGAACTGAGGGGTAAGCAATCATTCTTTTGGTTGGAATGTGTTCTCGAAAAGCAAGCCCGTCGCCAACATCATTATCTGGAATTTGAGAAAGAAAAGGTGCGCAAATTGCACCAAAAAGGAATAACGAGATGGTTTTCATACATGTGGGTTTCCATCATAATGTATTCGTTTAAAATAGGTTACAAAAAAGCCCTCGTATTTATACGAAGGCCTGAAAATACTTAAACTAGAAGATCAACGCTTAAAGGTTCCTGCTACTTTTCTTACCTCACCACTCGGATAACGAACTTGAGTCATAATTGTTATGTATGAACCCGGTTTAACTTGTCTAATTAAACTCAAAGCATCAACAGAAAGAATATCTCCATTTCCCTTTTTAGATATTGGTGAAATATTAGTAGAAACGTCATACGAAATAACTTCATACCTCACATTTAAAGGATTATTTGGATCTAACTTTGCAAATAATTTGTTTGCTCCATTTGAAAACACATCTCCACTAATTGTATTTCCGAAATATAAATCTGGTTTAGGTAATTGCCTAACACTAAACACAAAAGTTCCTAATTTTGCAGTTTTATTATTCACTGAATTTTTACCCAAAACAGATATACTTGCAGATTTTACATTCGCAGGTTTTGCAATCCATTTATCACCACTTTTAGTTAATGATACATCAGAACCGGTTAAAATTGTTTGATCGTAACCTGAAGCAACACCAACAATAACATTTTCATATCCTTTATATAAAATATTCATTTGAGGAAGAGAAATAGTTCCTTGAGGTTTCATGACAACAATTTTATTTTGCCAATTTTGAGTTTTCAAACTTCCGTCTTTTTTACGAATAGAAACTGTTCCGCTTAAGTTTACTTCAGAACCAGTTGCTTTTCCACGAATGTATGCAACCCCTTCTTTTGTTTCAGTTGCACCCGTTACAATAGGATTGTTGTCAGTGTCGTATGCAGCCATTAAAACTTTCACTTCGTATTCTTCGTTTTGGTTCACTGAAGCTGGACCGTAAGACAATGCCATTACTTTGTTGAACGAATATTCACCGGTTCCGGCGCGTTCTTTTAGCATACTAATTGCATCTGCACGAGCAGAAAGTATGCTTTGTTGAAGTGAAGTTAACGAAGCCAAAGCAGCTACTAATGGAGAATGATCGAAGGTTCTACCAATCCAGTGAACATTTTTAATTTCGCCAGAATTAACGCGTTCTTGTAAACTCAAATCGGAATAAATTTCACGCAAATCTTCCAATTCATCCGGATTAATTCGTGCAATTCGGAACATTTTATTGATTTGAAAAGACAGATCATTCTGATCTTTGAAATCGTTGATTGATTTTGCTCGCAAGAAGAATTTTTTATCTCCTGAAGACCAAGTTCCTAGTTCTGAAACTAAGTCGCATCTATACTTTGCAATTGATGAGAATATTTTCATTCCAGCTGCATTTCTATCCGGCGTTTTTATGTCGGCTCCTGAACCAATTAACAACTCCATTGGCTTGTCATATTCTTCTTTGTTTTGAACAGCAAACAAATTCATTCGTGCGGGTGTACAATCTTTAGTTTTTGTCCACAAAATGGTTTCTAAGTTCCCATTATTAACAGAAGATATATCTTCGCCAGCATAATCGAGCAACTTTAATTTAGTTTCGTCAATTAGTTTAATTTGAACAGCTGTTAGCTTGTCAATTCTATTAGCAATTTTAATCAAATCAGCTACTTTCTTTTTTGCGCTTGGGTCTGTTTTTTCAGCAAGCGCCATTTTTAAATCACTAATACCAGCATCTCCAATTATTTTACTCTTCGACGAAGCATTTTGGGCATTCTCTTCTATTGCAACAAAAGCTTCTAAAATTTGCTTCGAAACATTGAGTGCTAACAATGCCGTTAAGACTAAATACATCATTCCGATCATTTTTTGTCTTGGGGTTTCTTTTCCTCCAGCCATACTATAAATTTTATTTGGTTTATGACCTTTGAATACTTCTTCCGAATTAAAGTAACAGAAATGGCAAAAAAAATCCCGAGAGGCGAACCAATCGGGATTTTAGAAATTTATTTTCTTTTAGAAATGCCAAACATCGTGTTCAATGTTTCTGATTTCTTCTGTAATCTTTTCAGACTCTAAAAGAGCGTCTACTCCAGTACGGTACGCATCAATTTCACGTTCGAAAACGTTACTTTCTTTGTAAATCGTACTTGCAAAACGTCTTTTCCAGAAAAAATCATCAAAACTCATCCATTGCGCATCATTCTGATCGTTGTACACAAAATAATTGTTTAAGATGTAACGACAATGTGGAAAATACAACCAATACTTTTCTTCAAGACCTCTAATTTCTTTGATTCCGTTCACTTCTTCGATACGATAAACAACTGGAGCAATTCCAAGAATACGTACATCTAAAATAGAACGTTCTTTGTCGAAGAACCAATCCTCTTTGATTTTGTATTGAACAACTTCTTTCGAATCTGTCCAAATTGTATCACGTGGAGGATAGACTGGTGTTGAAGCACCTGTAACCGGATCGTAGATTACTGAATCGTCTGTACCATCGAAATTAGACAGCGGTGTATCTGAATCTGCTCCAAGACGACCTAAATAATAGAACGCTTTTTCGCGGAAAATAGAATCCGTTTGGTAGTTCAAACCAGGTTCAGCAACGATTGGGTATTTGAACTGATCTCCATCAAACCTATCAAACTGATAAGGGTTGTAAGGAGAATACATTTTTATATCACCCAATAAAATATGGTGACGAAAAATAGTCCACAACGACCAACGGCTTGTATTGCGAATGTACTGTCCGGAAGCTTCATGATAGTCGAAAGGCAAATAAATCGAATGATTCATTTTCTCACGCATATCAATTACGCGCCAAACACGTTTACTCCAGATCACATCCGCTTCACGAACGAATTCATAAGGAATCATACGCTTCGTCGGAATATGTTCTTTGATGTAAACTCCATCAATAACATCACCTTGAACGTTAACTGGTCCACCATTGATTTCTTGCGCCGAAGCACCAAAACCAAACACCAAAGAACCGATAAGCAATAAACGTTTCATAATTGACAATTCTTAATTTTTATTATATTCTATATGATCCAGCAACCTTACGAACAACTCCGTCTGGTCCTTTCACTTGAGTCATGAATGAAATCATTGACCCAGGTTTTGCTTGTTTCAAGTAACTAACTCCGTCTCCAGTTAATGTGTTTCCAGATCCTTTAGCAGGACGAGGAGCACCCGATATGTTCAATTCCCAGCTTAATACTTGGAACGTTACATTCAATGGAATTTCAGGGCCGTATTTTGCGAACAAACGAGATTCAGCTTTAGAAGCTTGGTCTCCGTCTGTAGCAGAACCAAAGTATAAACTTGGTTTTGGCAAGTTACGTACACGGAATTTGTATGCACCTAAATTAACTGTTTTGTTTGTTACTGTATTTTTACCAGAAATAGAGATAGTTGCTTCTTTCCCTTGACCAGGTCGGCCAATCCAGCCAGTTCCTGTTTTAGTTAAAGCAACACCATTTCCAGCAAGAATTGTTTGATCGTAACCTGAAGCAACCCCTTCAACACGGTTTTCGTAACCACGATACAAAACGTTCATATCAGGCAAAGAAACAGTTCCTTGTGGCTTCATAATTTTGATATTCCAATTCCAGTTTTCAGTTTTTGGAACACCCGCTTTATTTTTGATTGTAATTGTTCCAGATAACGGCATTTCAGCACCTCCAGAAACTTTCACTTTTAAACGAGCTTGTCCGTCAGCAACAGTAATTGCACCCTGACCTGTAACAGTTGGTTGATTATCAGAATCAAAAGCTGCCATCATTACCAAAATCTCTGCCTCATCACCTGTATTTGCGATAGATGGCCCGTAAGCCAAAGGCATAATTTTGTTAAATGAATATTCTCCTGTTGAAACTTTAGATTTTAACAAAGCCAATGCATTTGCTCTAGCTTGTAATATATCTTGTTGCATAGAAGACAAAGAAGCTACAGCAGCAACCAACGGTGAGTGGTCGAATGTTGCACCAATCCAGTGAACACCTTCTAACTCGTGTTGATTTACACGCTCTTCTTTAGTTAAACCAATGTAAATATCTTTCAATACTTGACCATCTTCACCCAAACCAATCACTTTACCTTTTGCATCACGTTTGATGTTTGCATTAGAAGCTAAAATCATTTTTTCAACTTGAGCATTCAAATCTTTGTTGCTTTTAAATGTATTGATTGCTTTTGGTTTAATTGAAAAGGTTTTACCACTTTCAGTGTAGCTACCTAATAATTGCACCAAATCTTGACGGTATTTATTAAAATCTTCCCACAATTTTTTACCTTTTCCTGTAGGACTTTTAATATCGTCACCAACTATAATATGCATTGGAATGTCGTATTGATCTTTTGCATCAACAGCCATTAAGTGCATACGAGCAGGAGTGCAACCGCTTCCTTTAACCCAAAGAATATTTAATTCATCATCTGGCTTGTAAGCTTCAACCGTTTCTCCTGATTCTTTCAAGATTTCGATTTTTAACTCGTCAATTTGTTGAATCATAACTGCTGTTAATTTATCAACATCTTCCATCTGCTTCATCACTTTTTTCAACTTCAATAACTTCGGCTTTTGATCCGGAGATTTAGTTGTTGTGATTTCTTCTTTGATTTTATTTTTGAAATCATCACCACGTTCAACCTGAGCGATGTTTCCTTTTTGTGTGTTTTCTTCAATTGCGACAAAAGCATCTAAGATTTGTTTTGATACGTTCAACGCTAGTAGCGCTGTCAATACCAAATACATCATTCCGATCATCTTTTGTCTTGGGGTTTCTTTTCCACCTGCCATGACTTCTTATCTTTATATTGTTTAACAATAATAAATTAATTCAAATTTGTTGCGAGAATTAGTCTCTAGAAATTGTCATCGCTTTCAACATGTTGCCATAAACTGAATTCAAATCAGTTAAGTTTTTAGACAACATAGCCATGTTTTCTTTGTAACGTTTTGTATCCTCAGTAGAATCTGCTAAGTTTTGCATCATTTCAGTAACTTGAGATTGGAATTTCTCTGTAGCTTCTAAATGAGACGAAGAACCTTTCAATTGCAATTCGTATACGTTGTTCAAAGCTGATAAGTTTTTAGAAACTTTCTGCATTTGCTCACCGAATGATTCACCTTCTTTTGAATCAGCTGTCATTCCTGAGATAGATACAGAAGCGCGCTCGTAAGCTTCAGACAAAGTAGAAACTTTATCAGATGCAGCTTGCAATGAAGAAATGTAAGAATCTGTAGCTGCTGCAGCTGTGGTAACTGCTTTCAATTGAGATGCATTTTCACCTAATGAACGCATTCCGTCGCCTAAACGCTCCAACAAAGCTGAATCGATTTTTGCTTCTTCTAACATTTTATCTAACTCACCAGAGATTCCAGAACCGCCTCTACCTCCGCGTCCTGAAACTGCAGGTAAAGCATCGTGATCTAAATCATCTGAATGACCTAATGCTAACTCTGGGTATACTAACTCCCAATTTGGATCTTCATGAATTGGCTCAAATGCTGAGAAAATGAAAATCAATGCTTCTGTACTTAAACCTACTACAAGCATCGGACCTGCAAACGGCCAGTGCATAATTTTAAATAAGGCTCCAACGATAACGACTGCTGCGCCGAAACCGTATAGTTTCGCCATAAACTTTTTCCATCCTTTACTTCCTGGTTTCATAGTTTTGTGTTTTTTTTGGTTTTTAAATAGACTTTTGTTTTTGTTTGTTTGTTGTTATTCTTAGCGTAATTCAATATCGCTTCGAATTTCTTCGCCACCTTCTTTCGTGAAGTCACGTCCACCACGACCTAAATGTGTCGCAACGTTACGGAACCCTAAGAAAGACTTAGCTGTATCCTGGTACTCGTATGAACGAGTTGAAGTTTGTAAATAATATCCGATATCTTTCCAAGAACCTCCTCTAGTAACTTTACGTTTCATTGAAGGCGGATCCCAGTCCATTGCGTCATATCTGTGTTCCGTATTTAAATCGTGTGAGAATTCATACATAGACTCGTCATAGGCAGTTTCGCACCACTCAGAAACGTTACCTGACATACAATATAAGCCCCATCCGTTAGGATTATAAGAAAATGCTTTTACTGTGTGGAAACCTCCATCTTCAAAATAACGACCGCGCATTGGCTTAAAGTTACCTAAGAAACAACCACTTTCATTTCTAATGTATGGTCCACCCCAAGGGTATGCAGAATTAACCAAATCTCCACGTGCTGCTCTTTCCCACTCTGCTTCAGAAGGCAAACGGAAATCGTTCACAAAAATATCTCCCATTGAAACTAACCAGCTATTCAACAATTGTGTTCTCCAAATCGAAAAAGCTTTTGCTTGTTGCCATGTTACTCCAACAACAGGATAATTGTCGTATGCAGGATGCCAAAAATACATGTTTGTCATTGGATCATGGAAAGAGTATGTGAAATCGCGCACCCAACACAAAGTATCAGGATATACGTTAATTTCTTCATCTATAATGAATCGTTGACGGTTTTCATGACCACGAATTGCAGTATTTCCACCTTTTTTGTTGAATTTACCCATATCTAAGTCCAATCCTTGCGGCTCACCGGTAAATGGTTGCGGATCTGTGCTCAACGTACGGTGTTCGTCATCAATTTTATTACCTTGATTATCGTATCCTTCGCTAATTGTAAGTCTACCTCTACGTGCAGCTTCGCGCAAATCTATCCAATAATATTTGAAATTCAATTTACGCGTATCAATTTCACGTCGTTTGTAGAAACGTTCAGGTTGAGGATAATACATATCCGCCAAAAGTGGAACTAAAACTTCGTCTTCGTAAGAAAAACGTCTGTCCCAATTCAAGTTGAAAGTTGAACGATTCAACTCACGGTCGCCTGGTTCAAATTCAACCATTTCCAAATCTCCTTCGTTGAAGTAGAAATCAGAATAAGTAATGTAATCCATTGCTTCTTCATCTTCTTCAAGACCTGAATAAATTTTCTCACGTGCAATTGAATCACGAACCCACTCTACAAACTGACGATACTCGTTGTTTGTAATTTCCGTTTGGTCCATGTAAAATGCTTGCACAGAAACAGTTTTTGCACGCGTCTGGTGCAAAAAGGGCATATCCTCATCATTTTCTCCCATATTATAGGATCCAGATGGGATGTATACCATACCTAGAGGAATTTCTGGCTGATAAATCGGACGACCGATAACTCCAGTTAAGTTTCCAGAGCGTGAGCTACACGCTGCTAAAAAAGCTCCTACTAAACCGACTAAAAACAGTTTTTTCATTTCTTATTCAAATTTACTTTTCAGGTTCTATCTATTAACGTTTTACAGGATCTTTTCTAGATATAACGGAAAAGTGCTAAAAAGGGTTACACTATTTGTTAAATAATATTTTTTATTACAACCAACGTGGGTGTTTTGATTTTGTTATAGGAATAATTGGAATGTAGCAAAACTTAACTGCCAACTCGTTAGACCCATTAGATATTTTAGATAATTCACCAATTGTTAAGTCATAAGAATAACCTGCCCAACCTGTCCAAGTACCTCTTCTATTCCCACCATTAACAAAACGCACGCCTATCACAGGTGAAATTGCATCCGAATTTCTAAAAGCTAAACCACCATAAATAAAGTCTTTCCAAATGTATCGTGCATTAATATTGAAAGAATAATGTGTTAATTCAGTTTGCATTAAGCCTTGAAAATCTAATGCGCCGTTTGCACCAACACCACGAAGCGTGTAACCTCCCATTAAGAAAAAGTGTTGCGCTAAATCGTATGTTGTTGTTGTTGTTGCACCTGTATTAACTCCAAGAGCTGAACCAGGAATATGCGTAGCACTTACTCCAGCATACCAATCTTGTGTTTTATACATGATACCAAGGTTTGCATCGAAACCAGCTGTGCTAGATGCAATTGGAAGCGTGTTATCAGCTAAAGTTTGTGGCGGAACCCAAGTTGGACTTAAACCAAAGTTGACCATTCCTAAACTAATTCCAACACCTAATTTACCTGGTCCAATTGAAAAATGATGTGAATAAGCTAAACTAAGGTTTGTTTGGCGATTAAAACCGATTGCATCATGTGTAACATTTAAGCCAACACCAGCTTCTAGGTTCATCCCAAAACTTGCTAAATTCATTTCTCCGTTAAAAGAAACTGAATTTGGCGCACCGTTAACTTTGTCCCATTGATTTCGGGCAACAGTGCTAAAACATAATCCATCATCAATTCCGGTAGCACCAGGATTGAAACCCATTTTATTGTAATTAAAATGTGTTAGCATAATGTCTTGTTGAGCTAAACCTAGCGTCGACAAGCTCAAAACTGATGCAATAAGTACAATACGTTTCTTCATATAAGTCCTTTAATAGTAAGGTTTTATGTCAATTAGCGCATACAAAACAGTATACAATTGGTTGCTAAAATAGTTATTTTTTACAAACTTGCAAAAAAAATAACAGTTTTCCACAAGTAAATGTTAAACAAAAGTGTTTACGAATTGTATTAAATTAGGTTACAATAACTTTTTATAGGTCTTCAACCACAAAACTGGCAGTTCTCCTTTTACTGTTTTATCGTAATCTAATTTGGAACAAGGAACGAGCGTTTGTCGTGCAAATTTCGAATCTTCAGTTGACGGATACGGAACTTCCATCCACCATCTGTCTGACCGTGGACTTTTAAAAAAAACTACCTGGTCTTCAATTCCGTCTACCAAAACTGTAAATTTAGTGTAATCTTTCTTTGATCCAATCGGAAAATCGTGCATGCGGTTAGCTACGCCATCAATAAAATACCAAATTAATTGTGCAATAAATGCATGGTCTGCCGGACCAAATTTTTCTGGAATTACATTAAAGATTCCAAAAGTTGATAATTTATCACTTATTCCTGCATATCGCGCAATCTGACACATATCAGAATGATAAAAACCATTTGGTTCGTCGTAGATTTGATTTTGCCATTCTGAGGCGCGAATTGCACCTAAATCCATAGTTAAAATATCTGCATTGCGTAAATAAGGCTCTGCAACTTTTCGATCTGAAACATATTCTCCTAAACGAATGGTGTCGAAATGTAAATTTTCGAATAGGTCTATCTCTTCCGATCGGACGAGGGGCGCTTGAATGCCTAAAACAGTATAATTGAATAGGAAACATGGTCGATGCATCAATAATTTATTGACAAATTGGTCTTCGTATAATGGATTTTCAGGATCACCTAAATCGAAGCGATTATCGACCGACATGATGTTTACTAATTGTTCCGTTTTTTCATAGCCCAAATAAATTGGAACAGTTAAGTCTTGTGTTCCTCCAACAACAACTGGAATTACTTCATTCTTAATCAATTCACCAACAACTTGTTTTACAGCAAAATATGTATCGTCAATTGTGGCTCCTGGTATTATATCACCGAGGTCGTAGATGTTAAAACTCCAGTTTACAGCGTCAAAATAATTAGAAAGCGCTAATCTAAAATGATCGTCTTTTTTTGTGTGGTAATTTGGTTTTCCGTTTCGAAATTCTGGCACATAAAAAAGTGCAATAGATTTTTTCTCAATTAATGGAAAATTGCCTTCGGTGTGATAAATTATTCGGTCGCCGAGTGATCCAGAAATCACATTTGCAATTGGAAGTGCTTGAAAAAAAAAGCGAAATATCTGTCATACG
>JANNWW010000080.1:0-14111 GCA_031409255.1 Crocinitomicaceae bacterium
TTATTAAATAATTTATTATTTAGAATTTCTTTATATAAGGAAAATAATTATATTTTTAAGCATCTTTTTCACTTTCGTTTGTTCTTTGTACACCTAATAACCAAATTGGTTTAAATTCGTGTCAAAATAATACACAATAACTGTGCAAATATCGAAAATTAATCTGTTAAATAGAAGCGATGTTACAATTTAATGACTTGAGTTTTTGGGAAAAACAATCCATTTTTGAAGAAATCGACTTCTGCATAATTGGTGGTGGAATTGTTGGTTCTGCCTGTGCACTTGAATTACGAAAATTATACCCATCAGCAAAAATACTTCTACTTGAACGCGGATACTTGCCAACAGGCGCTAGCACAAAGAACGCTGGCTTTGCCTGCTTTGGTAGTTTAACTGAAATTGTAGATGATTTATCAAACTCAAATTCAACCGATGTTTGGGAAACAGTTGCACTGCGCTATGAAGGATTGAAACGCTTACTTGAACGTTTCGAACCAAGTGAAATTGACTACAAGAAACTGGGTTCGTGGGATTTAATTTCCGAATCTGAAAGCAATAAACTAGTTGATTTAGAAAAATTTGTTCCCGAATTTAATTCAGAGATTAAACGAATTACAGGTTTTGAAAAGTGTTTTTCGTATGATAAAAAGATTGCAGAAATTTGTGGATTCAAAACTATCCACGGCGGATTCAAAAACGTGCTCGAAGGAGAAATAAATACGGCAAAATTACATTTGGCAACTCAGCGTTTACTTGCTATAAATGCTATTTATGTATTAACAGGAATAGATGTTAAAAACATTGGTTTATCTGAAAATGGTGCAGAATTAGAAACCCAATTTGGTGCTATTTCAACTCGAAAAGTTGCAATTACAACTAATGGTTTTGCACAGCAGTTTTTACCCAATCACGATGTAAAACCTGCTAGAGCTCAGGTGATTGTAACATCTGAATTACCTGATTTCGAATTGCCTGGTTCATTTCATTACGATAGTGGTTATTATTATTTCCGTTCCGTTGGTAAACGTGTTTTGTTAGGTGGAGGAAGAAACCTAAATTTTGAAGGTGAAACAACTACATATTTTGCTAATACAGCGCAAATTCTGTCTGAACTAAATAACTTACTTAAGAACGTAATTCTACCTAACAAAAACTTTACTATTGATTATTCTTGGGCCGGAATTATGGGTGTTGGATCAGTTAAAAAACCGATTATTGAGTTGGTTCACCCAAATATGGGTGTTGGCGTCCGCATGGGAGGAATGGGCGTTGCAATTGGAAGTATAGTAGGAGAGAAACTAGCTAGATTGCTTTAAATAGATAAACTTCGTTTTGACTAACTTTACTTGAAAAATTATCAACACGCTTTGTGAACAAGATGTCTACTGTTTATATTTCTTAAAGTTGATATTTCACTACATTTGAAAAAATAATAATTATGAACGGAGCACATTCACATTTAATCATCAACCATTTTCCTATTATCGGTCTTGTATTTGGACTTTTATTATTAGTTATCGGAATATTTTTAAAGTCGGCAGTTACACGTAAATGTGCTTTGTTTCTTTTACTCGTTTCAGGAATTACAGCTTTTCCAAGTTTTTCAACTGGAGAAGGAGCAGAAGAAGTTTTAGAGCATCAAAAACCGATGGTTTCGTGTACAAAAGAATGTGTGAAATTTCATTCTGAATGGAGTAAGCAAGATCACATTACGCATGAATTAATTGAAGAACACGAAGAAAAAGCAGAGAAATTTATGCCTTTCATGTGGGGAATTATTGCTTTGTCGTTAATTGGATTGCTTCTCGAATGGAAAAAACAAAAGCTTGCTCCAATAGTAGGCTTCATTGTTTTGATAGTTGGAATTGTTGCGTGCTATTTTGGTCGTGAGGTAGGGAACTCTGGAGGTGAGATTCGTCACACTGAAATTCGAGTTGAACACAAAGAATAAAAGACCTTAATTCATTTTCAGTAAACTGAGCCGAAGTTTACTCTTCAACTTTCGTCTCATCCGTTTGGTCAAGTGGTTTTTGACTCACACTTGGTTTTCCAAATGGACGTGAAAACTGTGATGGAGGAACGAAATTCTGATCCATTTTAAAATCCATGTCAATAGATTTTGTTGCTTCTTCGAATGGTTGTTCAATATCGCGAATAGTGTCTTCAACAATATTTTGCGCATCGAAATCTGCTTTAATTGTGTTGGTAGATTTTCGAATTTCTGTTTTCACTTCATCTGATGCATCACGAATTTGGCGCATTGTTTGACCAAAAGTGCGGGCAATTCCTGGAATACTATTCGATCCAAAAAAAATAAGTATAACAATCATAATCAGAAGTATTTCCGACCCAGCTATATCACTTAAAAACAAGACCATTCCCGCCATAATTGATGCAAAAATAAGCTATTTCTGCGAATTCTTTTCTTCTGTTCACGTTATTTAACGTTGGAAAATAAAGTTTCAGAAGAAAACCTTATCTTTGCTTTCGAAAATAAAGAAAAAATGGCAAATACATCAGATATAAAAAACGGATTGTGTATGAATTACAATGGCAAAATTTGTCAGGTAATCGAATTTCAACACGTTAAACCAGGAAAAGGACCGGCTTTCGTTCGCACAAAACTTCGCGTAATTGAAACTGGAAAAGTAATCGATAATACGTTTTCTGCAGGACATAAAATTGAAGTAGTTCGAGTTGAAAATCGCGAATATCAATACTTGTATCAAGAAGATACAGATTTTATTTACATGAACAACGAAACATTTGAACAAGTAAATATTCCTTCAAAAATGGTTGAAAGACCATCTTTTCTTCAAGAAGGAATGATTTGTAATATCATTTATGATGCAAACGAGGAAGTTCCGTTAGTAGTTGAATTGCCCATGTATATTGTATCTGAAGTTACTTACACAGAGCCAGGCGTTAAAGGCGATACAGCTACGAACACTATGAAACCTGCAACAATTGCAACAGGTGCAGAAGTGAAAGTTCCTTTGTTTATTGGTATGGGTGAAATTATTAAAATTGATACAAGAACAGGTGTTTACGTTGAACGCGTAAAAAACTAATCTTAACAATAGAATTTGAAAGGAAATCAGTTTGGTTTCCTTTTTTTATGTCTTATAAATGAACAAACTATTAAAATTTCAGGACAAAGAAATTCATATTCAATGGTTAAACTACCATTTGTTGAATGCAGACAAACCTGTTTTGGTTTTTTTACACGAAGCATTAGGAAGTATTGTACAGTGGAAATCTTTTCCTGCTCAATTGTGCGAAGGAACTAAATTACCGGGTTTAATTATTGAACGAACCGGTCATGGAAAATCGAGCGAAATAGAAAACGGTCGCACTCAAAGCTATTTACATGACTATGCAAAAGAATCTTTTCAGGTTTTAGAAACGTGTTTTGCTAAAAATCAAAAATATATTTTAGTTGGTCATTCAGATGGTGGAACAATTGCTTTGTTGATGGCAAAATCGAACCCAGAATCTTTACTCGGAATAATAACTCTTGCTGCGCATACTTTTGTTGAAACAGAAACATTGGAAGGAATTGCACCTGCAATAACTGCATTCGAAAACGGAAAACTGAGTGGGTTAGTTAAAATTCATGGAGAAAAAACCAAAGCTCTTTTTTATGCCTGGGCGAATACTTGGCGTGCAGACTTCTTTAAAAAGTGGGATATTCGAGAAGAAATTAAATCAATAAAAAAACCAATTTTCGCATTACAAGGATCAAATGATCAATACGGAACTTCTGCGCAATTAAATTCGATAGAAGAGATTCATTCTAAGGTAGAAATTTTTGAAATTCCGAATTGTGGACATATTCCGCACATCGAAAAAACGCAAGAAGTTGTTCGTTTATTATCAAAATGGATCGAAAATCGAACTTAAAAGAGTTAAATTTGTTCTAGCTTACAGCAATAATAACATGGAAGAAAAAAAAGAATTCATAAATCCAATAGATAAAGACAAAGTAACCGAAAATCCGGGATTCTTACCTTACGCTCACCATTCCGGAAGCGCTTTAATAAAACCCGATGATCAAGGTAAACTCAAAAGTAGAGCTTTGTCTGCAATGGATTCTCAAACAGACATTCAGCTGACTCAGATTTACGAGCAAATGCAACTTTTAGCAGAGCAAGCAAAAAAAATACAAGCGCGAAAAACTATTTCCGAACGCGTTTATTTAGCTGAAATTCGTTTCGACCCAATTATCAATCATGTTTATTTTTTGTACGAAAAAGAAGCGGGCGTTCAGCTATTATCATTGATTGCCCCAGAACAATGGGGAAGATCTAACAAGAATTATATTTTCATTGCAGAAATTCGTTTACTCGCAGATCATACGTGGGACATTATTCGTCAGAATCAGGATGTAGAGCTGTGATTTTTTTAAAATTTAAATAAATTCTATTTATAAAAAAAAGCGCGAAAATTGTTTTCGCGCTTTTTTAATTGAAATTAGGTTATTAATACTGAATTAAAAGTAGATTGAATTTGTTTTAAATTCCTCAAAATTTCCTTGTTGAGTTGCAGTTAATAATGCCAACAAACTTTTTTCAAGATCTAATCTCAATAGTTTCATTCCCTGATCGTATTCTCCAGAAGATAAGTCTGAATTATTCGCAACGTATTGGATTGTTTCCTCATTGTTGTTGAAAACTAGCGCCATTACTATGTTTCTCTGGTCAGTATTCATCATGTTAAAGTTAGCAGCAAAATTATCAGTTTTAGCTACAACATATTCTTTAGAATATAGAGTTGGAGTTTGCGCTTCACTTATAAAAGAAGTGAAAACTAGTGCGAGAGTAAAAAATATTTTTTTCATTTTATAATTATTTCGAATGATTAATGTTGAATAACAAATTTTATTTGTGTTTTATTTCCTTTTTCAGATGAAACACTTAAAATATATGTTCCATTAGAGTATGAAGAAACAGAAATTGGTAAAAGTGAACTTCCCTCTAAAATTTTTGTAGTCTGAGTTGAAATTACTTTTCCAGTAAGGTCTAAGATCTCAATTGTTCCATCACCAACATTGTCATTTGAAGCAATAGTTACAAATAATTCATTCTGAACAGGATTTGGATAAGTAGAAACAGACCACGTTTCGTTGATACAAGTTAATGAAATAGGATCGTAACTTTTCTCTTCTCCATTATTATCGATTTGTTTTAAACGGTAATATACAGTTCCAACTAAATTTTCAAGATCTAAAGTAGAGTATTCAAATTCATTTTGTCCAACACCAATACATTCTGTTGAAGAAACCGTTTGCCATGTTGTGAAATCGCGTGATTTTTCAACTATATAATTCTGACAATTGATTTCATGTTGAACTTTCCACGAAATTTTTGTTTTTCCGTCGTTAACACAATTCGCTTTGAAGGCTGTTAATTCAACTGGCAACGGACTTAATGTAGAAGCGCCATGTAGCCAAAATTCAGAAAAACTAGGAATTGTATGTCTCGAGTAGCGCGATGCAGCACTAAATCCAGGAATAATAGTTGTTGTATTTCCATTTGCAGCTTGGTTGTGAATTGTTGTTCCACCATTTCCACCTGCTAACGGACAGTTATTTAAAGCATTGTTGTCAACATTAGCCGGACCTGAATATTTACTTAATCTCAGATCAGCAATTCCAGTTAAATTATCCCAAGGACTAATATTTGCATTAGCTTGAGTTGCCAAAGCAGTATATTCTGCGTTGTCAAAGTGTAACATCACTTCAACTCCAGCTCCGGGTTGAAATTGTGGCGTTATTACCCACCTGCGGCCCATAGCTGTTGTCATGTATGAAGCTGGTGCTGCGCAAGCAGGCATGTCAACTGGAGTTCCTGTATATGCAGTTGCTGTTACATTCCCTAAGTTTTGTCCGTTCGAATTAATACTACAAATCAATCTTCCACTTGAGTGATAAAAATGAACATATGTGCTTTGGTTTACTAAACAAGTTGCAGATTCTGCGTTGTTTGCTAAATTCGTTCCAATAGTTGGAAGTGTTACAGTTGCAGAAATACATGCACTGGCAACACAGCTAGTGCCTGTTGATGCTCTTACGAAATAAGTTGTTGTAGTTGCAGGTGTTACAACGATAGATGCACCTGTGCCAACTAAAGTACCTCCACAAGAACCTGTAAACCATTCCCAGTTTGCACCAAGAGCTAAAGAACCACCAACAACAGACAAAGTAGCAGATTGTCCTGAGCAGATTGTTCCTGCTCCAGAAATTGAAGTTGCAGGAGTTGAACCAGCAGAAATAACTACACTTGCAGCTGTTCTACAAGTAGGATAAGCACTACAAGCAGCATAATAGGTATAAGTTCCTGGTGTGTTAGTGTTCGGTAAACCAGAACCAGCTACTCCAACCGGATTAAATGTTGCGGTATTTCCAATTGAAGTTCCACCTGTTGGTGCAGTATACCACTCCTGATTTGAACCTGTACCAGTTGAAATAGTTGCTCCACCCGGACCTGTAAAATTCCATGAATAAGTATCTGTTGCTCCGGTTGAAAAACTAGTAGAGATTAAATAATATTGAACTCCTGGTGCTAGTGTTCCAGTCATCATTGGATCTGCTCCACACAAAGGCGCTGAATCATCATTTCCGACAACAAAATTTCCGGGTACCCCACAATTGGAAGCAGGGTTAAAAGCATTCTGATAAATAAAACCATATCCATCAATAGCAGGGAAACACCCAGTAAATGTATAGCTTCCGGCTGTTGAAACAGTAAATGGATACACATCATAATAAACAGTTGTACCACAATCAAAGCAAGTTGTTCCGCCACATGCTCTAACCCATGTTGGGTCGGCAGCAGTTAAAGCGCCACTGTTGAAAGTTGCTCCTTGAGCAGTAGTAATTCCAGCTACTCCACAAGTAGAAGACGAAACAGTTACTGGACTGCCTACACAAATGGTTGCTCCTGTGGTTGTTGGAATTGGTGGAGCAGTAATTACGAACGGGCCAGGGTTAGTTACTGCACACACTCCTGTTCCGATAGTGAAATTTGTATAAGTTCCGGGTGCAAGAGAAGCTAAAGTAAAGGCGTTAGCGGCTGAAGTAACTGTTGTACTTACTGGAGAGCCATTAAAATTATATGTCAATGGATACGTTCCATTTCCGTATGTAAAAGGTATTGTTCCATTTGGAGTTATACAGTTTGTTGAATTTGTAGGTGTGCCCGCAACAAGTGTAGAACCTCCTATGGTAATAACTACATTATCAGTACAAGTATTTCCGTTGCAATTCCATTGTGCAGTATAAGTAGTTGTAGTATTTAAGGTAACATTGTGGGTTGCAGTTGTGCTAATTTGAGTTGCTCCCTGCATCCAACGAACGAAGGTGCAAGTGCTCGGAGTAAACGTGTTGCAGTCTTGTGCCCCCGGAACAATTCCTGGCCAGTCTGTTGCGTTTCTTCCTGGTATAGGAATTGCAATTGTGCCGTCTATGTTTTCACAACCGGATGTTGCATTTGCCCCAGAAGTAGAAGCATTCCAGTTTGCAGAAAGTTGAGAAATGATAATTTGAAAAGTTCCATTTTCATGCAATACAATTTGAAAAGAAGCAGTTCCTGTTCCTGCTCCACTTCCCAAGTTGAAAGGGACAACATTATTATAGCTCACTACAAATCTTCTGTTGGGTGTAACTCCAATTGTTTGGTAATTTATTGTACCTCCATATCGAATATCAATATCTGCCATAATACCAGCAATGTAATTGTTTGGATTTCCTCCTGCTGGAATTGAAATTGGTGTGTAACCAGTGAAAGTAAAAGGTCCAAAGCCAAGAATTCCATTAGAAGAAATTACTGCAGTAGTATAGGTATTTCCAAAATAATTAAACGGAAAACCGATTGGAAGTTGTCCGGTAACACAATCATCACAAGTTGTTGGGAATGCATTCGTTCCAGCAGTGCTTAATGGTGGACAAGCAGTTGAAGTTTGAATGAAAATTGGTGGTGAAGGTGGTGCAATTAAAGGTGTTGTTGCTCCACAACTAACAGTTGCATCTCCTGAAGCAACTGGACATTGAGTAAAACCAATAAGGTTTACAGAACAAAAGACTACTAAAAATGTGTTTTTTATAATTGAAATCATAGTTGTAATTATTTAGTACAAAGAAAACAATTTATTAACTAAAACAATTTACTGTAAACCGCTATTTATTCTATTAATGCTTGTAAATGAATATTTCATAGGTTTCAATTATTATATATCAGGTTTATTGAAATTAGCTATAAATTTAGTTTGAGTAAATTATGAAGTTCTCATTTCCGATTCAAAAACAATATCTTAAAAAACCGTTCCTGTTCCGTAAAGTAAACCGAAAGCATTCACTCCAACAGAGTAGGAACAACCAATATACATCACGAAATTTTCGCCTCGCATTACCCGAACTCTTCCCGCTAGAACAGGAGAAACACGCACTTTTCCATTTTTATCAAAAATAAAACTTGCCAACGGACCCGCTTCTATTTCAATGCGTGTGTTGCCTAAGACGTTTAATTTTAATAAACGAAATTCTAAACCCGTTCCAAAAGTGGGAGATGCACGTTCACTAATTAGTTCGCCGTTCACTATAAACTCTTTTGACTCTGTAGGTAAATTAAAGAAAACGGGTATGCGTAAAAATTTATCAGGTCTAAATTCGGAGAAAAATAAGATTGATTTTGTAGGAAGAATTACTGCTTCGTTCTGACTAATATCGATCAATTTTGAGTCTGGAATAAATAAAACATTGTTTCCAAAACTCAATTCAAAAAGTTTTTGCTTTGGTAAAGTATCTTTTTCCTGTGCGTAAGTAATTGTTGAAACAACAACAACAAGTAGTATAATAAAGGTCTTTTTCATGGTAGCGTTTTTTTGCCGAATTTAATCAAAAATCAGAATGTAGAATTCTAGTTTTATAAAAGATATTGTATTTTAGCTTTTTAAAATATAGAGATTATTAAAACGCATACTTTTCTCAAAAAAAACTTCAAGTAACAGAGCAAAACAACGCACTCTTTTGCTTTAAGTAAAGAAGGAAGAGAAAAAGTAAAAAAATAATTTTCTCAACGTTTTGTAGTTGTCTAGATATATAGACATCTGTCAGTTTTTATTAAATTAGTTGCAAAATTGAACAAAGAGCATGTCACAAGAAGTAAAATCTAGAATTGAACAGTTAACTCAAGAACTCAATGCACATAACATGGCGTATTACCTTGAGAGCGCACCAAAAATATCCGACTACGATTTTGATATGTTGTTGGAAGAACTTCAAGATTTAGAGAAAAAATTTCCTGACTTTGCAAGCGATTTAAGTCCAACAAAACGTGTTGGAGGAGACATAACGAAGAAATTTCAATCTGTAATTCACCGCTTTCCAATGCTTTCGCTTTCCAATTCTTATTCCGAAGACGAAATTCGAGAGTGGGAAGATCGTGTGAAAAAAATAGCTGAAGGTCAATTAGAATATGTTTGTGAACTGAAATACGATGGTGTTGCAATTGGAATCAGATATGTGAATGGAAAACTTGATTGCGCTGTAACGCGTGGAGACGGAACGCAAGGAGAAGATGTTACTACGAATGTAAAAACGATTCGAACAATTCCACTTCAATTGTCAGGGAATTTTGTGGAAGATTTTGAAATTAGAGGCGAAATATTTTTCCCAAAAGCAAGTTTTGAAGCTGTGAATAAACAACGCGAAGAAAACGGAGAGCCTTTATTCGCAAATCCACGAAATTCTGCTTCAGGAACTTTAAAGTCACAAGATTCTAAAGTGGTTGCAGAACGCGGATTAGATTGTTATTTGTATGGTGTTTATGGCGACAACCTCACATTCAACTCACATTTCGAAAGTGTGAATTCAGTGAAAGCTTGGGGCTTCAAAACACCGCTGGAAAAAGATAAATACATTGCAAAAGTTCATTCCATTGAAGAAATAATGGAATTTATTCACTATTGGGACAAAGAGCGTTACAATTTGCCCTTCGATATTGATGGAATTGTCATCAAAGTAAATGACTACATGCAACAAGCCGATTTGGGTTTCACTGCAAAATCACCACGTTGGGCAATTGCCTATAAATTTAAAGCCGAGCGTGTTTCCACCATTTTGGAATCGGTTAATTATCAAGTGGGTAGAACGGGTGCGATTACGCCAGTTGCAAATTTAACCCCTGTTTTATTGGGCGGAACCGTTGTAAAGCGAGCTTCTTTACACAATGCAGACCAGATTGCGAAACTAAATTTACATTTAAATGATGAAGTGTATGTGGAAAAAGGGGGCGAAATTATTCCGAAAATTGTTGGAGTAAATACGGACAAAAGAACTAAGAACGCTCAAATTATTCAATTTATAGAAAATTGTCCGGAATGTGCTACTGCTTTGATTCGCAGAGAGGGCGAGGTGCAGCATTTTTGTCCGAATGAACTTGTTTGTCCACCCCAAGTGAAAGGTAGAATGGATCATTTCATTGGTCGCAAAATGATGAACATTGATGGTTTGGGTTCAGAAACGATTGATTTATTGTATCAAAAAGGATTAGCGAAAAACGTGGCTGATTTATACGATTTAACTTTCAATCAGTTAATTGCTCTCGATAGAATGGCGGATAAATCTGCGAATAATTTATTAATTGGATTAAAAGAATCGAAAAAAGTTCCATTTGAGCGCGTTTTATTTGCGCTCGGAATTCGTTTTGTAGGCGAAACTGTTGCGAAAAAATTGGCAGCAGCGTTTAAAAATATCGATTCACTTTCGAAGGCAAGTTTTGAGGAATTGATTTTAGTTGACGAAATTGGCGACCGCATTGCGCTTTCCGTTCAAGAATATTTTTCAGACGAGCACGCGAAGGGAATTATTGAACGATTAAAACAAGTTGGTTTGCAATTCGAAATCGAAGAAGTGGAACTAGCCTCTAATAAATTGGAAGGGAAAACCTTTGTAGTATCGGGTGTTTTCACAAAGTTCAGCCGTGACGAAATCAAGGATTTAATCGAACAAAACGGTGGTAAAAATGTGGGTTCCATTTCTGCAAAAACTTCTTTTGTTTTGGCGGGCGAAAATATGGGGCCGGCAAAATTAGAAAAAGCGAGTAGCCTGGGAATTCCGATTATTTCGGAGATTGATTTTGTTGAAATGATAAATTAAAATTGTAATATTGTAAAATGAATAAAATAATTTTGGCGATCCTATTTTCAATAAGTTTTGTGTCATTTTCACAAAGCTCAAGTAAATTTAAAATTAAGATTGGTAATGAATTTGTTTTAGATACTTTAAATTATACTGGAGATTTTTCTCCAACATATTCAACTTTAGAAATTAACGATTGTAACGATTTTTTCACATCTGGACAACCATTAAAATTATATAGTTTTAGTGGTTTTTCTGATTCAATTCAATTTGAAATCAGTGATTTATACGATCAGTATGGTAATTTCGAGGTGAAATCAATCCGATACGGAATTGATTCTCCTTTAAATTATATATATTCAAATTATGAAGAATCACTTTTGTATTATTATGAACCCATAGTAAAAGTTCCTTTAAATTACAGTATTGGACAAGAACGTATTTTTTTTCAAATTATGGTTCAAGAAGTTCCAAATATATTATCGTGGTATCTTTTTAAAATCGAAAAAAATCAATTAAATATTAAAGATGAGCACAAAAATTTAATTAACATTTTCCCAAATCCCTCTTCTGATTTTATAATAATTGAATGTCCTTTAAATAGTGAAATATCAGTTATAGATTCTAAAGGTCAAAAAAACATCAACTTTGAAATTATTTCTTGCAGTGAAAATCAAACTTCTATCAACATTGAGAAATTAGATTCTGGGGTTTATTTTATTCGTGTAAATGAAAAGTTTAATAAATTAATTAAGCAATAAATTTAATGACAAAAAAAGAACACAAAGAGTTTTCAGAAAATTTACTTGCAGGTTTGCATCTTGCATACGAGCGCATGATTGAATTCAAAAAATATAAAAAAAGTAAAATTTTTGTAGGAACAGTCCATTAAATTGTTTAACTAAATCATTTTATTATTGAAGTTGTGAAGATTTTGAGCTGAGTTTACTTTTTAATAAAGAATGATTTTCAGATTAATTCAACACTTTTTAATTTACCATTTACCATTTTTAATAATTGCGATTCTTGAGTACTTAAACCAAGCCTTCCGATAATTAAAGGAGAAACTATTTTAATTTTAGGAGAATAAATTGAATCTTTTTTTTCGAAACTGCTAGTTGAAATAATATAAGTTGTTTTATCATTTAATAGGATCAATTTTTTGACTAATTTTTTTGAACAACCACCACAAACTTTAGGGTGAACAATATAGATTTTGCAATTGCCTGTGTAATCTTTTTTTAATAAAAAGTCATTTATTTTAGTCTTTTCATTTGAAATAATAGTCGGTTTACATGAATTTACGGCAAAAATAAATAAAAGTAGTTTTATTTTAAAACGCATATTTTTCTAAGTTTATTTCCTTTAATTATTAACTTTCTCTGAAAATCAAGATGAATTCCTCTTCTTTGCATTATTTCTCTTGAAATAAATTTCACTTCAATATTATTTGTATTGATGTATTTAGGGATTATTGAGTTATATTGTGTGTCAATTAAAAGCATTTTTTTACCTTTTGGTTTTTCTATAAATTCTACTATTTTTAAAGTGTCACCACATTTAGAGTCTGGCGCACAATAATCAAAATGCATTAAAAATATGTAGTCATAGTTATTTAAATTGACATTTTCTTGTATTAATTTTTTTTCGATATCACGAATAAAAGACTTTTTAAAATTTTGAGAACAAATTAGCAGTAAACTAATCGGTAAAATACTCCAGTAAACTACATTTTTCATTTTCAAAAGTTGTTTGTGAATTTAATATAAAACCATTTTTTGTTACAGTTAACCCTAAAAGAATAAAAGCGTTTTTTCTAAAAATAATTTCTTTTTTTACGTTAAACTCCTCATCTAAAACAATTATTGAACTTGCACGATCGTTAATAATGGTATATTCTTCTTTTGAGTTTTTTCTGGGCAATGGATGGTAATAAATTCTGTAATACTCATTTTTAAAGCTGTTAAAATAAATCGGACCATACCCACCTGATTCTATACTGTATCTTTCCTCTGGATTAATGACTTTTTTAAACCTTTTTTTATTATATGGCAATATTGAATCTAATTGAAATTCTGATTTTACAGATATAAACTTTAGGGACTTGTTTTTTTGCAAGTCAAAAACTTCTATTGAAGATTTATAGGGAACACTTACTAAAAGTACATTTTTATTAACGCAAGAAAACACTTCATTTATTCCCATTTTCAAGTATCGATTTTTCAATCTTAATTTATCAGTAAAAGAATTTACAAGATATAATTCTAAAGTTTTGAGATTAAAAACGCAAAATTGCGGACAAGGTTTTTGATTATTCTTATATTTTCCGGTTTGGTTATAATAATCCCAATGAATTGGAATCAAAAGTTCAGTTTCACTTATGAAATGAGCAGTTTTAAAAATATTTAATGTAAAATGAGTTTTTAAGCCATTAGATTTTAAAATATTGTTGTTGCAAATACTATCAATAAAAACCGGCTTTTTTCCATCAAGTTTGTATAATCCCAATTCTGAAGACAAAAAATAGTATTCTCCTTTTTGATTTGGTATGATATTGAAGAAATTCGAATATTCATTTCCGGGCAAAGGAAATGTATCTATACTATTTTTTGAGTTTTGAGTTATAAAAGAATTAGAGTTGATACTGACAATTCCTAAACCAATTTCTTCGTTAAAACTTGTCGAATATTGCCACATTTCGTTCGAACACATTATTTTCGAATAAACAGAAAACTCAGTTTTTAAATTTTCAGATTCATAGGCCTTAGATTGACAAGAAGCAATAAAAGGAAGAATAAAGAATAAATATTTCATTTTTAACAAAAAAAGTGTGCCTTAGTGATAAAGCACACAATATTAATAAATAAATTTCCTAACTACATGACAAAAATATAAACATCTAATAGTCAGTAAATTAAGTTCGATTAAATTTGTTTAAAACCTTGAAAATCAGTATCTTAGAGGATGATTCTTA
>JANNWW010000081.1:0-3726 GCA_031409255.1 Crocinitomicaceae bacterium
GTGGAGAAATATGGCGCTGAAAAAATGTTGCTTCTACTTAAAGAACAAGGCTACAAACGTATTCTAATTGAAGAAGAAGTAATAGAAATTGAGAAATGTACTACTGAAGTTTTATCTGCTGCTAAAAATCCTTTTTTGGTTGTCGACAGGATTATAGTTAAAAAAGACGATTCCGATTCAGAGTCTCGCTTAGGCGATTCAATTCAATTGGCCTATACCGAAGGAGGAAACACTTGCTTTATTGTAGATCCTATTTCGTTACATAAACGTGAATTTTCAGCAAAATTTGAATTAGACGGAATAGAATTTGTTGAACCTTCCCCCTATTTATTCACTTTCAATAATCCATATGGAGCATGTAAAACATGTGAGGGTTATGGATCTGTAATTGGGGTTGACCCAAACTTGGTTATTCCAAATAAATCTTTAAGTGTTTATGAAGGAGCAATTGCACCTTGGAAAGGCGAAATATTAGGCGAGTATTTAAAAGAATTGGTGCGTTATTCGCGCGAAATTGATTTCCCAATTCATCGACCAGTTGAAGAATTAACGAAAGAACAATTAAAGGTTTTGTGGAATGGAAAAGGAAAATTTGGCGGATTGAACAGCTTTTTTCAATTCCTGGAAACTCAATCATATAAAATTCAATACCGCGTAATGCTCTCTCGTTACCGCGGAAAAACCCTTTGCTCAGAATGTGAAGGAACGCGCTTAAGAGAAGATGCAAACTATGTGAAAGTTGGAGGTATTTCTATCAAAGAACTAGTTTTATTACCAATCGATGAAGCACTTTCTTTTTTTAAAAATATTCAGGTGCAAGAAAATGAACTGAAAATAACAAAACGAATTCTTCCAGAAATTATTCAAAGATTGCAGTTTTTATGTAATGTTGGCTTAGGTTATTTAACATTAAATAGAGCAGCAAACACCTTGTCTGGAGGAGAATCTCAACGAATAAATCTAACAATTTCCCTAGGAAGTAGTTTGGTTGGATCGATGTATATTTTAGATGAACCCTCAATCGGACTTCACCCCAGAGACACCGAACGTTTAATTGGTGTGTTGAAAAACTTGCGCGACATCGGAAACACCGTAATTGTTGTTGAACACGAAGAAGACATGATGCGTGCTGCAGACGAAATTATTGACATCGGACCAATGGCTGGGAAATTTGGTGGTGAAGTAGTTTTTCAAGGCAATTTCTCGAAATTAAACAGTTCTTCGAATAGTTTGACTGCAGATTATTTAACAAACAAACGCTCGTTAGAGGTTCCTAAAAAAAGAAGATCGGGTAAAAATAAATTAACTGTTATTGGAGCTAAACACCACAATCTGAAAAATATTACAGTTGACTTTCCGCTAAATCGACTCGTATGTGTTACAGGAGTTAGCGGTTCAGGAAAATCTACTTTAGTAAAAGATTTATTGTATCCTTCCCTTCGCCAAAAATTAGGTTTTTTCGGAGATTCTTTGGGCGACATGAAAGATTTAACAGGAGATTTTGCTTCAATATCTGAAGTTGAATTGATTGATCAAAACCCAATCGGGAAATCTTCTCGCTCAAACCCTGTAACATACGTGAAAGCTTTTGACGATATCCGCGAGCTGTTTTCACGTCAAAATGCAGCAAAACACAACGGTTATAAACCCGGTTTCTTTTCATTTAATGTAGAAGGCGGTAGATGTGAAATGTGCGAAGGAGACGGTTTAGTGACTGTTAGCATGCAATTCATGGCAGATGTTCATTTGAAATGTGAGGCCTGCGAAGGAAGAAGATACAAACAAGAAGCATTAGAAGTTTTGTTTCAAGGAAAATCTATTGCAGATTTATTGGAAATGGATATAACTAGCGGACTTGAATTTTTTAAAGCTCATTCAGATAAATTAGTTGAGAAAATTAGTCAAAAAATTCAACCTTTAGAAGATGTTGGTTTAGGCTATTTGCAAATGGGACAATCGAGTAGCTCGCTTTCAGGTGGGGAAGCTCAGCGCGTTAAATTGGCAAGTTTCTTAATAAAAGGTGCGCAAGCGAAGAACAAAAATTTATTTATTTTTGATGAACCAACAACAGGATTGCATTTTTATGATATTGAAAAATTATTGATTGCCTTTAATCGATTAATCGACGATGGACATTCAATTATTGTCATTGAACACAATTTGGAAGTGATTAAATCTTCCGATTGGCTAATAGATGTTGGTCCTGAAGGAGGTGATAAAGGCGGAACAATTGTTTTTGAAGGAACTCCCGAAGATTTATGTAAAGTAAAAAACAACCACACCGCTGAACACTTAAAACTCAAAATTAAACTTTAGAAAGAGCTAAATATTCATAGAAACTGGTATTTTACACATTTTTACTCGACAAACAGTAGTTATTTATCGACGAATATAAATTAATCTGTATATTTGTTCTGTAAAAAATATTACTACAATGAAACGTTCACTAATAATCATTACTGTAACACTTGTTATAATTGGATGCAATTATGCTGGAAAAAAAACGGAAGAAGTTTCTCAGTCAAAAAACAATGATGTCGTTCAAGTTCCAACAGAAAACAAACCTTGCAACGTTAACGTATTGTTTACTAATGCTCACGAATAGTTTTTAACCATTCCTCTTTAAATACAGAACATTTTTAAAGACCAACGCATTTTTTCTCTATTCGATTTTTAATTATTTAGTTCTTAAATCAAATATGATTTGCTTTTTTCAATATTTTCAATTATTTTTGAAACTTCTAAAACAATTAAGATGGAATTACAACAAGCGAAGCAACAATTCATTCAAATTTGGGGAAATTTCGGAGGCCAATGGGGAATAAATCGTTCTATGGCTCAAATTCATGCACTCTTGTTGGTAAATGAATCTTCCATGTGTACGGAAGATTTGATGGAACAATTGCAAATCTCTCGTGGTAATGCAAACATGAACTTACGTGATTTAATTACTTGGAATTTAATCTACAAAGAATCTGTTACTGGCGACCGTAGAGAGTTTTTTAGAGCAGAAAAAGACATGTGGGAAGTTGCCAAACGCATTGTTCGCGAACGAAAAAGAAGAGAAATAGAACCACTTCAACAACAATTGCATGACTTGAAAAAAGTGGAACAGTCTTACGAATCTATTTCATTTTTAGCTACAATAGAAAGTATTGATCGAATTGTTGGAAGATTAGACAGCATGTCAAATTCGCTCATGAAAGCAGATGAACACATCTTTTTTGGTAAAATATTGAAATTGTTTAAATAAATAAATCAGATAAACAGACCTATTCTAAACAAACTTAATTTTCAATTATTTCTGAAAGTTTTAAAACTAATATAAAATGAAAAAAGTCATCATCACAGGAGCAAATGGTTTCATCGGAATGGAACTCATTCATTACTTTTTAAATAAAAAAAACTATCTAGTAGTTGGTCTAAGTAGAAAGTTGATAAAAATAAATAACGAAAATTTTAAAAGTGTTTTGTGGAATAATCAAGATGTAAATAACTGGGGGAAAGAATTAGAAGACGCAGAATTGTTAATCAATTTAGCAGGAAAATCTGTCGATTGTCGTTACACTGAAGACAACAAAACTGAAATTTACCAATCGCGCATTCATAGTGTTCGAATTCTTGCTAAAGCAATTGAAAAGGCGGGTGCCACTATTGTTAATACAGGAATTGGCTGGCATGAAGCGCGTATTCCGACAATCGCGACGATGGTGCCGCGTGCGGCCT
>JANNWW010000082.1:0-14718 GCA_031409255.1 Crocinitomicaceae bacterium
ATCTGATAAATCAAGAAAAATAATTATGAGCAACATAAAATTATTTGAAGAAAAAAGTGTACGTTCTGTATATAACGAACAAGAAGAAAAATGGTATTTCAGCATCACTGATGTAGTACAAATACTTACGGAAAGTGTAGATGCTTTAGCTTATTGGCGAAAACTAAAACAGCGATTAAAAGCAGAAGGAAATGAAACCGTGACGAATTGTCACGCTTTGAAAATGGTTGCAGCAGATGGTAAAATGAGAATGACTGATGTTGCTGATACAGAGCAACTTTTACGCATTATCCAATCCATTCCATCACCCAAAGCCGAGCCATTCAAACAATGGTTGGCTCAAGTTGGTGCGGAACGCATAGCCGAAATTGAAAATCCAGAATTGGCTCAGGCACGTATAAGAGCAATTTACAAAGCCAAAGGCTATAGCGATGCATGGATAGAAAAAAGAATTAGAGGCATACAAGTTCGTGATGAACTAACCAATGAATGGAAAAACCGTGGTGTAAAAGAAGGCAAAGAGTATTCTATTTTGACTGCCGAAATTAGCAAAGCTACCTTTGGTATTATTCCAAGTGACTATAAAAATTTGAAAGGACTAACCAAATCATCAGAGAATCTTCGTGACCACATGACAGATCTGGAATTAATCTTTACCATGTTGGGCGAAGCATCTACCACTGAAATTGCAAAAAACAAAAATGCACAAGGTTTTACAGAAAACCACAAAGCAGCCAAAGCAGGTGGTAATGTAGCAGGAAATGCAAGAAAAGAATTAGAGAAAAAATCGGGTTCAAAAGTTATAAGTGCGCAAAATTTTAAAAATTTAGACAGTACTACAGAATTGAATGACACTAACAATTAATGATGAATCTGAAAGAAAATAAAAAAAATATAGACATACGAGAAGACTATCTTTTAAAAAAAGACAATCTGCTAGAAACTCTTTTGACTGATAAGACTACTGGTGGAAATATTCTTTGGGCTACAGACTCTTATGTAACAATGGGTGAAATGTTTCTCCCGCAATCAGAAATTAAAACAGAATTAGTAACAGGTGGTTTTGGTACTTTAATACAACCAAGAGCCATAAAAAGTAAAGAAGAACAACTAGTAAGAACCCGAGATAAAGCAGAGGTTTTTACACCTCTTAGCATTGTAAAACAGATGAATGAGGCTTGCGATACAGATCCAATAACAGAAAATAACTGGCAAAAATATGTTGCTTTACTGAAACTAGAAATAACCTGTGGTGAAGCACCATATATTGTATCACGTTATGATCCAATATCTGATAGTCAGGAATTAGTTTCGCTTTCAAACCGTGTTGGTTTTTTGGATGCCAAATTGAATGTGGTTTCAACGTATTGCGATACCCTTGAAGATTGGATAAATTGGGCAAAAATAGCTTTTCAAAGTTCCTACGGCTACGAATGGCAAGGAGATAGTTTACTAATAGCGAGAGAGAATTTACTGTATACGTTCATTGATTATTACGAGGAAAAATTTAAAGAAACGCCATGCTTAGAGCTTCAAAAGGAGATTGCTGAAATCATTGTTTGGAACATATTTCAAATGGACGGTTTGAAGTATCTGATTCCAATGAGTTGTAAAATTGAAAAAATATTTATCAAAGGCGAAGAAACCTTATTTGAAAAAAAAGAAGATTATATATTAGAAAAGGCTTGTGCAGGATGCGAAAAAAAAACAGCCCATCATCATAATGGAGTCTATGTGAAAATTATGGATTGGAAAGAAGATAAAATTATACGCTTTGTAGATCTTGTGATTTAAGAAACAGATGTAAAAATGGCAACTTATATTTAAGAGAACTTAAATTCAGCGAATAACAATGCAAGCAACTTCAAAACACTTAAAAAATAGCACGATTACCTATCAGCACTTACTCAAAAGGCGGGGTTTCGTTTTCCAAAGACAGTTTTAGTTAAACAAACATTCGTTTTTCAAATTAAGTTTTGTGGTAAAAGTTTCGTCCTTCAGGTAACTGCAAATCGTCACAAAAAACAACTACCCCCAAAACTTCACATTTATTCAAAATAAAAAATCCCAACACATTTCTGTATTGGGATTCCTGAATTTTTTTTATGTTTTCTTAGTTCTTCACTACGTTGTAACCCGGATATTTTGTTTTATCGAACACAAACTTCGTTTCTTCAACCGTTGGGTTTGAAGTAAATTTAGTTAAAGAATAAGTTGCAACTGTAGCATCATTTCCTTTCATAATTACTTTCTTCAATTCATTTGTAGTTTTAGAAACATATAAAATAATTGTATGATATGCTGCACCTTTTGCAACTTTCGGATACAAATTAATTACATGTACTTTTTCGCTATTCAATGTTTCTTCTTTTTCGTATTTATTCTTGAAACCAGATTCCCACATCGTTAACAACTTCTTCGGATTCATAGATTCTTCGTCTTTTGCATCTGCATCTGCTTCGTAAACCGTTTTTTCTTCCTTCACAACTGTCCAAGTTTTAATTCCGTTCGAGATAATTGTATTGTCGCCATAAGAAGCACAATATTTATCACCTTTCACCCATCCTTTTCCTGTTATTGATTCGTTTGTTCCATTTTTCGTATTCTTGATAGAAGCCGAGAACTCAACGTAGAATGTTTTTTGAGCTTTAATCTTAGTAGATACTTTATCAAGAATTCCTTGTGCTTTTGCATCTTGCCCGAAGGAAATTGAACTTACTATCAGACCAATAAAAATAATTGCGTATTTCATGTTTTTAATTTTCAGTACAAATATCAGAAATTGTGCCAAAAGAAATGCGAATGATTTTAAAAAAGAATTTTTTAATTGACTAACCGTTAATTCCCTTGCTTTTTAAAAATTCATTTAATGATTCAATATCACTATACAACACCTCGCGCGCTTTACTTCCTTGGAAGCCGCCAATAATTCCGTAACCTTCCAATTGATCAACAATTCTGCCTGCTCGGTTGTATCCCAATTTCAATTTGCGTTGCAACAAAGAAGCTGAGCCCTGATTGTTTATGACCACAATTCGAGCAGCATCAGCAAACATCGAATCAATATCATCTAAATCTACGTCTTTCATTTCTTCGCCATCTGCACCAACGTATTCAGGCAATAACATGGCATCTGGATAAGCGCGTTGTTCACCAATAAATTTACAAATCTCTTCCACTTCGGGCGTGTCTGCAAATCCGCATTGAACCCGAACAGATTCAGAACCCAAAGAAACCAACATGTCTCCCCTACCAATTAATTGATCGGCTCCGTTTGCATCTAAAATTGTTCTAGAATCTATTTTTGATTGAACTCTAAACGCAATTCTTGCAGGGAAATTGGCCTTAATCATTCCGGTAATCACATTAACAGACGGACGTTGAGTTGCCACAATTAAGTGAATTCCAATTGCTCTAGCCAACTGGGCTAAACGCGCAATCGGGTGTTCAATTTCCTTTCCTGCTGTCATAATTAAATCGGCAAACTCATCAATTAAGACCACAATGTAGGGCATAAAACGGTGTCCTTTTTCCGGATTTAATCTGCGGGCAATAAATTTAGCGTTGTATTCTTTAATGGTCCGAACCTCGGCTTCTTTTAATAATTCGTAGCGCGCATCCATTTCAATGCACAACGAATTTAGGGTGTTCACCACTTTTGATGTATCGGTAATAATTGCTTCGTCTTCTCCAGGAAGTTTTGCTAGGTAATGACGTTCAATTCGTTTATAAAGTGTTAATTCCACCTTTTTAGGATCAATCAATACAAATTTCACTTGTGCAGGATGTTTTTTATACAACATCGAAACCAAAATAGCATTCAACCCTACAGATTTACCCTGACCAGTAGCTCCGGCAACCAATAAGTGAGGTGCTTTTGTTAGGTCGAAACAAAAAGTTTCGTTCGTAATCGTTTTGCCAATCACGATGGGCAATTCCATGTCTGAATTCTGAAATTTTTCTGACGCAATTAAACTACGCATCGAAACCATGTCTGGCTTCGAATTCGGAACTTCAATTCCGATGGTTCCCTTGCCCGGAATGGGTGCAATGATTCTGATTCCCAATGCGGCTAAACTTAAGGCAATGTCGTCTTCCAAATTTTTTATTTTAGAAATACGCACGCCTTTCGCAGGAACAATTTCGTATAAAGTAACTGTTGGACCAACGGTAGCTTTAATTTTTTCAATATCAATTTTATAATGCGAAAGCGTTTCAACAATGCGGTTTTTATTTTCTTCGAGCTCTTGTTTGTTAATTGAAACCTGTCCTGTTCCATACTCTTTCAACAAATCGATTGGTGGAAGTAAATAACCCGAAAGATCTAAGGTTGGGTCGTAATCGCCATATTCTTGACGTAATTTATCGAACTCGTCTTCAGAAACCGTTCCTTCAGTTTTAGGAACTGAAATATCAAAATCATCCGAAATAGGCGTTTCACCAGTTGTTGCATGAATTAAAATGCTTGGCTCAGAAACTGGAATTTCAACTTCCATTCCATCAAATTCAAAGGACTCATTTTCCTCTTCGGCATTTACTACTTCCAGAATTTGCTCCGAATCTTCGCCTTCTTCCTCATCAAAATGAACAGCATTAGATATTTTTTCTTCCTGAATATCTTCGTCTCTCATGGGGTTAATGATGTGAATATCTTGCACCATATTGGGTTCTAGTTTCTCTTCCAAATCGTCATCATCCCGCATGAGTTGAACAGTTTTACCGCTCATTTTTTGAAATACAGCAACTATGTCTGTATTAAAAAGCACCACCATTATTACCCAAAAGAGTATAACTATAAATAAAAACGCGCCAAAACTTCCAAGAGATAGCTTGAGCCATTCGTTTAGTGTGAAACCAAAGGTTCCGCCCAGGTAATCAATGTGTTGAACGAAATAAGCAAAAAACAATGAGCTCCACAACATAAATAAAAAGGAAACAGATGCCGTTCTTCCAATTGGGAGCAAGCGGTAGTTCAACATCCATTTGCAGCCCAATAAAAATATGAAAAGCACAATTGCCTGAGATGAAATTCCGAACCAGCGGTACATTAACAAGTGAGAAACCCAAGCACCAAACTTACCGAACCAATTCCGAACGGGTTCAACTTCGTCTTCAAAAAGAAAGGTGAAAAGTGATTTATTTAAAACGCGGTCTTGATCTGCATACCACGTAAAGAAATAGGAACAACAAGACATGAGTGCAAAAAAGGAAATCAGAACAAGTATGCCGCCGGCTATTGTTTTTGCCCGCTTATTGTCCCATCGTTCACGAAAACGCGCAACACTTTTTCCTAAAACATTTTCAGATTCAGAAGGTGCTGTTTCCTTACTTGTTTTTTTATTCGGTTTAGCAGTTTTGGGTGCAGTTTTTTCAGCACTTTGTTCTTCTTCCGGATCATAAATTGTATTCGCCATAACCAAAATCAACTAACAAAGTTAATTTATTGGCTTCGAAAAAACGGACTACTGAAAAAGAACTATAAACAGCGGAATGTTCATTTGTTTAATCGAAATTATTCCATTCCAATTGCTTTCATAAATTCCTCAAAACTAACGCGTTTGTAATCAGATGGAATTCCAAAGAAACTTCTATCGAGCACGGTTTGTTTGTTTTCAATTAATTGGTAATGAATTAATCCGTCTTCATTTGGAATGTAATAATCTACTGCCAAACCAGGAATGTCTTTGTAAACTTCTAAATATTTATTCGAAAGTGATTTGGCAAAGTAGCAATCAAATTCAATTTTATCGGAATAAACGAGGTGGTATTTTTTGCATTTCAAGCCATTTATTTTTTTTCCACCGAAAAATTTCTTTTTGTAGGTGTAGGCCTTTTTTGTTGAATCTGAACTCTGTTTCTTTGTTAAGTCGGTCTGAATTGCAAACTTTTGTTCCTCAACAACTAATAAAAGATATGCTTTTTCTAGCTGCATATTGCGGATATAAATTTGCGTTCCGAGTGCTGGAGTTTCTGTTTCTACACGCACAATTGTATCGTTTGTGAAAAGCTTCACTTCCCATGTTTTGTAAACAAGATTGGTGTCTGGATAAAAGATTGATGCATTGTATTTCAATTCACCTGAAAAAGAATTTTGTGCTTCTGCATTTCTAAATACGAGTAAACACATTAGCGTTAAAAATAAACACTTCATTATTCGAAAGATTTAAAGAGTTGAAACATTTTTATATTGTAATCGTCAAAGTTCATCTTAACACCTTCTTTTCGCGGTTTTAATTCTGATGCTTTTATTTCGCGGGCTATAAATTTCGTTGCCTTCACCGTAGTTTTCATTCCATAACGCGTCATAGTATAAGAAAGCATTACACCCGGAACATCCCGAAATGGTGTGTGCCAATTTGGGTTCGAAATCTTGATTTCTTTTGTGAACCATATTTCAATATCAGTTGAAGAACCAGGTTTTGAAACCAATACTTGTTCTACATTAAAACCACACATCGTGTCTTTTTTGTGGGTGAATGTAAACTTAAAATCGGGGTAATTGACGTCCATATTATCTGTTTCAGACTTTCCTAAATAAGAATAACACACATCATCGGCCTTTTTAAAATAGATGTTAATTTCTTTTGTTTTGTTATTCACATATAACTCATTCGTCAGCATTACTTTATTTATAGCTGAAACAGATTCATCTCCTTTAAACAACAAACGCATTTCTTTTGGAAGTATTCCATAGATAAAAAAGTTGTCTTTAAAGTCTGGATAATCTAATTCGTAAACAATTTCGCCTTCTATAATTTTTTTTTTTTCATTGGCGCAAGAACTAACTATCCAGATAGAAAAAATCAAAATTGCAATTGGTATTTGTTTCATAAACTTGCCCTTAAATGAAATAGTTACGCAATTTTTAACAATTTGTTACATACTTTTGAAAATTGCTTTTCAATCCGAATAAGTAAACTGTATCTTTGCAAAGCAAAACAATTTTATGCAACGAAATTTAGAAATCATAATAAACACATCAGAAGTTACTGCCGGAACGCGCGGAGCATCGCTTGGCCCAGGAGCAATTTTTACTGCTGCTCGAAAACTTAACAACAAAATTTTTGGATCAATTCCGGTAGTAGAACTTCCAGATTTCAACCGTTTTTTAGACCAAGAAAACCAAACACCTTTTGCAAAACGAATAGATGCATTTAAACTGGTTTTCACTGCTATTGCTGAACAAACGAAGAATTCATTACTCGAAAATAAATTTCCGCTAATACTAGCTGGCGACCATGGCTCGGCCGCAGGAACAATTGCCGGAATAAAAGCTGCTTATCCGACAGAAAAGTTGGGTGTTATTTGGATAGATGCACACGGCGATTTACACTCTCCTTACACTACTCCGTCTGGAAACATTCACGGAATGCCACTCGCGCTTTCCTTAGGCGAAGACAATCAGATTTGCAAAAGAAACGAACTAGATGAACACAGCTCTACTATTTGGAACGAACTTAAAAACGCCTATTCTGTAAGTCCTAAAATTAATGCGAGTGATTTGGTTTTTGTTGGCGTGCGCGACACAGAAATGGAAGAAGAAGCAATCATGGAACGAAATTCTATCGTCAATCATACTGTTGAATCTGTTCGAAAAGAAGGTGTGAAAGTAATTGCAGCTAAAATTTTGGCGCAATTAAAACACTGCGATAAATTCTATATTTCATTCGATGTAGATTCGATGGATCCAGATATTACTTCCTATGGAACAGGAACCCCAGTTAAAAATGGTTTATTACCTGAGGAAGCAAGCGAATTATTAAAACTTTTAGTGCAAGATTCGCGCACAATTTGCCTAGAGATTGTGGAAGTAAATCCATGTCTCGACAATAAAAACAACACCATGGCCGAAACAACATTTACAATTATAGAAAATTTACTAAAAAACGCACTCTGAATCAATGGAAAACACAATAAAATCTCTACTTCTAACTAAAAGTAAGGAACTATTCGGAGTGCAATTCGAAGATCAACAAATTCAATTTCAAAAAACAAAAAAGGAATTCGAAGGCGACACAACACTCGTTTTGTTTCCATTCTTGAAGTTATTAGGGAAAAGTCCGGCAGATTTGGGCAACTCTTTTGGTGAATTCCTTGCAAAAGAAAACATCATTTCTTCTTTCAATACAATTGGCGGATTTCTAAATTTGAGTTTCCCTATTTCACATTGGTTAAAAACACTCAGTGAAATGGATTCAAATGCTACGTTTGGCTATGAATTGCCGAATTCGAAGCCAGCTATTATGGTAGAATATTCTTCGCCAAATACAAATAAACCATTGCACTTAGGACATTTACGCAATAATTTCCTAGGTTATTCTGTGTCCGAAATTTTAAAAGCAAACGGACACGAAGTTATCAAAACGCAAATCATTAACGACCGTGGAATTCACATTTGCAAAAGCATGTTGGCGTGGCAGAAATTTTCGCCCTTGAATGAAAAAGGTGAACGCGAAACACCAGCAAATACTGGTTTAAAAGGCGATAAATTAGTTGGAAAATATTATGTTGAATTCGACAAGCGTTTCAATGCAGAAGCAAAAGCAATTATTTCTTCTTGGGAAAATAAAAATTTCGATGGATACCCAATCGAAACAATAACAAAATTCAATGAATTTGAAGCTGCGAAAATTGGTAAAGAAGAAAAAGCACTAGACGCAATTGACGCAAAAATAAAAGATTTAGCAAAAAACGAAACTGAAATTCTTCGCGAAGCAAAAAACATGCTCGTACGTTGGGAAGGTAGAGACCCAGAGATTTATTTATTGTGGACAACCATGAATAATTGGGTTTACGAAGGGTTTAACACCACGTACAAAAAAATGGGCGTCACTTTTGATAAATTGTATTATGAGTCAGACACCTTTATTCTAGGAAAAGACTTAGTAGACGAAGGTTTAAAAAAAGGTGTGTTTTACCGCAATGATGATAGTTCTGTTTGGATCGATTTAACAGCAGATGGATTAGACCAAAAATTGTTGTTGCGTTCAGACGGAACATCTGTTTACATGACACAAGATGTTGGAACAGCTGTTGATCGATTTTCTGATTTCCCACAGTTAAACGGAATGATTTACACCGTAGGAAATGAGCAAGATTACCATTTCAAAGTTTTGTTTTTGATTCTTCAGAAATTAGGTTATTCTTGGGCCGAAAACCTTCACCATCTTTCCTACGGAATGGTAGATTTACCAACAGGGAAAATGAAATCACGAGAGGGAACCGTTGTAGATGCAGACGATTTAATTGACGAAGTAATTGAAAAAGCTACTGCAATGACTGCCGAACGCGGACAAATAGAAGGCATGTCGACCGAAGAAAAAAACCACTTATTTAACTTAATAGGTTTAGGCGGATTGAAATATTATTTATTGAAAGTAGATCCGAAAAAACGCATGCTCTTCAATCCGGAAGAGTCGATTGAATTGAATGGAAACACCGGACCGTTTATTCAATACACACACGCACGCATTCAATCTTTGCTTACAAAAGTGGAAAACATTTCATGGAATGCAACTGCTGAAATTCAAGAAGTTGAAAAAGAACTTATTAAAATTCTCACATTCTATCCAGACGTAATTCAAGATGCTGCCAAAAACTTATCGCCGGCAACATTAGCCAATTACAGCTACGAATTGGTGAAAACATACAATCAGTTTTACCAAAACGTAAATATATTAGCAGAACCAAACGAAAACCAAAAACAAATGCGCTTGGTTTTAAGTAGAAATGTAGCTAAAGTTATTAAAAGCGCTATGAGCTTGATGGGAATAGAAGTTCCGAACAGAATGTAATAAACTTTAACTTATTCGAAGTTAAATAACGATAAATAAAAAAAGCCGCTAAGAAAAATTTCCGCGGCTTTTTTTATTTATTTAGAAGAAATTAGTCAGCTAAAATATTTCTAGAGATGACAATTTTTTGAATCTCAGATGTTCCCTCATAAATTTGAGTAATTTTTGCATCACGCATTAAACGTTCAACATGGTATTCTTTCACATAACCATATCCGCCATGAATTTGAATAGCTTCAACGGTTTGTTCCATTGCAACTTTTGAAGCAAATAATTTCGCCATTGCTGAACTTTGGTCAAAATTACGACCTGCATCTTTGTCTGCTGCAGCACGGTAAACCAATAAACGCGCTGCTTCAATTTCAGTTGCCATATCAGCAATTTTGAATGCAATTGCTTGGTGTTTGTAAATTTCTTTTCCAAAAGCTTTGCGCTCTTTCGAATATGCAACAGATAATTCATAAGCTCCGGCTGCAATTCCTAGTGCCTGAGCAGCTATTCCAATTCGTCCGCCAGACAATGTTTTCATTGCGAACTTAAATCCAAACCCTTCCTCACCAATACGGTTCGCTTTCGGAACTTTCACATCAGTAAACATTAATGTATGCGTATCGCTACCACGAATTCCTAATTTATCTTCTTTCGCGCCAACGAGAAAACCTTCCATTCCGCGTTCAACTATTAAAGCATTAATTCCGCGGTGACCTAGTTCGGTATTTGTTTGTGCAATTACGATGTAAGTTGATGCCGTTGAACCATTTGTGATCCAGTTTTTAGTTCCGTTCAACAAATAATGGTCGCCCATATCTATTGCAGTTGTTCGTTGAGATGTTGCATCTGAACCTGCTTCTGGTTCTGACAAACAAAAAGCGCCAATTTTTTCTCCGCTAGCTAATGGAACTAAGAATTTTTGCTTTTGTTCTTCGTTTGCAAATTTTTCTAATCCCCAACAAACCAATGAATTGTTTACAGACATACAAACTGAAGCAGAAGCATCTACTTTAGAAATCTCTTCCATTGCTAAGGCATAAGAAATAGTGTCCATTCCGCCTCCACCATATTGCGGATCTACCATCATTCCCATAAAACCTAATTCTCCGAGTTGTTTAATCTCAGCTGCAGGAAAACGTTGTTCTCTATCGCGGTCAATCACACCTGGTTTCAAAACATTTTGTGCGAAATCACGTGCAGCATCACGCACTGCCAATTGCTCTTCGGTTAATTCGAATTTCATTTGATATATTGTTAATTAATTTTTAAATTTTAGTTCGCAAAAATACCGATAAAAAGTTAAATTTACACTTATGTCGGAATACAAAATTATTGGTTTAATGTCGGGCACATCTTTAGATGGTCTTGACATAGTTTATACTACATTAACAAAGTCAAGTGAAAAAAGTTGGAGCTATGCAATACATAAAACTGCAACCTTAACATTTTCAGACGCTTTACTCTCACAACTTCTCAACGCAACCGCATTATCTGCAACACAATTTGTGACTTTAGACTATGATTTGGCGTGCTTTTTTGCAAAAGGAGTAAGTGATTTTCTAAAAGACAACATGCTCACGGAAAATGATGTCGATATTATTGCATCACATGGTCAAACAATTTTCCATCAGCCAAGTAAAGGTTTCACAACTCAAATTGGAAACCCCGCAGTAATTGCAGTAAAAACAGGAATTCCAACAGTTGGCGACTTTAGAACCAAAGATGTTTTATATGGCGGACAAGGTGCACCACTCGTTCCAATTGGAGATCAATATCTTTTTGGCGGTCAGGCAGATGCATTTCTTAATATTGGCGGTTTTGCAAATGTTTCTTTTATTGAAAATGGAACTGTAAAAGCATTCGATATCTGTCCGGCAAATTTGCCCTTAAATAAATTGGCGCGTTCAAAAGGTTTAGATTACGACAGAAATGGTGAACTCGCGCGTTCAGGTGAAATCAGTTATTTTTTACTCGATTTGTTGAACAGTTTAGATTTTTACACCCAAGACGGACCGAAATCTTTGGGTGTTGAATGGCTCGAAAATGAGTTTTATCCGCTTTTGAAATTCGACAAAGACATCGAAAATAATTTAGCAACAGTTGTTGAACACATTGTAGATAAAATTGCAATTTGTTTGAATGAAAAAAACACACAACGATTAATGATTACTGGAGGCGGAGCCAAAAATGCATTCTTAATTGAACGTCTGAAACGTTATTTTAAAGGCGAAATAGTGGTTGTTGAGAATGAATTAATTGATTACAAAGAAGCATTAATTTTTGCGCTGCTTGGTGCTTTGTTTTTAGAAAATGAGGCGAATTGTTTGGCTAGTGTTACCGGAGCTTCACAAGATGTTTGTTCGGGCGTTCTGCACAACCCATAGAAATTGACTATTTTTGCGCTTTAAAAAAAAGATGAAAGAAATGAAAGCCCTACTTGAAAAATTTGAGAACAAACGACCAGAAATCGTTTTTGAATGGAAAGATGCTGAAACAGAAGCGGAAGGATGGGTAGTAATTAATTCATTGCGAGGAGGCGCTGCTGGAGGTGGAACTCGCATGCGCGCTGGTTTAGATAAACGTGAAGTTGAATCACTTGCAAAAACAATGGAAGTGAAATTTACGGTTGCTGGTCCGCCAATTGGTGGAGCAAAATCTGGAATCAATTTCGACCCGAAAGATCCACGCAAAGAAGGAGTCTTGAAACGTTGGTATGCAGCTGTTACTCCACTTTTGAAACATTACTACGGAACAGGCGGCGATTTAAACGTTGATGAAATTCACGAAGTAATTCCTATGACAGAAGATTGTGGAATTTGGCACCCGCAAGAAGGTGTTTTTAATGGACATTTTCAGCCTAAAGAAGCACAAAAAATAAATCGAATTGGTCAACTTCGCAATGGAGTTCTGAAAGTAATTGAAGACGAAAACTATTCGCCAGATGTTTCTAAAAAATTCGTAGTAGCAGACATGATTACTGGTTTTGGCGTAGCTGAATCAGTTGCACATTATTACTCAATCTGGGGTGGTTCACTTCAAGGTAAAAGAGTAATCGTTCAAGGTTGGGGAAATGTTGGTTCAGCTGGTGCTTATTATTTGGCACAAAGTGGAGCGAAGATTGTTGGAATCATCGACAGAGTTGGTGGTTTAATTAATGAAAGTGGTTTTTCTTTTGAAGAAATCCGTAAATTGTTCTTGAAAAAAAATGGCAATGAATTGGTTTCACCAAATATGCTTTCTTTTGAAGAGGTGAATGCTAAAGTTTGGGATTTGAAAGCAGAAGTTTTCATTCCTTGTGCTGCATCTCGTTTGATTACACAAAACCAAGTGGAACGAATGGCAGCTGCTGGAATGGAAGTTATTGCAGCTGGGGCAAATGTACCTTTTGCCGACAAAGAAATTTTCTTCGGTCCAATTGCCGACTTCGCCGATTCTAAAATTGCAATCATTCCTGACTTTATTTCCAACTGCGGAATGGCACGCGTTTTCGCTTATTTAATGTCGAACGATATCAAAGAATTAACAGACAAAGGAATTTTTGATGATACAAGTGCTATAATTAAAAATGCACTAGTCAAAACTCACCAAGTGCATACTGCAAAAACGGGTATTGCAAAAGCTGCATTTGAAATCGCTTTGAACCAATTGACATAACAAAATGCTGGTTGCAATTCTATTTGCTGTATTTGTTTTAGGTTATTCAGCAATTAGCTTTGAACATGTAATACGTTTGGACAAACTCATCCCAGCTTTGCTGATGATGTGCGTTTCGTGGGTTTTAGTAGTTACAAACTTAGAATCTATACAAGAATGGTTTTCACCAAGTGAAGGTGGATTTTTAAAGGAATTTGTTGGATCTAATATTAAAGAAAAACGCCACATTGCAGAGGAAACACTCTTACACCATTTCGGAAAAACTGCTGAAATATTAATTTTCTTAATTGGCGCAATGACAATCGTTGAAATGATTGATTATTTCGATGGATTTGCTATAATTAAAAACTGGATCAAAACCCGCAAAAAGATTGTTTTATTGTGGATTACCTGCTTAATTGCCTTCTTATTGTCTGCAATAATTGATAATCTAACTGCAACAATTGTATTAATTACAATTCTTCGGAAGTTAATCCAAGAAAGAGAGGACCGTTCGTATTTCACCGGATTTATTATTATAGCTGCGAATGCTGGTGGAGCTTGGACACCAATTGGAGATGTAACTACAACTATGTTATGGATTGCAGGGAAAATCTCCGCATTTGAAGTGATGAAATTGGTTATTTTACCTTCAATTGTATCTATAGTTGTTCCATTAACTATCATAAGTTTCACAAAAAAATTGAGTGGAAATTTTCCGCCAGTTAAAACTGAAAAAACGGCTCCAAATAAAAGTGCGAAGTTGATTCTTTTAACTGGTTTATTTCTAATCATAGGAGTTCCAATTTTTAAAACTATTACTCACCTTCCACCCTATTTGGGAATGATGTTCGCATTAGCACTTTTGGCATTTACTGCCGAGATAGTTTCGAAACGAAAATTCAAATTGGGAGACAATGAGGGCAAACACCATGAAAGTCCAACGCTACATTCTATTGAGAACATTGAAATTCCTTCAATCTTATTTTTCCTTGGAATATTAATGACTGTGGCTGCCCTGGAAAGTGTTGGAGCAATTTTCCATTTGGGAAGTTCGGTACAACAGTCGCTTTCTGAAAATAGTTTTGTTGGAATTTTAGGTTTGATTTCTGCTGTTTTAGACAATGTTCCTCTTGTTGCGGCTAGTATTGGCATGTTCGATGCCCCAAAAGATGCCTTGATTTGGCACAAAATTGCTTATGCAGCTGGAACTGGCGGAAGTATTTTAATTATTGGTTCAGCAGCTGGAGTTGTTGCAATGGGAATGGAAAAAATTGGTTTTGCTTGGTATTTGAAACAC
>JANNWW010000083.1:0-2563 GCA_031409255.1 Crocinitomicaceae bacterium
GAATTGGACTTTTTGGATAACTAAGAATCATCCTCTAAGATACTGATTTTCAAGGTTTTAAACAAATTTAATCGAACTTAATTTACTGACTATTAGATGTTTATATTTTTGTCATGTAGTTAGAAAATTAATACAAAAAAACAGCTATTGAAATACGTCAAATGTCGTATTTAAAAAAAAATATATGTTTGCTATTCTATTGCTATCTACACTTATACCAAAGTTAAAATTGACAACCATATTTCGCAACCCATTAAGATTATCTAATCATATGGTTGTTAATGTTTTATGTGTAAAATCGGGTGTTATTATCTACAATTTTTGTGTCTTTATGGTACAAAAACTTGCTGATTTATATGATTTCAAAGATAAAATATACAGGACAAAAAACATTTTCATTTGATCTTATCGACTGCTTAAATCCAAAACATCCGATTTAAATTTTGGATCACGAAATTCGTTGGACAATCTTTTAGGATGATTTTTCAAAATTGTCTTTTGATTGTTGTCCTTAGACAGAGATAAAACATTCATTTGTTTATACTAAGGTATACACCAAACAAAAAAATGTTTACAATATTACTTGTAAACATTTGATTTTTAAAGTAGAAATGACGGATTCGAACCGCCGACATTCCCGATTGCTAAGCATCGGGACGCTCTGAACTGATGAGTTCCTTAATCTTTTTACTAGATTTCCATGATTTAATCTGCTTCTCACGATTAATTGCTGCTGATTTTGTCTCAAAAATCTCTTTATAAACAATTTCCCAATCACCTACTCCACCAGTAAACCCTTTGTGATTAGAATTATGTTTTTGAAGTCTTTCTAGTAAGTTTGATGTTGAACCAACGTAAAATTTATTCCTGATTTTAGAATAAAGAATATAGCTGTAATACATTTTTTAGTATGAAATTGATGTGTTGACTAAAAACAAAAAAAGCTTCTCATTTCTGAGAAGCTTGGTGGGGAATGACGGATTCGAACCGCCGACATCCTGCTTGTAAGGCAGGCGCTCTGAACCAACTGAGCTAATCCCCCGAATTATTGTCTTTAAATTCAACCGTTGTTGATTTGACGAGTGCAAAGATAGACAGTCTTTTTTATTCTGCAAGTGTTTTTGGAAAAAAAATAGAATAAAAGTCGTGAATCAAAAAGAAAGATCCAAAAATCAAAATGGTATCGTCTTTATTGACAAGTTGTTGCGCAGATTCATATGCTTTCGTTGGCGAATCAAAAAAATAAGTCGACGTGAAATTTTCTTCAAACAAAGGCTTTAAAACGGCCAATTTTGCCGTGCGTTCACTCGAGAATTCGCACACATAATAACTTGCTTCCTTTGGAAATAGTTTCAAAATAGACTTCAAATCTTTGTCTGAACTTGTTCCGTAAATAATATGCAAATTTCCTTTCACCGTCTTTATACCATCTAATAAAGCTGCAATTCCTTCTGCATTGTGCGCGCAATCGACCAGCGTAAATGGTTGTTGATTCATTACCGACATTCTTCCCCAAAAACCGGTGTTATTGACTACATTTTTGATTCCAAGTTCAAAATTAAGCTTCGAAACATTAAAATTAAGTACGTTTAGTTGCTCAATGATTAACTCAACAATGCGTAAGTTTTTTTTCTGATAACCCAATGCAAATTCATATTCACCTTGAACAAATATCAATTCAGTGTTCTTCTCTTTGGAAATTGACTCGAAAACTGGTAAAACTTCAGCGTCGTGTTCACCAATAATTACCGGAACGTTTTTCTTAATTATCCCTCCTTTTTCAGCAGCAATAAGTGTGCGCGTATTTCCTAAAATGTGTGTATGATCTAAACCAATATTTGTAATTACGGAAAGTAACGGTGTAATGATATTTGTTGCATCTAATCTTCCGCCCAATCCCACTTCTGCAAGAACGATTTCGCATGCTTGCTGTTCAAAATAAACCAAAGCCATTACCCACGTTATTTCAAAAAAAGAAGGTTGAATTGACCACGAATTTTGTTTGACTTTCATACAAAAATCAATCACAAAACTTTCATCAACTGTTTTTCCATTTACGCGAATTCGCTCACGGAAATCAAAAATATGTGGCGAAGTAAACAAACCCGTTTTCAATCCTGATTCCTGAAGAATAGAAGCTGTGTAATTTGATACGGATCCTTTTCCATTTGTTCCAGCAACGTGAATAAATTGAAGTTTTCTGTGTGGATTATCGAAAAAAGCACACAGCTCTTCCGTGTTTTTCATTCCGGGATTGTAGGCTTTTTCGCCCAAATTGTGATAGGCAGGAAATTGCTCGAACAACCAAGCGATTGTTTCAGCGTAATTCATTTATTGCGATTTAAATCTGTAGATTACTTTTATTTCTTGAATCGGTTTATCCGAAGGTTCAAAACGCGATTTTAAAGCATATTTTTTCGCTTGTTCAATGCAACACGAATTCGCTCCTGAAACCATGTCAGCAGCGAAAACTTTTCCGTTCATGTCTACACGCAATTTAAGAACCACTTTGTCATTCACACCAATTCCGCAGGTATAACTGGGAACGCGTACTTGCCAATCA
>JANNWW010000084.1:0-10540 GCA_031409255.1 Crocinitomicaceae bacterium
ACCTGAGTTCGATTATAAATCCTACTCAGAACGCCAATAAAATTGTATATTTGAGTTAAAATCAGGAAGGATTGGCGAGCCAATTCGAATGGGTTTAACGAAAAAGATGCTTTTTATAGGCGAAAGAAGTGTGGATTTGTATAAACTATTTCTTTTAAAACAGTATCTCACTCGTCTATTTTCTTCGAAATAGCTAGCTATTCCTCATAAAACGAGTCTCAGATCTACTATTTTAAAATAAATTCTGAGATGAATTTAGAATCGAACTCGGGTTTAAATATTCCAGGAACTTTAAAAAGTGAAAGAACTAAACGAATTTTACTGAAATAAGAAAGAATGAATTTATCTTTCAAAAATTTGATTTTATTTCTTTTGTTAAGTTTTTGCATTTTGATAAATTATTTCAAATTGCCTATTAACAAATTCAAAAAATGAGCATTTAAATTCAAAAAGATCTGCGTTCAATTCATATTTGTGGCAATGCAATTCAACATTAACGAAAACAATTTTAGAATGCCTGCAAAGGAATTAAAAGTAAATCTATTTCAGTTCAGTGACGCTGCATTCTATTTAAGAATGGTCGTCAGAAATTTCAATGTGCCTTACGTTCAATTTAAAATAAGCGCAACTCAATTCAAATTCATTGTTCTCAAAATTCATGTTAAAATGAAGCATTCAAACAAAGTGAAATTAAATTCACTTTCATTGTCAATCAATTCACAAACAAAACAAAAGTTTTCAAATAAGGAAGAAGAAAATCAAAGAAGCTGAAATTCTTTTCAAAATTCCAAAAAAGTAGTTCAAAGAATGCTAATGTGCAGTTTTAACTCATTGCATCTCACTTCAATCAATACTTTCTACAGATAAAATTGAAAATTAACGGTTTTTAACAAATCGATTTAGTTATTGGCATAGCTTTCGCTTTTCACCTTTTAATTAATCGGATCGACAAAAATACTAGTTCTCTGTAGGTTCACAAATTTTAATAAAATGAGAAAAGATCAAAAAGCAAAAATTGTTGCCTTAAAATCTGTACACAAGGTACTTGGCAACAACACTTCCATCTGGAATGGTGTTCCAAAAATGGGAGAAGAATTCGAAAACTTGGGCACTCAATTGGCCCTCATTGAGGAACTAATAGTGAGGCAAGTATCGCTTAAAAAAGGTGTTGTAATAGAAAAGAACAACGCCATTAGGGAACTTTTTGAGGATGCGATGGTTTTGAGTTCAGCATTACGAAATTTCGCTATTGAGAACAACGAATTGGCCTTGTTCGAGAAAACAAAACTGATCAATAGTGATTTAAAAAGACTTACTTCTATAGATTTACAAGTGCGCTTGGAAGTTATTGCTGAAAATGTGGATGCCTACAAAGATTTTATAGTCGAATGGGGAATTTCGCCTGAAAAAAGTGCCAATTTTGTGAACCAAGTTTCTCTTGCAAACAGTATTTTCTTGGCTTACCGAGAAAAGCGGCAAGAGTCGGTAATCAATACCTTGAAACTAGCCAGTGAACTCAAAAAAGCAAATCTTCGTGTGAAGTCAGTTATTGGTGGGTTAATCCTTCAATTCAAAAAAACTGCACCCTCATTTTTAGCAATTTTTGAAAAGGCCTTACGCAGCGATAAAACTGGTTCAAAACCAAGTATCGACTTCGAAAGCGGTCCACTGGAATAATCAATTAAAGAAGCTCTGAGAAATCAGGGCTTTTTTTTGAAAGTAATTATTTGTAGTGTTAAATCAACTATTCACTCTAACAAACAACCAACCCAATTAAATTTATCTCCGTTTATACTTCAAACCAAAACAGTTTCTTAATTTTGCAGCCATATTGGATTAAATGAAAGCACTTTATTTCAAAGAAATCAGAAGTTTTTTAGGTTCAATGATTGGATATATTTTCATCATTGTTTTCCTTCTCACGTCTGGTATTTTTCACTGGATAGTAACTGAAGACTATAACTTAATGTTAGGAAATGAGGCCGACCTTATTCCTTTCTTTAACCTCTCGCCTACTATTTTCCTTATTCTCATCCCTGCAATTACAATGCGAATGATAGCCGAAGAACGCAAGTCGGGAACAATTGAGTTGTTATTTACACGCCCAATTACAGACTTACAAATCATTCTGGCAAAATATTTCGCTGGATTAACGTTGTTGTTCATTTCACTTCTACCAACGTTAATCTTTTACTGGTCAATGTCTTACTTAGGAACAGAAATAACTGACGAAGAGGGGGATATAAAATCTGCCATAGATGAAGGTGCAACTTTTACTTCCTATTTGGGTTTGTTTTTCTTGGGCGCAGTTTTCACGGCAATCGGAATTTTCGCTTCTTCAATTACTAAAAATCAAATCGTTGCATTTATTGTTGCCATGTTTTTATGCTGGTTTCTTTACGATGGTTTGGAATTAATTGGCTCGTTTTCTTTAATGGGAGACAGCGATTTTATTTTTCAATACATTGGTTTAAATTCGCATTACCGCTCTATTATGAAAGGTGTAATTGACACTTCAGATCTAATTTATTTCCTCGGAATGATTGTGATTTTCCTTTCGCTTGCTCTCACTTTAGTTAAATCATTGAAAAAATAACAATGGAAAAAGTAAATTTAACTGAAAAAAGAAGTGAAAACTCGAACAAATCTTCTAAGAAAACAGGCGGTTTTTTTAACTGGGTAAGCTTACTAATTATTGTTGGTGTTGTGATATTATTGAATGTAATTGGCACATTCATTTATTCGCGAATAGATATGACCGAAGACGAACGTTTCTCACTTTCAAGCGGAACGGTTACATTTTTGGAAACTTTCAATAAAAAAGATACAAAAACAGGTCCGGAAGCTAACCGTATTTACTTAAAAATATATCTTGAAGGTGAAATGCCTGCTGAAATTCGTAGATTTAGAAATGCAATTGAATCGAAGTTACAAGAGTTCAAGGAAATTGCTGGCGACAGACTTGAATATGAATTCATTAATCCAGATTTAGGAAGCGATGCAGACAAACGCACCATGTTTGAAGAGCTTTATCAAAAAGGAAAAGGAATTATTCCGCTTGAAGTAATGTATCAGAACAAGTCTGGAAGTTCCCAAAAAATGTTTTGGCCAGGTGCAGAAATCGTATACGAAGGAGCAACAAAAAACTACATTCAGTTTTTACCCGGAACCTCACAAGGTCAGCCCCGACAGTTAACAAAAGATTTTTCTGAATCTATCGTACAAAACTCTATCAACAATCTAGAATACATGTTGGTTTCGGGTTTACGTAAAACCATCATCAAAACCCGTCCGCGAATTGCCTTCATTCAAGGTCATGGAGAACTTTCCATTGCAGAAACAATGCGTGTACGCGCACTGCTTCAACCTTATTATTCAATTGAAAACGTAGTTTTAGACAACAACATTCATGCACTAGATGCATATAAAGGAGTAATTGTTGCCGGACCGAAATCACCTTATTCTGAAAAAGATTTATACCTAATTGATCAATTTGTAATGCGCGGCGGAAGCTTGATGTGTTTCATCGATAAATTAAAATTCGATCGTGATTCCTTGTATTCAAAAGGTTCCACCTACACAACCCGAACAGATTTAGGAATCGATAAATTACTTTTCAGCTATGGAATTAAAACAAACGATAATTTTGTAGCAGAAGGAAAAAATTGCGGTCCAATTTTACTTCCTTATGCAAAAAATAATTTATTGCCTTGGTTTTATTATGTTGGTGCAACACCAGGAAAACACGCTATTGCCCGAAATTTAGAAACCGTAATGTTGCGCTATTGCTCACAAATTGAATTACTTCCTAGTGAAGACTATTTGTGCACTCCGGTTTTAACCTCTTCCACAAATTCAAAAGCTTCAGGCTTAACGCCTATCGTAAGTTTAGGAATGCCAATGAACTACGATAAAATTCCAGTTTTAGTTGACGACCCAACAAGTGAGGTAAATAAATTATGCCTAGCTGCCCTAACGGAGGGGAAATACCAATCATATTTTAAAAGCAGACTAATTGACGAGTTCGCAAAAAACCCAGAGTCTGGCTACATTTCAGAAAGTAAACAAGAAGGAAAAGTGTTTGTGGTTGCCAACGGAAATTTTATTCGTAATTACTACGATTCGATGCCTGATGCAGAAGGAAAAATGCAATATCGCCCAACGTCTTTCAATAACTTGCGTTTAGATGAAGAAATGGCACGAATGCAAATGCAACCAATGGTTTATGGAAATCAAGAATTTATGCAGAACTTGGCTGATTACATGTTAGGCGACAATTCTGTTTTAGACGTGCGATCGAAACAAATAGAATTACATCCACTCGACAAAGCAAAAGTAGAAGAAAACGCCAGCTTTTTAACAGTTTTAAACGTTGTAGTTCCATCAGTTTTAGTAGTCGTTTTTGCATTGGTCATTTTCTTTTTAAGAAAACGCAGATACGCCAAATAAATTCAAAAAATGAAAAGAAAAATAATTTTACTTGTTGGTTTAATCCTTCTCGGATTTCTGGGATGGTATGCTTACAATTTGATCTCTAAAAAAGGAAAATCAGATACCAAAATAGCCAATTTTAATTTTGAAATCAAAGACACAACTTCGATTACAAAAATTATTATCACCGAACCAAACGGAATGGTTTTCGAGTTGAACCGAAAAGGAAAAAATTGGGTTGGGAAAAACGACCAGTGCGTTCAACCAGTTTTGGTTTCTAACATTTTAGAAGCGTGCTATACTATTCGTTTCAAAGGATATATTGCAGATAACGGACTCAAACTTGTGAAAAACCAACTTGCAACACTTTCTTTTAAAGTAGAAATTCATCAGAACGGTGAATGGTCAAAAACATGGTATGTGGGAACCGCAACACCAGATCATTTAGGAACTTTTATGCAGGTTGAAACTGCTTCTCAAGGAAAAAGCGACTTACCTGTAATTATGGAGCTGCATGGAATGAACGGATTTATTACACCTCGTTTCTTTTCTGACCCGCGCAAGTGGGCCTGTACAGGAATTTTTAGTTATGAAAAAGAAGATATTTCATCTGTTGATGTTCGTTTTACAAACGAATTGAAATCGCAAAGTTTTTTATTGACCAAGAATGATAAAAACTATAAAATTGTTCGAAACGGACAAGAAATGCCAAATATTCCAATTCAGAATGTGCAACGTTATTTAGTTGGATTTAGAAAAATAAATTTCACTAATCCGAATTACGAATTAACGAACAGACAGTTAGACAGTATAAAAAAAGCAACACCTTTCTGTAGTATTTCAATTAAAAACAAAAAAGGTGAAACGAAAAAAGTGCGCTGTTTTAGACGTAAATCTGAATCTGGTGAAGCTGAAGTAGATGATTTTGGAATGTTATCTAAATACGATATCAATAACTTTTGGTGCGAAATGCCGAACGGAGAAATTGTGAAAGCCCAATATTTTGTTTTTAACAAAATTATGATGGGAAATATCTATTTCGGTTACAAATAAGTAATCGAACATAAAACAAATTTAAAATAATTTTTTCTTACGCTCATTCTTAGCATTCGGATTGCTATATTTGTATTCAAAATTGGAATGAACGTATGAATTTTATTGTTAACAGCACGGTTTTATTGCGCCACTTGCAAAGTATAAGTGGAGTATTAGGTACAAGTAACTCCTTGCCTATTTTGGATAATTTTTTATTCAACATTTCAGATGGCGAATTGAAAGCTGTAGCTTCAGACATGGAAACAACCATGACAACACTAATGAATGTGGAAGCAACTGAAAACTGTTTGGCATGTATTCCGGCAAAAAAATTATTAGAAATTCTTAAAAACATTGCTGATCAGCCGCTTTCTTTTAAAGTAGATGAGTCGTTCAAAATTGAAATGACACACAACAACGGAAAAGCAAGTATGCAAGGTTTCAATGGAACTGAATTTCCTAAAACTCCTGAAATTAAAAGTCAAGCAAGTATTATTATTTCGGGTGATATAGTTGGAAAAGCAATCAATAAAACCTTATTTGCAACTGGAAACGACGATTTGCGCCCGGTTATGAGTGGCGTTTATTGTCAGTTCAGTCCATCAGATTTTACATTTGTTGCAACAGACGCGCACAAATTGGTTCGATATAGAAGAACAGACGGACAATCAACTGGTGGTTCGGCGTTCATTCTACCTAAAAAAGCTTTGAATTTATTGAAAGGCAATTTAAGTGGAAGCGAAGAGGTGAAAATTGAATACAACGATTCAAATGCAATCTTCACTTTTGGTGACATAGTGATGATGTGCCGATTGGTGGACGGAAAATACCCGAACTACGAAGCCGTAATTCCAAAAGAAAACCCGAATGTATTGATTGTAGATCGCATGCAGTTTTTGTCGTCAATTAAACGTGTATCTATTTTCGCAAACAAAACAACGCATCAAGTTCGTTTAACAATTGCCGGAAGTGAATTAAAAATTTCTGCTGAAGATATAGATTTTGCTGACAAATCAGATGAAAACATGGTGTGTGTTTACGATGGTGTTGACATGGAAATTGGATTCAATTCGCGGTTCTTGATGGAAATGTTGAACAACATTGATACAAAAGAAGTGAAAATTCAAATGAGTGAACCAAATCGCGCTGGATTGTTAATTCCAGTTTTAGAAGATGAGAATTCACCAGAAGATATTTTAATGTTAGTAATGCCAGTAATGATTAATCGCTGAAACATTAACAACTTTTTAAGAGGCGCAGCAATTGCGCCTTTCTTTTTGGCATAATTTTTCTACTTGAAATCAAATATAACTCATTAAATATAACTCATTAAAAATAACATCATGAAAACAACAATTACACTCTTAGCTATTTGCTTTTCATTCATCAATCAATTAAAAGCTTCTGAACTTTTCCTTCGCGTAAATAGAAGTGGAACGCATTACGCAACAGTTAGCGGTCAAACAATTTACAATTCAACGAATGTTTTTCGATTTTTCGATTTACCAAGTGGATCAGTTTTCGTTCAAGTATTTCAGCAAGGAAGCAATGTGCAGGTTTTCAGTAGTACGGTTACTCTCGGAAACAACCAGCGAATTGTTGGTGAAATTGATCAAAATGGAAACTTAATAATTGTTCAAACACTAAATATTAACGTTCAAAATTGGTATACAAGCACTTCAAATGAAGTTTTTTCAACTGGTGGACAAATTTTTAATCCTCAACCAATAATCGACAATTCTGGTTTCACACTGTTTCTAGAAGATTTAAAAAAAGAGTCTTTTGATTCTAGAAGACAAGAACGAGCACTTGCGTATGTAACAAAAGCAAATCTTTCAGCAGATCAAATTGGGCAAATTTTAAAAACTTTCTCTTTTGATTCATATAAAGTTGATGTGGCGAAAAAAGCATACGAACGCTGTTTCGATAAGCAAAATTATTTCTTATGGAAAAGTGCTTTCAGCTTTGAATCGAACTTTAGAGAAGTAACAGATTACATTGAAGGTTTATAAACAAAACAATCAACGAAAGACCTTCAATTTTGTAAGGTCTTTTTACTTTTTAAAACTTTTGATTTAGTTTAAACCAAATCGGCGAATACTTGTTATTTATTTTGAAAGATAATTTGTATCTTTATAGCACTATTTTTTGCCCCATGGAAGAAAAGAATAACGAACAATTACAAGCCGCTTTTCAAGCGAAAATCGATAACGAAGTTCGTATCGAACCAAAAGATTGGATGCCAGACGATTACCGACAAACCTTAATTCGTCAGATATCACAGCATGCACATTCAGAAATTGTAGGTATGTTGCCTGAAGGAAATTGGATCACACGTGCCCCCAACCTTCGTCGCAAAGCTGTGTTGTTAGCTAAAGTTCAAGACGAAGCTGGACATGGATTGTATTTGTATTCTGCTATGGAAACATTGGGCGCAGATCGTGAAAAATCTATCGACGATTTGAATTCAGGAAAAGCAAAATATTCTTCCATTTTCAATTACCCTACTTTATCTTGGGCCGACATGGGCGCAATTGGTTGGTTGGTTGACGGCGCTGCAATTATGAATCAAGTTCCTTTGTGCAGATGTTCTTACGGACCGTATGCGCGTGCAATGGTGCGTGTGTGCAAAGAAGAATCTTTTCACCAACGACAAGGTTTTGAAATTATGTCGAAATTAGCGAACGGAACGCAAGAACAAAAAGACATGGCACAAGATGCTTTTAATCGTTTTTGGTGGCCCGCGTTAATGATGTTTGGTCCGAATGATGCTGATTCAAAACATACTGCTCAATCAATGGAATGGAGAATTAAACGCCATACGAACGATGAATTACGCCAAATGTTTGTTGATGTAACTGTTCCTCAAGCTGAAATGATTGGTTTAACAATTCCGGATAAAGATTTAACTTTCAACGAAGAAACAGGCCAATATACGCACGGACCAATTAATTGGGACGAATTTTGGAATGTAGTAAAAGGTAATGGTCCTTGCAATTCAGAACGCGTTGCAGCTCGTCGCGAAGCAAAAGAAAACGGACAATGGGTTCGTGAGGCAGCTTTAGCACATGCTGAAAAAAGAAAAAACAGAAAATTAGCATCTTAATTTAGATTTTTAAAATACAAAAATATATGTCACAGTCAGAATGGCCTTTGTGGGAAGTATTTATTCGAAGCAAACAAGGATTGAGTCACAAACATGTTGGAAGTCTTCGTGCTGCAGATGCGCAAATGGCGGTTGACAATGCGCGTGATGTGTACACCAGAAGAAGCGAAGGCGTTTCAATTTGGGTTGTAGAATCGGCACAAGTTACGGCTTCAGACCCTGCAGATTCTGACGCTTTTTTCGAACCAGCACAAAGCAAAGTATACCGTCACCCTACTTTTTACGATGTTCCAGACGGAATTTCACACATGTAATTGATTTGAAATGAGTTCATTGTATACATACATTCTTCGAATTGCAGATGATTCGCTAATTTTAGGTCAGCGAGAAAGCGAAATGTGCGGTCATGGTCCAATTTTAGAAGAAGACATTGCACAAACTAATATTGCATTAGATTTAATTGGTCAGGCAACTTCACTTTTCGAATATGCATCAACTTTAACTGAAGGAAATAAATCTTCAGATGAGATTGCTTTTTTACGTTTGGAAAGAGACTATTTAAATTTGTTGTTGCTGGAACAACCGAACGGCGATTTCGGTCAGACAATTGTTCGCAACTGGATTTTTGATACTTTTCGTGTCTTGTTTTTTGAAGCATTAATGAAATCTACAGATTCACAATTAGCTGCAATTGCTGAAAAATCACTGAAAGAAACGCGTTACCATTGGAAACATAGTTCAGAGTGGTTGATTCGTTTAGGTGACGGAACAACAGAATCGCATACACGAACACAAGAAGCTTTAAATAAATTGTGGAAATATGCAGATGAGCTGTTTTTCATGGATGAAATAGACAAAGAATTAATTCAAAAAGGAATTGCTATTGATTTAGAAACTTTGCGAACATCTTTTAATGATAAAATTCAATATGTTTTAGCTGAATCTACACTTTCACTTCCTACTAACGACTGGAAACAATCTGGTGGAAGAATTGGTAAACATACCGAGCATTTAGGTTTTATTTTGGCTGAAATGCAATATATGCAACGCACCTACCCAGGAATGGAATGGTAACAGAAACTAAAATATGGAAATGGCTCGAGGAGGTAAACGATCCGGAAGTTCCAGTTTTATCTGTAATAGATTTGGGTGTAATTCGTAGCGTCAAAATAGAAAACGAAGTGGTTCACATTTCTATTACGCCTACATACTCTGGCTGTCCGGCTATGAAGGTTATTGAAGATGGAATTCGCGAGAAATTATTAGCTGAAGGAATTCCTAATTGTAATATAATTACAGTTTTATCTCCGGCTTGGACAACCGATTGGATTTCTGAAGAAGGTAGAAAAAAATTAAAACTCTATGGTGTTGCGCCACCTGAAAACGAACCCGACAAAAGCGTTTTGTTTGCCGACTCGGTTAAAGTTCAATGTCCGAAATGCAATTCACGTAATACACGTATGGTAAGTCAATTCGGAAGTACGGCTTGTAAAGCGCATCATTCGTGCAATGATTGTTTAGAGCCGTTCGATTATTTTAAGTGTTTGAAGTAGATTATTTTAAGATCTTAGCATACTCAATTCCCTCTACCTCACCACTTTTGTAAATCAATAGATGTTTTTTTGTGAATCCTACAACAATCGCATTTAAATATTCTGCCTCTGCTGTCTTTATATCAACAACAGAATTTGTTTTGAATCATTTAAATTCAGACTTTTTAGAAACTAACAAACTATTTCGCACTTTTTTTAATGTACTGATTCCTAACTTATCTATTATTTCAACATATTCATATTTAGAATCAATTTGTGATACATATTTGCAATACGGAACAGTGGATTCAAAAACAGAGATATAATAATTTGCTATATAAAGAGTATCTCCCAAATGAAACAACTGATTTGTATCTGTTTGAATTTTCGGGAATAGTTGCTCTTTGTATTTTTGAGAATATTTTTCAGTAACAGA
>JANNWW010000085.1:0-36005 GCA_031409255.1 Crocinitomicaceae bacterium
GAAAGATATGCTTTTTCAAAAGATGAAAACACCTTCACTCCATCTATTAATCTTCAAATGGCTGTTTATCATTACCGTTTTGAAACAATAAATGGTTTTCAAAAAACTGGCAAAATTGTTATTATTGAATGATTTTACACATAAATAAGCTAATTTCTGTGGTAGATTCTTCTTTTTTGTATTCAGTTGCGTGTTCAGACCCGTTAATAAATGGTTCTGCAGTGTATGTTGCTAGAAACATCTTAGATTGGGACGGAACTTGCCCTTCATCAGGAAACAAGGGCACTAATTCAGAAACAGATGAAATTGTTAACGGCATTCTTGTTGCAAATTTGTTTTCACTATACCCTGTTCCAAATTCAGGAAACTTCACTATCTCAGCTTCAGAAACCATTCAAAAGGTTGAAATCTATGATTTGAATGGAAAATTAGTTGAAGAAGTTATTGAGATTAATTCTAATGAATTGAATATGACTACTAAAATAAATCCAGGGTTCTATTTAATTACTGTTTATTTAGAATCTCAAAACTCAGAAACACTTCGTTTTGTTGTGGAATAAATTAAATATTAAAAAAAGGCTAGGAATACTTTTTTTTAGTATTCCTAGCTTTTTGTTTTCGCAACAAAATTTAATTATTAATAGCGGTTTAGATTCAATTTCAAATTGTCCATCAAATACAGATCAATTAGATTTAGCATTTGGTTGGGAAAAATATGCAATTACTTCACCTGACTTATTTAATTCATGCAGTACAGATCCATTAGTTGGTATTAATAGTGAAATTGGTCATCAATTTCCATTATCGGATAGTGGATTTTTGCATTTGGGTTTATTTTATGAATTTTCTGATACTTCACAACCTAATCCATATAGAGAGAGTGCAATAGGTACTTTTAAACAAACTCTTGAAAATAAAAAGTATATTTTTGAATGTTATATAAACTTTTCGAGTTATAATCAAAATATCAATGATAATAGATTAGCAATAAATTTAATTCAAATTAAATTATTAGATTCAATAAAACATCCTATTTATGGATTTTTTCCATATATGGATACTTCTGATTTAATTAATATAAATTCTGTAAGTATAATTAATGACACCTTAAATTGGTTAAAATTAAGGGCTTGTTTTAAAGCGACGGGGAATGAAAAATATTTTGCTATTGGGTGTTTTGGAGAAGAAACCGAAATTTTGAAAATGAAATTTGGAAATGAAATGAATGGCTCACCTTTTTTAGCTTCCTATTATTTCGATTCCTTTTCATTAATAGAATGTGATACTTTTTGTGGAAACATTACACCTATTGAACCATTCAATGAAAGTTTAGATATTGCAAATTCAGCGAGTACCAATTCAAAGCCAATTGTATTTACTGCAAATCTTCTAGAAAATTCATACGCTAAAATGGAGATTTACGACAGTCGTGGAGGAATTGTAGAAAGACATACGTTTACTACAAATGATAATTTGTACACACCTTCTATTAATTTGCAAAAAGCATTGTATCACTACCGATTTGAAACTGAGAACGGTTTTTATCAATCTGGGAAGTTTGTAGTTGTTGAGTAAATAGTTTCTATTTAAGAGATGTTGTACAAATTAGATTTTATTAAAAAATCTAATTTGAATAATGCCGTGCTAGCATTGCTTATACTGATATTGGAAATTCAGTATTTAGCAATGGTTAAACGGTATGGCTTGTATGGATCCGTTAACAAACGGAAGTGCGGTTTATATTGCGCTTGCTATTTTGGATATCAATTCAGATTGCCTACAAATGGGTGCATGCTACTCCCCATATTTCAGAAAGCTTTTAGTTCAAGTTAAGTAACGGAACAAAGGTTTTAAGTACTGCTATTTTTCTCAACTTTTTAAATCTTATCGTTTTGTCATCGTAGTTTTCTATTTTTGGCAAAACAAAAAAAAACAATGACACAACACGAACTCTCAATTCTTAGTCCAAATCAACAATACATTCAATTCAAAATTAGCATTTCTGATTGTGAAGCCAATCAGGTGTTTCATTTATCTAAATGGCGACCAGGCCGTTACGAATTCGGCAATTTTGCCAAGAATGTGAAGGGTTTGAAAATATTTGATTCAAAATCTAAACCGGTTCCTTTTCAAAAAATTGACTTGTCAACTTGGCAAATGACTATACAAAAAGGCGAAAGCGTGCGCATTGAATACAGTTACTTCGCCAATGAATTGAACGCCGGTTCAACGTATTTATCGAAAGAAATGCTCTATGTGAACCCTGTGAATTGTTTTATTTACACGCCTTCAGATCTAGCAAATCAAATTCAATTCAAATTAAATATTCCTGAAAATTGGCAAGTTGCAGGTTCATTAGAAAAAACAACTCCATTTTATTCTGTAGAAAATTACCACGAACTAGCCGATTCTCCTTTCATTTGCAGAGAACAGTTTGAACACAAAACATATACATCTGGCGAAACAACTTTCCACTTGTGGTTTGCGGGTGAATGCAAACCCGATTGGGAGAAATTACTTTCCGATTTTCAGAAATTTACAGACAAGCAAATCGAGAACTTCATGGAATTTCCAGTAAAAGAGTACCACTTTTTGTTTCATATTTTACCTTTTCGCGCTTATCATGGCGTGGAACACAAGAAAAGTACGGTTATTACTTTGGGTCCGAGCTACGATTTATTCAAAAACGTGTATTCCGATTTGTTGGGAATAAGTTCGCACGAATTGTACCACACGTGGAACGTAAAAGCGATCAGACCAATTGAGATGTTTCCGTACGATTATCAGAAAGAAAACCTCTCGCGCATGGGCTATTTGTGCGAAGGCGTTACAACATACATGGGCGATTTGATGCTTTACAAAAGTTCCGTTTTTAATTTCGACGACTACAGCAAAGAGTTTTCAGCACAGCTTCAAAAACATTTCGACAACCCAGGTCGCTTCAACTATTCCGTTGCAGACTCGTCTTTCGATACGTGGTTAGATGGCTATGTTCCGGGAACTCCAGCTCGAAAAGTTTCTATTTATACGGAAGGCTGTTTATTGGCTTTTGTAACAGATATTCAAATCCGCAAACACTCAAAAAACAAACAAGGCTTAGACGAACTCATGAAACGTTTGTATTTCAATTTTGCATTGGAAAACAAAGGTGTTTCAGACCAAGACTACCGGCAACTTTTAGTTGAAATGGGCGGAACAGAAATGGCCGAAATTTTCTACACCTATTTCTTCGGTTCGCAACCTTTTGAAAGTATTTTAACAGAAGCCTTAGATTACATTGGCTTGGAAATGACAACTAAACCTTCTCGATTTTATTCGTTTGCAAAATTGGGTTTCAAATCTGTTCCTTTTGAAAATGGTTTTGTTGTGAAAGCTATTTATACGGGCGCTCCAGCAGATTTAGCAGCTCTTATGCTTGAAGATAAAATCATTGCAGTGAACGGCATCATACTTAAAAACGATTTGGATCAGTGGTTGGAATATTTCCACAACGACATGAAAACGCTCACAATTGAACGTGCTGGTCGAATTATTGAAATTACGCTTCCCGAGGTTCAACGTCCGTTTTACTTAGAATACGGAATTCAAGCTCTTGAAAACCCGAACACGTTTCAGCAGAAGGCATTTGAGCACTGGAGTAAATAATTAGTTGTTATGAACAATAAATTAGTAAGAAATACTTATTCAAGTTTGGGGAAATTGTTCCTGATTTTGATTCTACTGTGCAATTCTAATTCGTTTGGTCAAAATAGTGAAAAGCACAACTTGCGCGGAAATTATTTCGAACACCGTGCAAATTGGGATTTAACGGAATATGAACTCAGCGTTGCTTTTAACTTTGAGAAGAAAGAAATTAGCGGTTCAAACAAAATTTCGTTCGCTATTTTAGATTCAAAAGACAGTGTTTTTCAGATAGACTTGCAAGCACCTATGCACTTAGACTCTGTTCTTTTTAATGGAAGGAAACTTACATTTCGCGCAGCTGAAAATGCTGTAAACGTCTATTTTGTTGAAGTTCCAAAAAACACGAGCTACTTTACGGTTTATTTTCATGGTTCGCCCAGAGTTGCAAAAAATCCACCTTGGGATGGCGGAATTGTTTGGGAGAAAGATAAAAACGGAAAACCTTGGGCAACAATTGCTTGTCAGGGTTTAGGCGCAAGTGTTTGGTTTCCGTGCAAAGATTCGCAGTTCGACGAACCACAATCTGTGAAAATGCACTACTCCATTCCGAATGGATTGACGTGTATTTCGAACGGAAATTTTTTAGGTTCAAAAAAAGAGAACGAGGCTACAACTTGGTCGTGGGAAGTTAAAAACCCCATCAATAATTACTGCATGATTCCATACATTGGCGATTATGTAACGGTTTCAAAATCTATCCAAGGCGAAAAAGGTTTGCTCAACTATTCGTATTCCGTTTTAAAAGGAAACGAAGCTAAAGCCGCTGCGCAATTCAAAGATATTGAACGAACAATTACTGCCTTTGAACATTGGTTTGGTCCGTATCCGTTTTACGAAGATGGCTACAAATTAGTTGAAGCGCCACACTTAGGAATGGAACACCAGAGTGCCATTGCGTATGGAAATGGTTTTCAGAATGGTTATTTGGGAAAAGATTTAAGTGGAACAGGCGAAGGCTTGAAGTTTGATTTTATTATTGTGCACGAGTCTGGTCACGAATGGTTTGGTAACAATATTACGAGCAAAGATGTGGCCGATATGTGGATCCACGAAAGTTTTACGTGCTATTCTGAAACACTCTTTTTGGAGTATTACTATGGCAAAGAAGTGGCAGATCGTTATTGCAAGGGAATTCGCAAAAACATTAGAAACGATAGTCCAATTATTGGCAACTATTGGTTGCAGGAAGAAGGTTCGGGCGATATGTATTACAAGGGAGCGAATATGTTGCACACCATTCGAACGGTGGTTGGAAATGATTCATTGTTTCGGGAAACATTGCGCAAAATGAACCGGGAGTTTTATCATCAAACAGTTACTACCGAGCAAATAGAAAGTTTTATGAGCCATGAATTGAAGAGCGATTTATCTTCTCTATTCGAGCAATATTTACGAACAACAGAGATACCGACAATGGAAATTCGTTGTACCAAAAAAGGAGCCTATTTTAAACTTTCGAACTGTGTTGAAGGGTTAGAACTACCTTATACAATTGGTTTTAATGTTTCAATTGAGGTTTCAGAGAACGAGGTTTTTGTTCCGATTGATAAATTGATAGATGTTAACCCAGAGTTGAATTATTACATTAATTACTCCTTAACTAAAACAAAAGGATTTAAGAGAAAAATTAAGTCTTGAAGAATTTCTGCAAGTGTTTAATTAGTTGAATGCGAATTATTAACGTGTTTTCAAAATAACTTATTTTCGTGTTTTTACTAAAACATGTTTTCATGTTTTCGCAATATCCGATTTTCATGTTTTCGCAATAATGTGTTTTCGTGTTTTCACTAAAACATGTTTTCATGTTTTTATCATAAACTGTTTTCGCAATAACTTATTTTCATGTTTTCATTATAACCTGTTTTCAGGTTTTAACTATACCGAGTATTTGCTTTTAGACTAATAATTGTCCGTTCCTGAACTCAATTGGCTGTTGCTGAATTTTTCACTTCAACGAAGAATTCAAAACGATAGATTTACAAAAAAAAATCTATGAAAAACTCAATCTTAATTTCACTTAGTTTATTTCTAAGTACAACTCTTATTGGTCAAACAGTTACATCAATGGATGATGTTGCTGCAAGATGGAAAGACGGTAGTTACGCATCACGAAGCCAGAACTCAGGCATATGGGAACCGATGGCAAGTGGAAAATCTGACATTAAATTTCTAAAAGGTACAGATGGAAAAATCACTTCAATTGAAATTGATGCGAATAAATATGCAGCAGATGTAAGTGCATCTTTACCATTTGTTATGAACTACTCTTCGGGTACAGACCGTTTGTATTTAACTGAAAAAGAAAAATTAGAACGTCAAAAAAAATACAGTCTAGAAGGAAAAGAAGTAGTGAAAGTTGAAATAATCAACATCAAAAATCCAGAAAAATTTGGACATTTCAGAGGCTTCACATACGATGTTGTTGCAACATTGAAAGATGATTCGAAAATTTCTAATGAAGGTTCTTCTCAAGGATATCTTTCAGATTACAACATCACCTATTCTGCTGCAAACTACACAAGTGGTTCAATTGCTTCAGGGTTAATTGCTGGAGATAAAATTAAAATCACTTCAACATCAAAATTCAATGCTAAAAACACGGATACAATAGATAATACCGTTCTATATCGAAGACATTTCTTTCAATTACAATGGAACTAGCTGGAGTAGAAGTGCCGGAATTGGTGCGATTTCTTACCGAATTGAAGTGAAACAAGTAAAACATGCAGTGAACGGTTCAGATATTTTAATGATTCGTATTTATGACACAAACGGACCAACATTGGTGTCAGAATTCAAAATGTCGACAAATCAAACACTTAATTTCTCTTTAAAAGGAGGAAATGGTGGAAATGGTGGAAATCTGACCATTATTAAAGATCCAAGTGTAAAAGAATTCAACATCAATTACCAAATTACTTGTGGTAGAGGTGGTGCTGAACATAACGCTAGCATGAGTGGACGAGATGGTCGCGACGGGACATTCAAAGAAGAAGTTCGCGCCGTGAAAATGTAAAAAAAAAACAATAAATATACAAAAAGGAGCTTGAGAAAGCTCCTTTTTAATTAGGTCTAAACTTGACTTTAGAATTCCTTATTTAGTGTATAAAATTGACCTTACTAATTTTATTTTCATCACATTACCCCGCTTTAATCTTCCAAAATCTCTACTACCCTTCCCACTTTTTTTTCGTCCGTCATAATCTTTATTCCATGTGGATGTATGGGTGCGCTCGTTAGAATACTTTTTACAATTCCTTCCGTAATTTCGCCGGTTCGCTGGTGGTGTTTTTGAATGAATGCAACACACATACCTGCTTTGATATCTTTTCGTTCTGGTTTCATAAAACAAAATTAGGAATTCTAATTCACACCACATTTCGATAGCTCATATCTTGTTAATTAAATCTGAAAATTCACTTCATTTGACGCGAAACATTTTCCTAAATTTGCAACGTGGAAATAAAAATGTTAAGTATAAACCCAAAAGAGTTAGCAATTCCAAAATTGCATAGCTACTTGTTAGGTGCCATTGGACCAAGGCCAATTGCCTTTGCGTCAACAATTAACGAAGCTGGAGAGAACAACCTTTCTCCATTTAGTTTTTTTAATGTTTTTTCGGCAAATCCACCAATATTGATTTTTTCTCCAGCCCGAAACGGGCGCACGAACACAACTAAAGACACCTACAACAATGTAAAAGTTGTTCCCGAAGTGGTTATCAACATCGTTGATTATTCCATTTTACACCAAATGAGTTTGAGTTCGTCACCATATGCTTCTGATGTAGACGAATTCGTAAAGTCTGGCCTTACCCCTCTTGCTTCAGAGTTAATTAAACCCATGCGTGTGAAAGAATCGCCGGTTCAATTTGAATGCAAAGTAATTGAAATAAAAGAACTAGGAACGGAGGGTGGTGCCGGAAATATAGTTATCTGCGAAGTAGTAAAAATTCACATCAACGAAGCTGTTTTAGCGGAAGATGGAACGATAGACCAAAAGAAAATAGATTTGGTGGCGCGCATGGGTGGAAACTGGTATTGCCATGCAAACGAACACGCCATGTTTGAGGTTTCCAAACCAATTACAACTGTTGGAATGGGATTCGATAATTTACCTGAAGACGTTCGCAACAGTGGTGTTTTAACAGGAAACGACCTAGCTCAATTAGCTGGAGTAGATTCACTTCCGAACGAAACAGACGTAAATGAATACAAATTAATTGAATTAAGTGAAATTTTTGTATCTTTAGAATACGAAGCAGAAAAATTGGAATTGGCTTTGCACAAACGTGCAAAAGATTTAATTGCTAAAAATGATATTTCAGGCGCTTGGATGACCTTGCTTGCCTTCAACGATTAAAAATAAATAAACAACAATAAATACAACAATTATGAGCTCATACACAATCACAGGAACATTGAAAGTAAAAAATGATACGGTTCAAGTTAGTGAAAAATTTTCTAAGCGCGAATTCGTTATAACTGACAATTCTGCGGGAATGTATCCGGAACACGTGTCATTTCAATTAACCCAAGATAAATGTGCCCTTTTGGATCAGTTTAGCGTAAACGATCAATTAACAGTTGCTTTCAACTTAAAGGGAAGAGAATGGACAAGTCCGGCTGGTGAAATAAAGTATTTCAATTCATTAGATGCATGGCGCGTTGAAAAAGCTGGGGTTGGTCAAAACGGAGGCGGAATTCCATCTTCAGGTCCAAGTCCAATGAACATTGATGCTATTCCTACAACACCCGTTTCTGCTCAATCTACAGAATCTGCAACAGACGACGATTTACCGTTCTAAAAACACTAAAATGTTTTTAGGCTCAATTTTTGAATTGAGCCTTTTTATTAAACCAAAATTTGATATGAAATTCTTTTTAATTCTTGCGCTTCTTGCAATCACAATCGGATGTGGCTCATCCAAAAATGCGGAAACAACTTCCTCAATTGTAAAAATCCAACACGGAACAAGTTATGGAAATTGCGTGGGCTACTGCTGGAATGAGTTTACACTTGATGGAAATACCATTTCTGAAAGCAGAAAAGCAACTGGCAGAGGCGACAGAAGCAAATATCCGGATATGAACACTTCGAAAGAATTGAAAACAACAGATTGGGACGCTTTATTGAAATCTATAGATTCAAACAAGTTAAAGGGTTTAGCTGAAACAATTGGCTGCCCAGATTGCGCAGACGGCGGAGCAGAATGGATTTCGGTTGAATATTCCGATGGAACTATCAAAAAAGTGACCATTGAAGCAAATGCAGTGATCCCCGAAATTGATGCGGCAATGAAATTGTTGCGAAAGTATGGCGAGAATTATTTTCCGAAGAAAATCTGACTCCGGCTCTGCCTATTAATAAGAACAAGTGCAAAACTAGCTTTTAACAATTCATTCAATGAAGTTAACAAGTAAAAAACCAAAGTGAACGATAGAAAATCTTTAAAATATAAAAGCTTTTGCCATTTAATTGGTGAGCGTAGTTATGAGTTATCGAATCACTTAAACAACGTTTTAAGCGTGATTTCAGATAAGGTTATTCCGCACCCATCGGGCGGTTCTGTGGCTTACTACAAAGCTGATATTTTGCAAAGCCAAGATTATTCACCATTCGGTGTGACGCTTAAAGGAAGAAATCTTAAGAAAACTGGGCTGAGTGATAAGTTTAGATTTGGCTATCAAGGCTCTGAGGGTGATGATGAACTTAAAGGTGAAGGAAATAGCTATACAACCTTTTACCGACAATTAGACCCTAGATTGAGTAGATGGTTCTCTATAGATCCTAAAAATCGAGAGACACCATGGCAGTCACCATATAATTCAATGGATAATGGTCCTGTTAGATATAATGATATATTAGGGGATAAAATCATCATACGTAACACTTGGAAAGATGATGATGGTAATTGGCAAGAGAAAAATATCATCTATAAAAGAGGTAAACTCTTTACAGAGGATGGCAAAAAATATACTCCCGAGGCTAATGGTTACATTGAAAAAGTTGCTAAAGATTTAGATCAATTAAAGAAAGACAGCAAAAGGGCTGCATCTTTAATTGCTGATTTAGATAAATCAAAAAACACTCACATGATTACTAATCATATTTATGAGCAGCCTGAACTTGATGGCTCTGGAAATAGGAATGGTCTTCTAAATGATGGTACAGGTAAAAGTACTGTTACTAAATACGAAGCATGGGGAAAGATTGATGTAAATGGAAGAAGCAGAAGTCCACGTGTGGGATTGATTCATGAATTGACACATGCTTGGGATTTTAATATGGGGTATATGGCAAAATTACGTGTTACATTTACAGACGGTGTTGATAATGCTGAAGTTCATGCTATTCAAGTAGAGAATACTGTCAGAGCAAAAACAGGTGACCCAAAAAGAACTACATATGGTGGGTTAGAAATTACATCAGTTGAACTTTAAAAGTATGAAAAATATAATAATAATTACTGTAATTGTTTTTATGCTTATTTCTTGTAACATTAAGAACGATAGTTTTCAAAAAAACAAAATTTCTTCAGTTGAAAATTTTGAAAAAAGAGATTCTGTGATACTTAAAGTTAATGGGAGTTATGAGACAAAAAACTTTGAATCATTTAGTTTGGAAACGTCTGATATTAATATAGTTTATTCTGTTTTGTTAGACACAATAAAAAAACATAATTCTCGAAGCCAATTAGATATAATACCATTAGTTAATTTAAAAAAACAAATATTACCATATATTTCAGATAATAAAAAGTATATTATTATTCAAACATTTTGTGGTGAATTTTCAAAGTCATCATTAAAAAACTTGATTGAAATCAAAGATGGGGGTAGTTGTTTTGTTAGAATGTTATACGATTGGGATAATAGAAAAATTCTTTATTTTTCAGTTAATTCAACTTGTTAGTTCGGTCGGTAGTGTTCCACCGCAAAAGTAACCATTTTTGTAGAAAATCCAGTACGAAAATTCGTATCTATCTGAAAATAAACAACATAAAAAAGACCTTATTTGAGGTCTTTTTTTGATAAACAAATCATCTCTTTTGTAAGTTGTTTTTTTTATTTTTGAAGTTCAAATTGAATTGATGAACAAAACATAAATTTCTCTTTATTGCATATCAAAAACCTTTAATTAGTTGAATTAATTCATCTACTCTTGCATGAAAGTCAAAAATTGAATCTTCTCCAAAGCCATCATAAGAATCTATTTCCACATCCATAACTAATTCAGCATACTTTTGTTGTAAAGGACTTAATTTGTCGGGTAAGACAATATATCTCATCACATGACCAAAATACAAGTACATTTCAGCTGGAACTTCTTTAAAACCTAGAATTTCATATATGATTCTAAAATTGCATAACTGATAGCCATCCATTTCTTCTAAAAACCTCTTATTCTTCTCAAATTTTTGAAACAGATTCCATTGATGGGCATCGGTTGTTATTTGTTCACTAATGAGTTTTTTAATCAGTTCGTCAATTCCTTCACTTTTGCTTAAATCAATTGGCTGTAAATGAAAATACATGATTCTATTTTTTAGTTTTAAAGTCCTGAAATTAATAATACTTCTTGTGAATATGAATTTGAGAAGTGGTTATTTAGGTGATAAAATCAATTTAACAAGTTAACTCATTGTTCCGCTACGCGGAAGCAAGACAAGTTCCCGAATCGTTCCTCTCAGGCCTTGAGATTTTTTAATTTAAGCCGTTCTACCCTTCCATTCTGGATCGTTGAAAAACAAGGAAAACAAAAGGTAAATAGCATAAATAGGATAGAACAGTTCAAAAAGCAATAAGCCCAAGAGGTATTTTCCGCTCAGCTTTTTTAAGTCGATGTTTAGCACACAGAAATCAAAAAAACTTTTGAAACCAATATAAATGAATAGCATTCCCCAATCGGTGTAAAGAAGTGCGCTCGAAGAAAAAAATAAATACAAAACGTGCAATAAAACCATCCAAATTCCAACACCAGTTGCAAGTTTGTCGTTTACTTTGTTGGTTTTGGACAGCCAGCGTTGGCGTTGCTCAATAATTTCTGAAAATGTTGCCGGACACATTGTTTCTACGCAAACTTCCTCCATTTCTATAACTGAAATGGTTTTAAAATTTTCACGAAAAGCTTTTAATGCAAAAATATCGTCGCCACTTGCAATTTGATCGTGCTGCGAAAAATCGTTTACTTCATCATACACTGCCTGGTTCACTAACAAATTTGCTCCGCTAGCGTTTATGGGTCGAAACCAACCGCTGATACCTTTATTTAAAATATGTGTAAAACGGTATTCGAGCGTAAAAAATTCTTGCCACCATTTATTTGAGGTCATTTCTACTGGAAGAATGAGCATGTCTGCTTCGGGAAGAACAAGCATAGATTTGATGTACTCTTTTCCAAAAACCACGTCGGCGTCCATTGTTACAGTGAATTTGGTTTTCACATAATCCATTCCGAAACGCAAAGCGGCTTTTTTACCTTCTTGATCGGTTGGTAAATTGAGCACGCGAATTGGGAACTCTTTTACTTTTTCGAACGCAGAAACGAAATTATCTTCCGAATGATCGTTAATGAAAATCCATTGTGCAGGTTGGTATCTTTGACTTCGAATGCAGTTTAAAAATAATTCCAAATTCGCAGCTTCATTTCGAAAAGGAACAACAACCGTTAATTCGTCAATAGAAATAGCTTTTTGCGCTTCATTTCCAACTCTTAGCCGTTGAATTCCAAAAATTAAGAGTAAAGTAGTTGCTGCGTAAGCAAAAAACCAAAAAAACAAAAGCGTCATATTTCTCTACTTTTCATTCGAATTCCAACAAAGCTACTAAAAAGCGTAGGAATAATGATGTTGAAAACCCAAATCAATGTGCAAGCAATTAAAACCACGCTGTCGTTCACGAAAGTTCCAGAAAAAACGGTGAGCGCAACAGTTTCTCGGATAAGAATTTTTCCTGACCAAAGTGCCGGAACTAGGGCTGTGAAAAGGTAAATTTGAGCAATTTTTGTGGCTAAAAAGAAAAAATCATTTATTCCGAACGCTTGAAAAATGAAAACAAATTGAAGTAAGAAACAAGCGTATCTTAGGATAGAAAACAAGAGCACTTTCCAGCGAATCTTTGCGAGTTTGAGTTCATATGTTTGAAATCTTTTTGTCCATTTAGATTTGGAAAAGAAAGTAGTTGTAAGTTTCAAACTAGCGGCGTAAACAAAAATGCTGAGAACTAAAAGAACAGCACTTGAAATTAGAATTGGAATAGCGGTTTTTTCAAAAAACACACAACTAAAACCAAACAAGAGCGTGGCAATTAGTTGTGATAAATTTCCGAAAGCGGTTGCTAAAACAATGAAAATCCACTCTTTTTTAGGCAGGTAAAATAAACGACCAACAAAATTTCCCCATCCGTTTGGCGAAAGAAAAGCAGTTCCTATTCCGGCGAAAAAAGATTTTTGAACTTGTTTATTTTCGATAGATAAAGGAGCGGTAATTTGTTTCCATTTGAGCCATTCAAAAAACTGATTTAGAGGAATCAACAACAAGGAAATAATTAAATAAAGCGGGGAAGAAAGTTTTAAATCAACAAAGCAATGCCAATCTACTCGATACAATTGAAAAACTAGAACTCCAATTACAAGTATAAACAAAGCAATTTGAGCAAATTTTGCTGCATTTTTCACTTTTGCTCTCAATTGGTAGATGTGTTCATTTTGAACTCGAAGGTAGAATTTTTTTTGTAGTTTTACTCAGGAAATGAATAATTCAACAGACAAAATTATTTTGGGCATAGATCCTGGAACAACAGTTCTGGGTTATGGTTTAATTCATGTGAAGGGAAAAAACATGTCGATGCTTAATTTTGGTATCATACAGTTGAATAAATTACCCACTCAGGCAGATAAATTGAAACGTATTTCTGATCGTTTAGATGGATTGATTGAAGAATACAAACCAGACGAAATGGCAATTGAAGCACCTTTTTTTGGCAAAAACGTTCAATCGATGTTAAAACTTGGCAGAGCGCAAGGAGTTGCAATTGGTTGTGCGCTTCGCAAGAACATTCTGTATGAGGAATATACGCCCAAACGCATAAAGCAAGCAATAACTGGAAATGGAAATGCGTCTAAGGAACAAGTTGCCGAGATGTTGAAAAGTTTATTAAAATTTGATGAAATTCCGAAGTATTTAGATGCAACAGATGGTTTGGCTGCAGCGGTTTGTCATCATTTTTCAAATGGAATTGGGGAAAACAACAAAGCAAAAGGCGGAAGCTGGACAGCTTTTTTGAGTGCAAATCCGGAGCGAAAAGTGAGGTAAATAAAAACTGATAGTACTTTCTTTTACGTTTCACTATCGGGACAGTTATTATTTAAGCGTTTTATGGCCTTACGAAAGTGAAAATGAAACGCAACAAAACAGTATAAAACAAAATCATTGTTTCTTTTTCAGATCCAGCGACTTCCGATTCAATCGTTCAATTACATCTGAAATAATACGTTTCATGTCTGTGGTTTTCGACAAATAATAATCGAACGAACTTTCGTAACGTTTCACCGTAATTCCTTTACTTTTTAAGTAAACTTTTCCTGATTGATTCATGATCTTGTGGTAGGCAATAACCGATTTGTATTTTGCTTGAATGTGGCCTTCAATAATTGCCAAATCGGAAATTAATTCAACCATTTGCGTTTTTTCAATTAAATCTGCTGGTTTTGTTTCAACCAATTCTACTGGACCGGAGCAGGAAACCACAAGTAACAAAAACAAAAAAGCGAACTTAAACATTGAAATTCAATCTTTTACCAATTACTGAGCTATCAATCTCTTTTCCGTTCCAGACTTTTTGTCCGTTTACAAAGGTGCTCGCAATATGGTGTCTGAAAGTAGTTCCTTCGAAGGGCGACCACCCACATTTATACAACAAAGATTCTTTGGTAACTACAGTTTCTTTTGCAGGATTTATGAGTACCAAATCGGCAAAATATCCTTCGCGAATGAATCCACGATCTTTCACCCGGAACAATTCTGCTGGTGCATGACACATTTTTTCAACTACGCGTTCTTTAGAAATTTTTCCTTCCAAAGATTTCTCAAATAGTGCTAAAACACTGTGCTGAATGAGCGGTCCACCAGAGGGAGCGCCCAAGTAATTTGCTGCTTTTTCTTCGAGTGTATGCGGGGCATGGTCTGTTGCAATTACATCAATCCGGTTATCGAGAAGCGCCTCCCAAATTTGATCTCTATCTGATGCTTTTTTAACTGCCGGATTCCATTTAATTCGGTTTCCTTTTTCAATATAATCTTGATCCGAAAACCACAAATGGTGAATGCAAGCTTCGGCCGTAATTAATTTATCTTTTAACGGAACTTCATTCGAAAAAAGGTGTGTTTCTTTTCCAGTAGAAATATGCAAAACATGCAAACGTGTTTTGTGTTTTTTTGCTAATTCAACAGCTTTAGAAGAAGATAAATAACAGGCTTCTTCGCTTCGAATTAAAGGGTGTGCGCTAATTGGAATTGCGTTTCCGTATTTCTCTTTGTAGAATTCTAAATTAGCTTTAACCGTTTCTTCGTCTTCACAATGGGTTGCAATTAGTAAGGGAACAGACGAAAATAATTTCTCGAGCACCTCGGTATTGTCTACCAACATATTTCCTGTTGAAGACCCCATGAAAATTTTCACACCACAGATTTGCTTGCCATCTGTTCGCATAACTTGGTCGTAATTGTCGTTCGAAGCTCCCATAAAAAAGGAGTAATTTGCAGCCGAAACAACACTAGCCCGATTGTATTTATCTTGTAACAATTCTTGGGTTAATGCATTTGGAACGGTGTTTGGCATTTCCATGTAGGAAGTAACACCACCAGCAACAGCTGCTTTTGATTCAGTTTGAATATGACCTTTGTGAGTTAAGCCTGGTTCGCGAAAATGAACCTGATCGTCTATTGCGCCAGGAATTAAATACAAGCCTTCGCAATTTATTTCTTCATACTTCCCTTCCACATTTATGGAAGCGGCAATTTTTTCGATACGTTCTCCAACACTTAATACATCGCATATTTCACTCTTGCCTTCGTTTATTACAATTGCTGATTTGAATAAAATCTTTTTCATTAAGCTTTGTTTTTGCGCATTTTCCAAACTCCGAAAAATGCTTCTTTGAAAATACCTGTAGACATTTTAGATTCTCCAAACTGTCTGTCGATAAACGTAATTGGAACTTCGATTAGTTTAAATTTTTTTCTTTTTGCAGCATATTTCATTTCAATTTGAAAAGCATACCCTTTAAATTGAATTGCATCTAAGTGAATTGTTTCTAACACTTTTCTTCGAAAACACATAAATCCGGCTGTAGTATCTTTAATCCCAATAAACAAAATCATTCGCACATAAACAGATGCAAAATAAGACATCAAAACTCGTCCTATTGGCCAGTTTTTTACTTTCCCACCTTTGGTATAACGCGAACCAACAGCCACATCGGCATTATTAATCAAACAAGCTTCTAATAATCGACTCAAATCTGATGGATTATGTGAAAAATCGCAATCCATTTCAAAAATAAAATCGTATTTATTTTCTATCGCCCATTTAAATCCAACAATATAAGCAGTACCTAATCCAAGTTTTCCCTCTCTCTCAATTAAATGGATGCGCTCTGGGTTGGTTTGCTTTTTAATTTTGATGAGTTCAGCTGTTCCATCTGGAGAATTGTCGTCAATAAAAAGCAAGTGAAAATCTTCCTTTAATTCGAGAATTGTTGCCATCATTTTCTCAACGTTTTCACATTCATTGAAAGTTGGAATAATGACTACAGATTTTAACACTTCGACTCTTTTAGAATGCTAAATTAATTATTTTAACGATTTTTCAACTGAAAATAGAAGTATTTTAGCATATTATAGTAACTTTCGGGCAACTTTTCTTTGCGTGTATCGGAAACATTTCTTCAATTAATGAAATATTTTGACTAAATTCGCAATCCATTTTACTAAAATTACAGATGAAAAACTTATTTCCAGTTTTCACCATCCTACTTTTATTTTTCTTGACTTCATGTAATGAAATTAAGCCGAAAGAAGGAATTACTCCAAAAGTGAACGGCTTTGTGCCAATGCAAGACGCGCATTCTTATTCGAACACAGACAAAATTCACACCACGCATATTGATTTGAATATTGAGGTAGATTTTCTGAACAAACGAATTTATGGTGTTGTGAGTCACACAATGAAGAAATTGAAGGATACAGATACTGCAATTTTCGACATTAACGGACCTAAAATTCAAAAGGTAACCTTGGGTGAAATAGGAAAAAATGAAAAAGAAACTAATTTCATTATCGGTCCAATGAAAGAATACATTGGTCAACCATTAAGTGTAAAGATCAATAAAAACACAACTAAAATTAACATCTATTACGAAACTACTGACAATGCTGGAGCGCTAGATTGGCTTTCCCCGGAGTTAACTGCAGGCAAAAAACACCCGTATTTATACACACAAGGTCAAGCAATTTTAACACGAACATGGATTCCAGTTCAGGGAACTCCCGCAAACAGAATCACTTATTCAGCAGACGTAAAAGTTCCAACTGATTTGATGGCAATTATGAGTGCCGACAATCCGAAGAAAAGAGCTGAAAACGGAATCTATCATTTTGAAATGAAGCAACAAATTCCAGTCTATTTAATTGCATTAGCAGTTGGAAACTTGGAATACCGCTCTTTAGGTACTAATTGTGGCGTTTACTCTGAACCAGAAATGGTTGACAAATGTAAATGGGAATTTGTTGATTTGCCAAAAATGATTACAGCCGCAGAAAAGTTATACGGTAAATACCAATGGGAACAATACGATATTGTTGTTCTACCCTATTCATTTCCTTTCGGAGGAATGGAAAATCCACGTCTTACTTTCGCTAATCCAACTCTGATTGCGGGAGATAGAAGCGCAGTTTCAGTTGTAGCTCATGAACTTGCTCACTCTTGGTCTGGAAACCTTGTTACAAATGCAACTTGGGACGATTTCTGGCTAAACGAAGGTTTCACAGTTTATTTTGAAAACCGTATTATGGAAGAATTATACGGAAAAGAAAAAGCAGACATGCTTGCTCTTATTGAGTTTCAAGACCTTAAAATAGAACTAGAAGAATTCGAGAAAAATGGTCAATCTGAAGATACACATCTGAAATTGAACTTAAAAAACAGAAATCCGGATGATGGAATGAACGAAATTGCATACGTGAAAGGTTGCTTTTTCTTAAAAACATTAGAACGAGATTGTGGTCGTGAGCGCTTTGATGCTTTTTTGAATAGCTATTTTAAAGACCACGCATTCTCAACGATGACAACTGAGCAGTTTGAAAAATACTTGAATGAGAAATTATTGAAACCCAACAATATTGAGTTCAATACAAAAGAATGGCTATATGAATCTGGACTTCCAAAGAACTGCTATGCAGTTACTTCACTTAGATATGAAAATGTTCAGAAACTTGCCCAACAATTTGCAGCTGGAAAAGATATTTTTAAACGTCCGAAGAAAAAGAAAGGGAAAAAACAAGAGCCAGCAATAACGCGCAACAGTTTTGAACCACAAGAATGGCAAGGATTTATTCGTGAATTACCTAAGAAAATGACGGTAGAACAACTTGCTTTGTTAGATGAAAAATTACATTTTACGGGTTGGGGAAATGCCGAAGTAGCAACAGAATGGTATGTATTAGCAATTAATTCGGGTTATAAAAATGTTCGTCCGAGCATGGAGAAATTCTTATTAATAACCGGAAGACGTAAGTTTTTATTGCCAATTTATGGCGCTTTGAACGGTTCTGCAGACGATAAAATGTGGGCCATGAAAGTGTATAAAGAAGCCCGAAACAATTATCACCCTGTTGCGGTTGGTTCGGTAGACAAACTTTTGGATTACAAGAATAAGTAAATTTTAATCCTTTAACTAAGTCAAGTTTGAGTACGTTTGTAAAAATTGTGTTATGAAAAAACTTGTACTGTTTTCGCTTTTAATTTCTCCTTTTTTAGGATATTCTCAGCAAGTAAACTTAATTATTCACCACAAATGGATGGGGAATGACTTCGGACTAAACTTGGCAGGAAGTACTTCAGACGGCGAAGTTTTTAAATTTGATTTACTCAAATACTACATTACAGGCATAACACTTACCCACGATGGCGGACAACAAACAACGATTCCAAATTTCGTTGCTATTGCAGACGCTTCAGACGTAACCACAGTTTTAGATTTAGGTACGCCAGCTGTAAATTCAATTGAAGGTGTTGAATTTTTTATTGGTGTTGATAGCGCCCGAAATCACGACGACCCGTCTTTGGCACCCTTAACAGACCCACTTTCTTTCCAAAGCCCGAGTATGCATTGGGGTTGGGCATCTGGTTATAGGTTCCTACTTTTAGAGGGAAGATCAGGTGTGGCTTACGATCAAGTAGTTCAAGTTCATCCGTTGGGAGACCAAAACTACTTCGCGAATAACCTAACTATGACAAGTATTTTAGAAGGTGGCGATAAAAATTTACATGTTGTTGGAGAATACCAAGAAGCTTTGAGAGGAATGACAATTATGTCTGGTTTAATTATGCATGGCTTTACTGACGAAGCTGCAACTGCAATGATTAATTTTAGAGACAATGTTTTTCAACCCCAAATACTTGGTATGAATGAATCAACAGTTAATACAGTTCAATTTTATCCAAACCCAACAACCGGGAAAGTATATATTAAAAATGGCACTCATAATTTGAAAGAAATCTTAGTGCAAGACTGCACTGGAAAAACATTATTTGAAAACAAGTTTTCTTCAGATTTAACTTCGTTTACATTAGAAGAAATTGGAATGTATTTCATTCGCTGTATAACTAATGACGGAACTATTTCTACTCAAAAATTAGTAGTTGACTAATGAAATTTGTATTAAAAATTAGTGTTGTAATTTATTTATTCTTTCTTGTTTCGTGTAAAAAACACCACGAAGAATATGCCCTTTTTCAAGATGGATTAGTTACACTTGAAACGGGTGGAACACTTCCTGCCCCCAATTTGCCAGCTGATAATCCGTTAATGAAATCGAAAGTGGAACTTGGCAGGCGTTTGTTCTATGAAAAGATGCTTTCAGGTAACAATCAAATGGCGTGCGCAAGCTGTCACAATCAACAAACTGGATTTTCAGACACCGCTCGTTATTCTACTGGAATTGATGGAATTAAGGGTTCGCGCCAGTCTATGTCGCTTGTAAATTTAGCGTGGAATAACAACAAATTCTTTTGGGATGGACGTGCAAATTTGTTGCGTGACCAAACGCTTAAACCAATTGAAGATCTAATCGAAATGCACGAGAATTTAGATCATGCAATTGAAGAGTTAAGGAATAATTCTTCGTACAGAATGTTATTTAAATTAGCTTTTTCAGACGGGCAAATTTCACCCAAAAACATGTCATTCGCATTGGAAGCTTTTTTATTTACAATTGTTTCTTCAAATAGTAAATACGATCGTTTTCTTCGTGGAGAAGTGGCTTTAACATTAAGTGAAGAAAGAGGGCGTGTTTTGTTTTTCGGAGAATATAATCCCGGGTTTCCAAGTACGAGTGGAGCAGATTGTGCTCACTGTCACACTGGGAATAATTTTGAAAATGACCAATTCATAAACAATGGTTTAAATACAGATGCAACTTTTAGTGATTTAGGGTTTTTCAATGTAACTGGAAATAACAATGACAAAGCAAAATTCAAATTACCAACGCTTCGAAATATTGAATTAACTCCACCGTACATGCACGACGGGCGTTTCAAAACATTAGAAGAAGTTGTGGAACATTACAATTCTGGAATTCAGATTAGTTCAACAACAGATCCGGCTTTGGTATACAACCAATCTACAGGATTAATGTTAGATGCAGATGAAAAAGCAGATTTAGTGGCTTTTTTAAAAACTTTAACCGATCCAATTTTAGCGAACAATCCGAATTTCCGCTCACCTTTTTAAATCCGAAAGCGCTTTGTCTTTCAAGAAACTTTGGTCTGTTAAAGTAAAGAGAAATGCAATTAACTGCTGCTCTTGGTTTTCTGTAAGTTGAAAAGCTTGGAGCAATTCACTTTTGTTTGCGTGTTTTTTTCCTCCGGTTTCATAATGCCGAATCACAGCTAGTAAGCTCGTCATACTTCCATCATGCATGTAAGGTTTTGTAATCGAAATATTGCGCAAAGTAGGAACTTTAAAAAGTGCTCGATCGCTTTCTTTTTGCGTTGCGCGCATTCTACCTTCGTCTAAATAATTTTCTTCCAATCCGTTGTTCATCGGCAAATAATTCGAGAAATTTGAACCGCTGTGACATTTTGCGCAGTTCAGTTTATTGAAAAATAGCTCAGCACCTTCTTTTTCATCTGGTGAGAAAAATTGTTTCCCATTCAACACCAAATCATATTTCGACGAATTACTTATAATGGTTCTTTCGAAAGCAGCAATTGAACGTGTTATTACATAAGGATCTAATTTTCTTTTGAATACTTTAAAAGCTATTTTTTGGTATTTTTTATTCTTCGAAAATCTTTTTGTAACTTCCAGTAAACTGAAATCCATTTCATTGTGTTCTTCTAGTGGCACAATTATTTGTTTTTCGAGCGTTTCCAAAAAACCATCGAACATGAAACTTGTATTGGAAACTATGTTCGTTAATGTTGGTGTGTTTCGATTAGGTTTTCGACCTTTGATTCCGAAAGAAATTGGAAGAGTATCTGCAAAAGCGAGCGATTGAATATGACAAGAAGAGCATGAAATTGTTGAATCTCGGGAAAGAGTTTTGTCGTAAAACAGCATTCTACCAAGTCGAATTTGCAAATTCAAAGAATCTTTAGAACTCATTTTGTTTAGTTCTGAGAATCGGGAATTATCTTTATTTAATTGAAAACTAAATAAGGTAATTAAAACTAAGAATCCGAAGAAAAAAAAGCGTGTCATTATTTAAAAATGGAAATCAAATATACGGCTAATTTAAAAACTTTTAAAAAATATTTAAGTAGAAATTATCGATAAAACGACCATTAAGTTCGATTAAAACGTAATTTTGTTCATTAATGAAACAAGATTCAGACTTTATGCGTATTTTTAACACATACGCACTTGTATAGACGTGAAAAAACTACTTGTATTCCTTTCAATAACTGCTCTAACAGTTATTGCATCTGCCCAAAACTTGAGCGTGTCTTTGAATGCAACGTCTTCTCCAATTTCTGGCTGTCAGTTATCAAGCACACAAGTTGTTAAGGTAAATATCTACAACAATGGTTCTCCTGCTGGTGGAGGTTCGTATACTGTTTTTTATACTGTAAATGGCGGCTCAACAATTTCTCAAGTTGCTGGAACTCCTCTTGGCCCTTCAGGTTCTTATAATTTTAGTTTTGCTACTACGGCTAATTTATCTGTTTGTGGATCTTATCAGATGAAAGTTTGGGTAAAGCATCCTTCAGATCTAGACCCTGCTAATGATACAGTAACTTGGCTTGTTCAAAACGATTGCATTGTAATTCCTGGAAATATTGTTCAAGCAGATACTGTTTGTTCATCTGGTAATGCTGGAACTTTAAATATTGTTGGTTGGAGCAATGGATCAATTTCTAATTGGCAAAGTTCAACTAATGGTGGTGGAAGCTGGACAACAATTTCGAATTCCACCCCTTCTCAACCCTTCGTGAACCTGCTTCAAACAACAGATTACAGAATTAACTATAATGGCGGACTTTGTCCGAATGCCATTTCGCCAATTACCAGCATAATGGTAGAAAACCCACCCATAATCGGTTTTTTAAGCGGTCCAGACACGCTATGCTCAACAAATTCTATTGGAAGCTTGAACGTTACCGGAAGTGCTACTATTGAAGAATGGCAATTTTCTACAGATAATGGTGCAACATGGACAAGTAGTGCGAACACTACTAATACGTTCAATTTTCCGAGTTTAATTGGAACAACTATTTTTAGAGTAAAATATTTAACTTACAGTTGTGCAAGTGCTTTTTCAAATGATCATAAAGTGACAATAGAAGAAGCAATTAGTTTGGCATCTGTTTTTGGTTCAGACTCTATTTGCGCATCTGGTGGAATTGGTTCGTTAACTGCCGTTGGTGTAACAACATCGATTAACTTTTGGGAATCATCTACCAACAATGGTCTTACTTGGACAAATATTGCGAATACAAATTCGTTTATCAATTATTTTAACCCTACACAAACAACACTATATCGGTTCAATTTGGATGGAATTTACTGTCCGGATTCGTATTCAAGTAACGCAACAATTTTTATTCAACCAATTCCAATAGCTCCTATTCTATCCGGAGCAACTTCACTTTGTGAAGACAATGACAATGGTACTTTAAATGTTGCAAACGGCTTAGAAGTGATTTTAAATTGGGAATCAAGTATTGACAACGGCGCATCATGGTCAGCAATTACCAACTTAACGAACACACAAAGTTATACCAACTTAGGTCAATCTACACTTTATAGAGTGAATTTGGAAGGCGAATTGTGTGCAGATTATTATTCAACAACTACTTTGGTTGAAATAGACTCGTTACTTGTTCCTGCAGATATTTTATCGAGCGCTACTTATTGTATCAATTCTATTGGATCTCCGATTTCATTAACTGCAAATTTGAATGCAATTGATGAGTGGGAAATTTCTACGAATAATGGAGTAACTTGGATTGGAACTGGAATAAACACACCAACTTTTGATATTTCTGGAATTACACAAAACACTGTTTTACATGTTCTTTTAGATGGAGGTGCTTGTCCGAATATAATCAGCGATACTGCTTTTATTGGCATCGACAATTTAATACCAGGAACAATTCAAGGTGGCGGAATTTATTGCGCACAAACGTTGAATGAATTGGTAAGCGTAAACGGATTTCAAGGTGCTATAGCTGCGTGGCAAACGTCAACAAACGGAGGTGCTTCTTGGACAAGCGTTGTGGGTACAAACGACACAATCATTTTTCCGATAATCAATCAGACTACTGAAGTTCGTTTTATTTGTCAAGGAACAGTTTGCCCTGCAGACACAAGTGTTTCTGTTCAAATTACTGTTGATCAACAAACAGATCCGGGAATATTAAATGAAGATAAGACAATTTGTACTGACGATTCTACACATCTAATTTTAGCGAATTATGTTTCCACTAGTTTTTCTTGGGAAAGCAGTACCAATAGTGCAATCTGGAACGCAATTCCTTCAACTTACGATTCTTTGAATATTTTAGAAAACATCTCTCAGAGTGTTTGGATTCGCGTAATTGTAAAAAACGGAATGTGTGGTTTTGACACGTCAAATTTTATTTACATTGATGTAAAACCAGTTCCATTAGTAGTTGTTTCGACTGATGTTAGTATTGATGAAGGTGATACTACAACACTAAATGCTGCAAGTGCTTTTACAGGAGTTTGGTCGCCGTTTCAATATATAACAAACCCGAATTTAGCGATTACAACCTGTTTTCCTTCGGAAACAACAGATTATTTTTATACGGTTATTGATAATTTTGGATGTTCAGGAAGCGATACACTTCGTGTAACTGTTATACCTTCGGAAGAATTTGAAATTATGAATCTGATTACGGCGAACAATGATCAATTCAATGATGAATGGATTATTCAAGGAATAGATAATTTTCCGAATACAGAAGTAACTGTTTTCAATGTTTATGGCGACCGTGTATATCAAAATTCGGATTACAAAAACGAATGGAAAGGACAATTTAAAAGTAAGAATCTTCCAGATGGAACTTATTATTATGTAGTTAAACAAGGTTTAACAGAAACCATTTTCAAAGGAACATTAAGTATTTTGGGAAATGAATAGAACAATTACTTTTTTATTTATTCTAGTTTCATTCTTGACTTTCGGACAACAAGTTCCGTTTTATAATCATTACATGCTAAATCCTGGAATTATGAATCCTTCTAAAACAGGCATTTCAGAATTCACAACCGCTTCATTAGTCCGAAATCAACGATACAGTGGTTTTGGTCTTTCTTCATCGAACAATTATTTATCTATTGACGGAGGATTATTTAACGAAAAAATGGGGTTTGGTTTATTTGTAGCACATAATTCTCAAGGAATTCAACAACAAATTAGTGCAAATTTGAATTATTCTTATGGCGTTCAATTCGACAAATCGAATGAATTACGCTTTGGAGTTTCTGCTGGTTACATGGACCACAAAATTAATACTGGGGGAATTCAGGTTGCACAGTTAGACGATCCGTTTTTAACAAGTCTTCGACCGCAAGCTGCAACTTTTGATATGAATGTTGGTGTAAGTTTTTTAGGAGAGCGCTTTTCGTGTGGAGTTTCTGTTCCTCAAGTAATAGGTGGAAAGGCGAAATATGACACCAAAATGGGAGTTGCATATTACCGTCTTGCTCGACATTTTATGGGTGAAATTCAATATGCTTATCCAATTAATCGAAAAATAGTTCTGAAACCTAATTTCATGGTTCGCTTTGTTCCGGGAGCACCGTTACAATATGAATTTTTAACTCAAATAGAAAAAATTAGCTTGGGCTGGGCTTCTATAAGTTTTAAGTCGGATTATGCAATTCAAGCAAATATTGGTATTTTCATTAAAGAACAATTCAAAGTTGGATATAGTTATGAATTGCCAGTTGGAACTATTCGAAAATATGCGAGTGGAATGCAACACGAAGTTTACTTAGCAATTCAATTTGGAGAAGAAGGTAAGCGTGGAAAGACGATTATTAAAGTTCAAGAAAAAATAGTTGAAAAAGAAGTAATAGATCCTAGTTTACAAAAACGTATAAATGAATTGGAAAATCAGGTTGTTGAACTCGAAAAGGAAAAGGAAAATCAACAAGAAATTATACAAAAGCCAGAAGTTGACGACACATCTTCCATTTCTGATGCACCAATGAAAGAACTTCCTATTGCAACTGGCTACTATTTTAAAGAACTGGATTTTACTGACTCAAAAAATGGATTTTATGTTATTTCGGGCGTTTTTTCAAACAGAACTCTGGCAGACAGCAAGTTAACAGAAATAAAAAAAAGATACCCAAATGCTTATTTGGTTACTAACAAAAAGAATGGTTATTTTTACGTTGTTTTGTTATATACAACAGAACAAAAAGATGCTGAAAAAACATACAAAGATTACAAAAGAGCAACAGATCGAAAAGCCTGGATGCTGAACTATGTAAAACCAAATGAATAAATTTAAATTAATAAGGAGGCAACCCCTTCTGCCAAAACTCGTTAATATTACAACACTTAATAAAACACTGTTCAATATGAAAAACTTACTAGTTATTTCGCTTTTAGTCTTAATAAACTGCTTTAGTAGTTTTGCCCAGTTTCCTGGTTGTCCGGATGTAAATGCTGGTCCAGATCAGGTTTTACCATGTTCACAAAACTGTACAAATTTAACAGCTACACCTTTTCATACGGGTGCTCCAACGTCTTATGCAGTAGGTTCAATACCGCATTCACCTCCTGTAGCATACAATTTGGCTGGTGGAACGGCAGTTTCCGTTGCAACAGATGATGTTTGGTCTCCTCCTATTGGTTTACCCTTTAACTTTTGTTATTTTGGAGTAAATTACAATACGATAAATGTTGGTTCAAATGGCGCAATTCAATTTGGTGGTGGAACTGCTGGTGGAACATATCATCCATGGAGTTACACTGCAAGTTGTCCTTCAACTGCGTTAACAACTGCTGGAGATGTTTTTGGAGTATATCACGATATTGACCCAACAGTTGCAGGAACGGTTAAATGGTACATTTTAGGAACTGCACCCTGTAGAATTTTTGTTGTATCATTCAATCAATTAGGGCATTTCTCTTGCAATGCGTTAAGAAGTACACACATGATGGTTTTATATGAAACAACGAATGTAATTGATGTGTATGTAAACAACAAGGCAACATGTGGTACATGGAATAATGGAAGAGCAATTATTGGTATCCAAAACCCTGCAGGAACTGCTGGAATTGCTGCACCAGGAAGAAATGCTGGCGCAAATTGGACAGTTACAACACCTGAAGCATGGAGATTTACACCAAATGGCACACCAAATTATACAATTGCGTGGTTTCAAGGTGCAACACCTATTGGGGCTGGAGCAACTATAAATGTTTGTCCTGGAGGTCCAGCAACTTATACCGCACAAGTAACTTATACCATGTGTAATGGAACTACTGTTGTAGAAACAGATCAAATGAATGTCTCTTATGGAACCCTGCCAGTTCCAGCTGTAACCCCCATAGCAGAAACATGTATTGGTTCAAATAACGGAAGTGTCACAATAAATAATGTTTCTGGAGCAGGCCCTTATACAGTAGCTATAACTGGTCCTGTAAATACAAATACCATAGAACCAAACACCGCTGCTGGGGTTGCCAACTTCACCAATTTACCAGACGGAAATTACAATTATACTGTAACGGGTTCAAACGGTTGTTCAGTTGCCGGCACATTTGTTATAAACCCTGGTTCGGTTGCTTGTTGTTCTGTTACTGCAGTTTCTACAAATCTACTTTGTAACGGAGTAAATACTGGAACCGCAACAGCTGCGCCAATTGGAGCTACACCATTTGCATATTCATGGACTGGTGGACAAACAACTCAAACGGCAAGTAATTTAGGTGCTGGGGCATTTACGGTAACCCTTACAGACGCAACTGGTTGTGTAGCAACCGCAAACACAACAATTACACAACCAACACTATTAAATCTAGCTTTTGTTAAAACAAATGCAAGTTGTAATGGAGCTTGCAATGGTTCCATAACGCTAACAGGTTCTGGAGGAACACCAGGTTATACATATAGCATAAATGGAGGTGCTTTTCAAGTATCTAATGCTTTCACTGGACTTTGTGCAGGAGCTTACAATATGGTTGTTCGTGATGCCAACAACTGTACAACTACAATACCTGTTACAATAACTCAGCCAGCAGTTGTTACCTTAACATTAGGAACAGTCACTCCCTCTACTTGTGGAAACAACAACGGCAGTATAACAGTTACAGGCGGCGGCGGAACTCCAGCTTTAACTTATTCAATTGGTGGTGCTTTTCAAGCATCAAACACTTTCACTGGCTTAGCTCCTGGAGCATACACAATAACAGTTCGAGATATTAATTTATGTACTCAAACTGTAAATGCTACCGTTATTGCACAAAATGCTCCTATTGCTTCTCTTATTTCTGTTCAAAACATTACATGTAATGGAGGAAACAACGGATCTGTCTTAATCGGAGCCGCTGGAGGAACAGCACCATATACTTATTCTTTGAATAATAACGTTACTACGCAATTGTCGAATAATTTTGGTTTCTTAACTGCAGGAAATTATACTGCAACAATTAGAGATGCGAATATGTGTACCTCTCAGGTGAATTTCACAATTACACAACCTACGCCAGTTTCATTTACTCAAGTAGCTTCAAACATAACGTGTAATGGACTTTGTAATGGACAAATTGTTGTTACTGCAAGCGGTGGAACTGCTCCTTATCAATATTCATCAAATGCTGGAAACACATTTCAGGCGAGTAACACTTTAAGTGGCTTATGCGTTGGAGTTTATGACGTAGTAGTTCGAGATCAAAACGGATGTTTGATTAATCAAAATGTTTCAATAACTCAACCTGCTCCATTGGCTGCAGTATATGTAAATACAAATCCTATTTGTTATGATCAGTGTAACGGAATTATAGCAGTTACGCCTAGTGGCGGAGTTGGACCATACTCTTTCAGCTTAAATGGTGGTGCATTTTCAGGTGCAAATCCAATAACAAACGCTTGTGGAAACGCAAATAACCTTATTGTTAGAGATGCGAATAACTGTCAAATTACTTCTGTTCAAACCTTAGTTAATCCTCCTGCTCATGATATAACCGTGGTTATATTGGTAGAATCAAATTGTGGATTTAACAATGGATCTATTGAAGTAAGTACAACATCTCCAAATGCTCCATACCAATTCCAATTAGACGGAGGTGCTTTTCAGCCAACTGGAATATTTACCAACTTATTTGGTGGAGCATATTTAGTAACAGTTACAGATGCACTAGGTTGTGTAACGGATGAATTTATGGGTATTAATGACGTTGAGATGGATGGAATTCTCCTATCTACAACAAATTCAACTTGTTTTGGTGCAGCCGATGGAACTGTATTGGTTTCTAACGTGAGTGGTGCGAACCCTATTACTTATCAATTTGATACAATTCCTTCAACTCAATTTAGTGGAAGTTATACTGGTTTGGCAGAAGGTCCGCATGTTGTTACCATTTTTGACGCTGGTTTATGCGTGTTTGTTTTACCTTTCATTATAAGTGAACCAGATTCAATTACATTCCAAAACACAGCAGTTGCGCCACTTTGTTTTGGTGGAGCAAACGGATCAATTACTGTTTCGAATGTGGCAGGTGGAACTGCGCCTTATTTATTTAACATTAATGGTGGTGCTTTCCAAGCAAGTAATATTTTTAACGGACTAGCCGCCGGAACATACACCATAGGTGTTCAAGATTTTAATTTGTGTTCAAATACTACTTCAGTAACAGTTACTCAACCAACGGTTATTGTTCCTGCTGCAAATTCATATCCATTAACATGTAATGGAAATGGAAGCGGATATATTATTTCAAGTGCATCTGGTGGCGGAGGAACATACCAATACAGTATTAACGCTGGAGCTTTTAGTCCACAGAATTTCTTTGGAAGTCTTGCTGCTGGAACTTACACAATTGGAGTTCAAGATCAATTCGGATGTTTGGTTTCAATTAATTCAACTGTAACTCAGCCAGCACCTCTTGCTTCATTGTATGCAAACACTCCTGCAAATTGTAATGGTGTGTGCGATGGAACGATTACTTTTACAGCATCGGGCGGAACAGCACCTTATTTTTACAGTGCAGATAACGGTGTTACTTTTTCAAATTCCAACCTTATATCGAGTCTTTGTGCAGGAGTTAAAAACCTGATTGTTAAAGATTCAAACAACTGTTCAATTTCAGCAATTCAAAACATTACTGAACCAGCAGCTATAACAATTGCAACTGTTTTAACTTCGAGCACATGTAATCTTAATAACGGTGTAATTACAGCAACTGCTGCTGGTGGAATAGCACCACTCGATTTCAGTATTGACAATGGCGCTACAACTAATTTAACTGGTATTTTCAATGGTTTAAATGACCAATCTTATACTGTTTTAGTTGAAGATGCAAACAATTGTCCAGCTACAACAACTGTAACAATAACAAACCAACCATCTCCTGTAATTGTTGGAACAACACTTACAAATGTTTTGTGTAATGCAGTTTGTGATGGAGCAATTGTGGTTAATTCAACCGGAGGTGCAGCACCTATACAATACAACATTGGCGGTGCCAACCAAGCAAGTTCAACATTCAATGCTATTTGTGCTGGAAATTACTTAATCACTGTTTCAGATGCAAATAGTTGTACTGATACTTTAACAGTACAAATTACAGAACCAACAGATTTAACTTTAACAGCAGTAAAAACTGATTTAGATTGTTTCCAAGATTTCAGTGGAACAATTACATTTACAGCAGGTGGTGGAGTTACTGCATATCAATATTCAGTTGACAATGGAGCAACTTACGGTTCTAGTAGTACAGTTTCCTTTTTAAGTGCGGGAGTTTACCCTTTAATGGTTCAAGATTTAAATGGATGTACAGAAATAGCTAACGTCACTCTAACAGAACCATTAGATTTAATTATTCAAGCGCAAGTTCAAACAAATGTTAACTGTAATGGTGCATGCGATGGAACTGCTACTGTAACTCCTGTGGGAGGAACAATTCCGTATAATTTCACTTGGTTAAACACAGTAAGCGCAACGAATATAGCGAATGCATTATGTGCAGGATCTTACAATGTAGAAGTTACAGATAATAATGGGTGTGTTGTTGATACAGACTTCAATATAACTGAACCACCATTATTACAAATCCAATCAATTTCTGCAACAGATGCATTGTGTAATGGCTCTTGTGATGGTACGATTACAATTTCATCACCTCTTGCAGTTCAATTTAGTGTAGACAACGGAGCAACTTTTCAAGCTTCTAATATCTTTATTGGTCTGTGCGCAGGAACGTATGATGTAGTTGTTCAAGATTTAAATGGTTGTACTCAAACTCAACAAATTGTAATTAATCAACCAACTGCTCTTTCTCAAATAGCAATTCCAGAAGATGGAATGTTTATTTGTTACGATGGATTTGGAACCTTATCTGCAGAAGCTAACGGAGGAACTCCTCCTTATACTTACTCATGGAGCGCAGGAGATACAGCTCAATACTTGAATGTAAACTTAACAAGTGCTGCAACTTTTACTGTAAATGTGGTCGATTTAAACGGTTGTACAACTGCCTCGGTAGCAGCAACAGTTAATGTTCATCCTGAATTTATTCCCAACGTTACGAATAACTTAAGTGCTTGTCCTGGAAATGCAGTCAATATTACTGGCTCAGGTGTTGGAGGTGTTCCACCATATGAATACCAATGGCTAACAATGAGTTTAGATACAATGAGTCTATCTGGCGCGAATTTCAACTATATCCCTCAAGGGAACGATACTTTGTTAATGGTTGCATGGGACGCATGTTATGCTTACGATACATTAGAAGTGTATGTAAATGAGTTCGTTGTTGCAAACCCTATAATTTCTGCTAACCCAGCAATTGGTTGTTCTCCTTTCGATGCAGGATTCTCACTAAACGGAAATCTTGCGGATATTGCAACAGTAAACTGGACATTTGGCGATGGTGCAACTCTAGCAAATGGTGGAACAAGTGTGAACCACATTTACACACCTGTTGGATGTTATGATGTAACAGTTCAAATTACAACAATTGATGGTTGTGTTGCAGATTCAACATTTGCAGATTTTGCTTGTGTAGCGCCAGATCCGGTAGCCAATTTTACTTTCAATCCGAATGCGCCAACAACCATAAACTCTCAGATTCAATTCAACAATACCTCCTCAAATGCGGTAACTTTTGATTGGGATTTTGGAGCGTTCGGATCATCTACATTAGAAGACCCAAGTGTAAATTATGGAAACATTGAAGCCGGTGGACAACAAATATGTTTAGAAGTAATTTCGGCAGAGGGATGTAGAAATGACATTTGTCAAACCATTGTTTTTGCTGAAGAATTTACACTCTTCGTTCCAAATTCATTTACTCCCGATGGAGACGAACACAACAACGTTTTCCGACCTGTTGCTCCTGCAGGAGTTGTAATAAATGAATTTAACATGGTTATTTTTAACAGATGGGGTGAAATCATTTTCGAATCAAATAATTTTGATATTGGATGGGATGGAACTTATAAAGATAAAATGGTTCAAGAAGGAGCCTACGTCTGGAAAATGACTGTCAAATTAAGTGATAATAGTAAAAACAAAGTCTATACAGGACACGTAATTCTTTTAAAATAACGTAGATGAATAGAAAAAACCTTCACTGTTTTAAATGAAAATTAACTGTCTAAGTAATTTGAATGCCAAGGGGAAACTATTTCTCCTTGGCTTTTCGCTTATTTCTTTGAATTTAAACTCACAAGTTAATTCTGTTTGTTTTAATTCGCACAACGACAATGCTTTTACAAGTGTATCTGCTTCACAAGGTATTGATTTTGCTGATTTTAACACCGACGGAAAACTAGATTTAGCATACGTTTCTTTTCTTACCACTGGTCCTTTGTTGACAATTAAATTAGGAAATGGCGATGGCACTTTCCAAGCAAATACAAATTATACTGCCGGAGTTAGGCCATTTTCTGTAAAGGCAAAAGATTTAGATGGTGATGGAGATATTGACCTGGTAGTTTCAAATAATACCTTCGGAGCAAACAATTCAAAAATAAATGTTTTATTAAACAATGGATCTGGAATTTTTGGGACAGCTATGCCCTACTCTGGTTCAATTCCTGGTCCTGCACCTGCTGCACCAAGTTTTTTTGAAGTAGATGTAAATGATGTTACCGGAGATGGTTTACCTGACATAATTGCTGCTGTTAACAATGGTTTTGAAGTATTCATAAATTTAGGTGGTTCACCCGTGATTTTCCAATCGCCAACAGCAACAAACGCAACTGGCAGTGGCGCGCGAGGAATTGTAGTTGCAAATTTTGATGGTGTAGCTGGAAACGATGTAATTACTTCTAATTATACCTCTCCAAATATAAGTTTGAGAACAAATAACGGACTTGGAGTCTTTGCAGCCGCAACAAGTTTCGCAACCTCTGGAAACCCAATCGATTTGTCTTATGCCGACTTCGATAACGACGGCGACTTAGACATAGCAACCGCCAATGAAGCAAACGACAATATTTCTGTTTTTTTAAACAACGGAAGCGGAAATTTTGGAACACATACAATTTACGGTGCTGGTGATAGTCCGTCTGCAATAAAATGTGGAGATGTAAACAGTGACGGAAAAACAGACCTCGTTATAACTAACGGAAACTCAAACACTTTAGCAATTCTAATCGGAAACGGTAACGGAACTTTTCAAGCTAAATATGAAATTATTGCAATTTCAACTCCTAAAAACCTTGTTATAGCCGATTTTGATTTAGATGCTAAATTAGACGTTATAACCTCTAACCAAGTAAATGGCATTTCTCAATTCTTTAAAGGATCTTCTCTTGGATTAGATGATTTAGGAATTCGGTATTCAACCAATTCAATTGTAAGAAATTTAACTAGTTCTGACTTAAACAATGATGGTAAAATTGATATTCTTGTTGCAAACGGAACTTCAAATTCATTCGACGTTTATTTTTCTCTTGGAAATGCGAACTTCAATACACTTCCAACAACCTACAACTTTGGTGGTTTCACAAATCCAACAGTAATTCAATCTAATTTATTGAATGCAAGCGATGTGGATAAAGATGTTGCTGTTTATTATCTTTCAACGAATAAAATAAATGTTTTACAAGGTTCTCCATCCGGAACATTAACTTCATTTGCAGATTTTACTCCAGCAGCAACATTGAACCAATTTGCATTTGAACAAGTTGTTGGAACGCCAACAAATCGTGACTTTGTTCTAGCTAGAACAGATGGATCTATTGAAATTCGTGAAAATGATGGAACAATAAATTTCCCTTTATTTCAAACTCTCGCAACGGGTGCAACTTCTGTAGCAAATGTGAAAATAAAAGATTTAAACAACGATGGTTTTAATGATATCATTACTGCAAATGGAGCATCGAATACAATTTCTGTTTTTCTCTATAATCCTGGGTCAAGCAACTTTAATGCAGCGGTAAATCTCTCTACCGGTGCCAATACGAACCCAATTAATGTGGATGTTGAAGATTTAAATAACGATGGATTCTTCGATATTGTTTCAGCAAATGCTGGTTTGCTGCCCGGATTTTCTCGTTTTATAAACAACGGATCTGGTGGTTTTGGTACTATTCAATCCAGCGCAACCACATTAATAGCAGTTAGAAACATTCATATTGTAGATTATAACAACGATGGTTTTAAAGACTTAACACTCGTTGCACAAAATGGAACAAACACCACAGGAATAATTGAGGTTTATATTGGAAATGGAACGGGAAACTTTGGAGCTTCTCCAACTCCATTTAAAAGATTTAGTTCTGAAGTTGGAACAATTGTTTCAAATTCAAATGATTTCAACGAAGATGGCCGACCAGACTTAGCCATTTTAAATGATGTGTCTAAAACATTTAATCTAATTTTAAATGCAACTCCTTGGGTAACAGCTGGCGGACCAACAACTTTCTGTAATGGAAATTCAGTGACTTTGACATCAAAGAACCAAGAGAATTATTTATGGACGCCTGGAAGTCAAACAACTCAAGCAATAAACGCAACAACAAGCGGAAGTTACTTTGTTACTTCAACTGTTGGTGTAACAAAATGGTGCACAAGCAATTCAATGAACCCAATTGTGGTTACAGTAACTGCCGGACCAGTTTCACCTTCAATTTCAGCAGGTGGTCCAACAACTATTTGTGCAGGAGGGAATGTGGTTCTAACTTCATCATCGGCAATAGACAACCTTTGGTCGAATGGTGCAACAACTCAATTTATAACTGTAACATCGAGTGGAAATTATTCGTGTCAGGTTGTGAATGGTGGTTGTTCATCTCCTATTTCAAATGTAATTTCAGTAGATATTGCTGAAACTCCAGTTGTAAGTCCGGCCGGACCAGTAACTGCTTGCTCGGGATCTATTACCTTAAGCTCATCTGTTGGTGGAAGTTTTTTATTATGGTCGAATGGCATAACTTCACAAAACAATACGGTAACCACATCAGGAACTTATTCGTTAACAAACTCTTACCCCTCTTGTCCGGTTTTAACTTCAAATTCAGTTGTTGTAACAATCGGAAACTTACCTGCTCCAACAATTTCTCCGAGCGGAACAGCATCTTTTTGTGCAGGTGGTTCAATTGTTATCACTTCTTCATCGGCAATAAATAACTTCTGGTCAAACGGTCAAACAACTCAATCAATTACTGTAAATTCTGCCGGAACCTATACCGTTTATTTAGACGATGGAACGTGTTCTTCTCCTCTGGCTTCGGTTGTTCTTAGCGTAATCAGTAATCCAACTGCAACAATTACTCCGGCATCTTCAACAACTTTTTGTGTGGGAGGTTCTGTTCTACTAAATGCAAATACAGGTGCAGGTTTAAGCTATCAATGGCAATTGAATGGAAGCAATATTCCGGGCGAAACTGCTAGTTCGTATACTGCAACAACAAGTGGGAATTATTCGGTAATTGTTACAAATGCAAGTGCATGTGTTACAACTTCGTTAGCAAGTACAGTAACTGTAAACGCTTTACCAATTGCAACAATTACTCCTGCTTCAAGCACCACATTTTGTGCGGGCAATTCAGTTGTTTTAAATGCAAACATTAGCGGGGGTTTAACTTACCAATGGCAATTGAATGGAAGTAATATTTCGGGCGAAACTGCTAATTCTTATACTGCAAATTCAAGCGGAAACTATTCAGTAATTGTTACAAATACGAATGCCTGTTCCGCAACATCGGCTGCGGTATCTGTATCAGTTAATTCTGCTCCAATAGCAACAATTACTCCGGCATCTTCAACAACTTTTTGTATTGGAGATTCGGTTCTTCTTAATGCAAACACCGGAGTTGGTTTAAGCTACCAATGGCAATTAAATGGAACCGCTATTTCGGGCGAAACTGACAGTTCATATATTG
>JANNWW010000086.1:0-12354 GCA_031409255.1 Crocinitomicaceae bacterium
GACGTGGGTTTTGGTAAAACTGAAATTGCAATTCGCGCAGCATTTAAAGCAGTTACAGATTCGAAACAAGTAGCAATTTTGGTTCCTACAACTATTTTAAGTCACCAACATTACCGCACTTTTTCTGAACGCTTGAAAAACTTTCCCTGCACGGTTGGTTACATCAATCGTTTTAGATCTGCCAAACAAATAACAGAAACATTAAAAAAACTCGAAAAAGGAGAGATTGATATTTTAATAGGAACCCATAAAATTGTGAGCGACAAAATTAAGTTCAAAGACTTAGGCTTAATGATTATTGATGAGGAACAAAAATTTGGTGTAGCAGTAAAAGACAAACTAAAAATTTTAAAAACAACAGTAGATACGCTTACTTTAACTGCCACACCAATTCCGCGCACACTTCAGTTCTCGCTCATGGGCGCACGAGATTTGAGTATAATTAACACGCCACCACCAAACCGACAACCTGTTCTAACAGAAGTAATTACTTTCAACGAAGAAGCAATTCGCGACGCAATTGCATACGAAGTGAGCAGGGGTGGACAGGTTTATTTCGTCAACAACCGCCTTTCCAATATCAAAGAAATTGCAGGCATGATTTCGCGTTTGGTTCCGGGTGTTCGGGTGGGAATTGGCCACGGACAAATGGAAGGAAAACAGCTCGAAAAAATAATGATGGATTTCATTCAGGGCGAATACGATGTGTTAATTGCAACTACGATTATTGAGTCTGGAATTGATATTTCGAACGCAAATACAATCATCATCAACGACGCACACATGTTCGGCCTTAGCGATTTGCACCAGTTGCGCGGACGTGTGGGAAGATCCAATAAAAAAGGATTTTGTTACCTCATTTCAATGCCAATATCTGTTTTAACATCTGAAGCGCGCAAACGGCTAGAAGCTCTGGTTCAGTTTTCTGATTTGGGTTCCGGGTTCAATATTGCAATGAAAGATTTGGATATTCGTGGAGCAGGAAATTTATTGGGCGGCGAACAAAGTGGTTTCATTTCCGAAATTGGCTTCGAGATGTACCAAAAGATTTTGAACGAAGCAATGGACGAATTAAAAGAAGAGGAATTCAAAGATTTGTATGATGACCGCACAACGGAATCTATGGGGCAACATTTTGTAAAAGATTGTGTTTTAGAAACCGATTTTGAGTTGCGGATTCCTGAAGATTATATCAACAATGTTTCTGAACGCTTGAGTATTTATCAAGAACTCGATAATTTAGAAACTGTTGAGCAATTGGAACAACACAAGCAACAATTGATGGATCGTTTTGGGCCATTGCCTCGAGTTGTAAAAGAATTGATTCGTAGTTTCGAATTGCGCTGGTTGGCTGAAAGTTTGGGCTTTGAAAAATTGGTTATCAAACAAGGATCCATGATTGGTTATTTTGTTTCCAATCAGCAAAGTAAATTTTACGATTCAGAGCAATTTCAACTAGTTTTGAAATATGTGCAACGTGCCGCAAAAGACGTCAAAATGAGCGAAAAGAACGACAAATTACGACTTATTTATAGTAACGTATTAAACATGGATCAAGCATTTGAGCGTTTGCGGGAGATTTAAGCAAAGTTATTTATGTATAGAAAAGCGTAAAATTTACACATAAAATATTTTTCATGTAAAGAAAATTAAAATTTATATATATGAAAAAAAAATATGTATAGAAAAAACGAATATCTTTACATGAAACAAATGAAATGAACAAAAACTGGCATCCACAGAATTTGCCCTATCCTTTTGAGATAGAAACGATAAATATTCTTAAAAAAGTAGCAATTGCACATCGAAATTTGGCGGAACTAAAGGGAATTGCAAAATCAATTCCACATCCTGAAATTTTGATTAATTCACTTGTATTACAAGAAGCAAAAGATAGCTCAGAAATAGAAAATATTGTTACTACGCATGATGAGTTGTATAAAAGCAATATGGATAAATCTTTTCAAATGAGTGCTGCAAATAAAGAGGTCCAAAATTATGTATCCGCTTTAAAGCACGGGTTTGAAAGTGTAAAAAGATGGAAAATAATCTCTACGAATCATATTTGTGAGATTCAAGCAATTTTAGAACAAAACAATGCGGGATTAAGAAAACAAGCAGGAACAAAGTTGAGAAATGCAACAACTAATGAGGTAATCTTTGAACCACCGCAACATCCAGACGAAATCATTTCATTAATGAAGAACTTAGAAGAGTTTATTAATCTTAATGATTTGAATGACTTAGATCCAATTGTTAAAATGGCGATAATTCATTTTCAATTTGAAAGTATTCATCCATTTTATGACGGAAATGGGCGAACTGGGCGAATTTTGAACATTCTATATCTAGTATTGAATGAATTGTTGGATTTGCCCATATTGTATTTAAGTAAATACATAATTAAAAATAAAACAAACTACTATCGTTTTTTACAAAACATTAGAGACAATAATGAATGGGAAGAATGGATTATTTTTTTCATTGACTGTGTGAATGAAACGGCTAAAAAAACAAAAGACTTGGTTGTTCAGATTCATGAATCAATGCAAGTTCAAAAACAATTGCTTCGAAAAGAAATCAAATTTTATAGTCAAGAGTTATTAAATCATTTATTTAAACATCCATATACAAAAATAGATTTTTTAGCTTCGGACTTAAATTTTTCTAGAATTACAGCAACAAATTATTTAAACGCATTAACAAAAATTGGATTTTTATCAAAAACTAAATTTGGGAAAACATATTATTACACGAACAACGAATTATTAAAAATTCTATTAACCGCATAATCAATAAATACTACACCTCAAGAAAAATTTGTATAAAAGAGATTTTTTTAGAATAACTTTCGTGTTCAAATCAATTTAAAATGAAGAAATTACTACTTGGGGCACTCGTTTTATTTAACACGCTTATTTTTTATTCTCAGTCACAAAATAAGTGTTCATTCCCAAATCCAACAGATCAAAACCTAAAACAAATTTCGTCTTTATTGCAAAGTTCTTCTAAATCAGGAACAAAGAGAATTATTCCTATAGTGTTCCATGTTTTACACCAAAATGGAGTTGAAAACATATCTAATGCTCAGATTTTCGATCAAATGAATATATTGAATGCAGATTTTCAAAAGCTAAACGCAGATACCATTGACATTGTTTCACCTTTCGATACAATTTTTGACGCCCCTAATTTTGAGTTTCGCTTGGCAACAATTGACCCAAATGGAAACCCAACGAATGGAATAGATCGGATTAATACTGTATTAACAAATAATTTTTTTCCTCTACAATCAGTTAATATATGGAATGCCGAAAACTATGTAAATGTATGGGTCGTCAGAAGTGCTGGAGGAGTTGGAGGTCATATTATTTCATCGCCATATGATATAAATAGCTGTCCAAGTGGAATTGCGGTTTTGCATTCTTTTGTAGGATCAATTGGAACCTCAACTCCTGTGAACTCAAGAGCATTGACGCATGAAATGGGACATTTTTTTGGATTATTTCATATTTGGGACTCTACATTTTATGCAGGGCCAACAATTTGTTCTTATTCTGATGGTATAGACGATACTCCAAACAGCATTTCACAAGGGACTATTTGTGACTCAATCTTAAACACTTGTGATGATACGACTGATCCACTGACTTTAGCATACTGGGGGTATGATGTATTTGATAATATTCAGAACTTCATGTCCTTTTCTTTTTGTTCGAATATGTTTACTAACATGCAATCCGAGCTTATGCGTTCAGTTGGTGAAAACCCACTTTATGGAAGATATAATTTACATACCGATTCAAACCTAATTGCAACTGGAACAGGTCCCGGACCAATAATTTCAGCAACTAATTTGCCTTATGTGGAATTCTCTGCACAAAATAGATTAATCTGTTCAGGTGATTCAATACATTTCACGAATAGTTGCGGAAACCCAGCTAATACTTCGTATTCATGGACTTTCACAGGCGGATTTCCAGCAAGTTCCACCTTACCAAACCCACTAGTTTTTTATCCAACAAATGGTTTATACGATGTGACACTTGCCGTAACAAGCCCAAATGGAACTAGTACATTGACCAAATCAATTTTTGCTCAAGTCGTCGGAAATTGGGCGGATTATACAGGACCAACACAGCAAGTTTTTGATTCACTTTCGCCATTTTGGCTGGTTCAAAATTTGGAAGAAAACACATCTCAATTTGAATTAATTTCGAGTGAAGGAGTATCCAATTCAGCATGTTATAAGTTAACGAATGATTACATTCAAGACACATCCATTGCTTGTTGGAATCAATTTGGTTCAGCAAACCAATTAAATGGAAATAAAGATGTTTTGATTTCACCTGCATTTGATTTGAGAACAACAACAAATGTTCAAATCTCATTCGATTATGCCTACGGTTCAGCCTCAAATCCGTTAACTGGGACAGAAAAACTAATCGTTTATTCAACCAGAAATTGTGGAGGAACATGGATTCAACGAGCTAATTTAAACGCTTCGAATTTAATTACAGCCCCTGTTTTTCAAGGGTCGAACTTCATTCCAACTTCAACTCAATGGGAAACTAGAACTTTCAATTATATTGTTAATAATCAGGACGATAAAACACGCTTCAAATTTGAATTTAGTGCTTCAGACTCAAGCAATAACTTGTTTATAGATAATTTTATAGTTTCAGGAATTTTGAATTTAAGTACAAATGAATTAGCTCAAATTGAAGTTTTTCCAAATCCAATAAAAACGGGCGATTTCGTTAATATCCGAATCAATAATCCGAATTTAGACATCCATAACATTGAACTCTTTGATGCTCAAGGAGCAAGTGTTTTAAAATTAAATACAACTGATGTAATTGAAATGGGCGGTTTCTCAATTTATTTAAATCAAGGATATTACTTCCTAAAAATTGAAAATCAAAATGGTTTCCGAATGCAAAAAGTAATCGTACAGTAGTTCTAGGTTTTCGTATTTGACATATTCTGTATATTTGCACAAAATAAAATCCTATGAAAAATTTATTGATCGTTATCGGTGTAATACTAACAACAACATTCTTATTAACTAATTGTCGTGGTTCGAAAGAATTAGGAGGAGGGTTCAACCTTTTCACAATCCAACAAGACAGAGATTTGGGAGCACAAGTTGCTGCAGAAATAGACGGAAACTCAAAAGAGTATCCACTACTTGATTCGGTTCAAAACAAAGAAGTATATGCTTTTCTTTATAAAGTGCGCAACAATATTTTGAATTCAGGCGCTGTAAAAAACAAAGATAATTTTTTGTGGCGTTTGCGAATTATACAAGACGATTCAACCTTAAACGCATTTTGTACGCCAGGCGGATACATTTATGTTTACACCGGAATTATGAAGTATTTAGACAATGAAGCTCAGCTTGCTGGTGTTTTGGGACACGAAATTGCACACGCAGATTTTCGTCACTCTACGCGTCAAATGACAAAAACAGTTGGTTTAAAAACATTGTTAGATGTTTTAGCTGGAAACCGTCAGATGTTGAAAGACGTTACTTCAGGAATTGTTGGCTTGAGATTTTCTCGTGAACACGAAACAGAGGCAGATAAAGGTTCGGTTTCCTATTTATGTCCAACAAAATACCAAGCAGACGGAGGAGCTGGGTTCTTTGAAAAAATTGCTGCTTCGGGCGGAGGTAGACAACCCGAGTTCTTGAGTACACACCCAAGTCCAGAGGGACGAATTGAAGATTTTAAAAATTATAAATACGAATTGGGCTGCGCCGGAACAGATGCTTTTGAGCAAGAATACAGAGCAATTATTGCTAAATTACCAAAATAGAACATGCAACTTTTTTTAGAAGACGGAAGATATATTTTAACTAACGAGGGAATTGATTGTTCAATTCCCTTATCTTCTTCTAAGCAAAATCCGCGTGCATGGTATGTAGACGCACCTCTTTTTGAACCCGTTCGCGCCAACGGTTGGATTGGTTCGGTGGCAGAGGGTGGAAATGTAAATTTCCGAAACATTTTTTTCAATCCACACGGACACGGAACCCATACCGAATGCCTTGGGCACATTACGAACGAAGTTTATTCAGTAAATAAGTTAAATTTTAAACCGTTCTATTTAACTGAATTAATAAGTGTTGAACCTATTCAACAATTGAACGAAGACGGTGAAATGGATTCGGTAATTACATTGGAATTGTTAGTAAAAAGCATAAAATTAGAGCGTATTGAAGGGCTTTTGGTTCGAACATTACCCAATTCAGTAGAAAAAAATTCAAGAAATTATTCTGATTCCAATCCACCTTATTTCACTACAGAATGTGTAGATAAATTGAATCAGTTGGGAGTGTTGCATTTATTGGTCGACGTGCCTTCAGTTGATCGTGAAAAAGACAATGGCAAACTTGCTTTTCATCATGTTTATTGGGGAGTTCCCGGGAATGAACGTTTCGATAGAACAATAACAGAATTGGTTTTTGTTCCCGATGAAGCCAAAGATGGTTTGTATTTTCTAAACCTCCAAACGGCTCCATTTGAAAACGATGCAACACCAAGTAGACCCGTAATTTTCCCACTTCATTCAAACACGGAAGATTAAAAATTAACAAGTTGGCACAATATTTCGGGTCTATTTCTATCTTTGTAAAAATAACACACATGAAAAAGTTTTTTGCCTTCGCATTTTTATCCGTACTTCTTGTAAGTTGTGGTCAAAAAGTTGCCTACACCGACGCATTAAAGGATCAATTTGATCTTTCACCTGAAAACCTAACTAAAATTCAGTTTTTCACTTCGTCTCAAATTATTTTAGAGCGCAATGCCGAAAGTGGAAATCAATCTACAGGTAGTGATGGTGCATTGGTGGTAAATTCATCAAAAACGCAAGATCGAATCATTATACCAACAAACACAAAGTGTCTTTTTGAAAAAGTTGGCGTTACGAATGAGGTAATGGTTCGCTTTGAAGTGGGAACGGGGAAGATTTTGAAGTTTTCTACTCGACCAACTCAAACTACAGGTCGTTATTACTTAGTTGCAGATTGGAAAAACAATGTAGGAACTTTGGAATATGGAAATGAAACGTATACGCTTGCTTCTGGTTCAAGTAGCGCATATTTGCAAGTTGTTTTGCGTAAATTACAACGCACAAAACGCAAAGATCGTATCGTCAAAGGAATGAAAGTATAATTCACAAAAAATCAAAATAGTAAGGGAGCAGTTATCGTTCCCTTTTTTATTTCGTTAACTTTGTAAAAACAATACATGCAAATTTTTTTAGCTGAACATTATACTCTTTGGAAAGCGCTACACATTATTTTTGTGGTTAGTTGGTTTGCTGGGTTATTTTATATAGTTCGTTTGTTCATTTATCATACAGAAGCAAACGCTCGACAAGAATTGGAACGAAAAGTCTTACACGACCAATTTTCAATTATGGAATGGCGCCTATGGTACATAATTACCACTCCGGCCATGTATTTAACCGTTTTGTTCGGAACGTTCATGCTTTTTGCAAACACTGCACTCATTAAAGCACCTTGGATGCATGTGAAATTGACATTTGTTTTTGTATTGTTGATTTATCATTTTATTTGTCAGCGCTTGATGAATCAATTGAAATCGGGAACGTCAAAATGGACAACAAATCACCTCCGACTGTGGAATGAGTTTTCTACCTTGATTTTGGTGGCGGTTGTATTCTTGGCGGTTCAAAAAAACGAACTCAATTGGATCGGAGGAGTGCTTGGGTTTTTCGGGGTAGGAATTGCGATAATGATTGGAATTAAAGCATATAAAAAGTGGAGAAAGAATTAGAAACACATCCGCTTGTTGTTGGATTGGGAAATCGTTTGGGTGCGCATCGTGTGAAAGTTATTTCAAACCCTTTGCACCCAGATCAAGCTTTTTTGTTACTTTTTATTGAAAAAAATGTTCCGGTTACGGCCGTAATGACCTTGGGTTTATCTGATTACAAAATGCCTGTTTTAGATTCTTGGAAAGGACGAGAACACAACGAAATTTATTTTTGCTTGCCTTCTTTTTGGGAGTTGGATGACATGAGTAATCCGAATTTTGCTTGGCCATTTGATTGGATTTACCGTTTGGAAAAATTCGTAAGAGAAAAAAACACGTGGTTTGGTCCGGGGCACACAATTCCAACAGGAAATCCTGCTGTTCAGCTTTCGGAACAAGCCAAGCACGACTATTTATTCTTTTCAGGGCCACTTTTTTTAGAAGAAGAATTAGCTCCGTTAGCTATTAAAAATCAAACAATTTATTTTCTAGGAATTATTCCAATTTTTGGAGAGGAATTAGATTATAAAATGGGAAAAGGAACCCAAAAGTTCTTGAAAAGGTTTGTTGCGAAAGGATTTGATGAGCGAATAGATGAATATAGACCTTCGGTTATGAAAAGCAGAATGTATTTCTTCTAATTTTTGATCAAAAAACAGTGTTGTGTATCGGCCCGATTTAGCTATTTTCTCTGAAGGGCTGTGAGTTTCAAAAGAACTGGATCCAATAAAAAATTGATTTTTCCGTAAAGTTTTAGCTAAACTAAATTAGCTTTTAAAATGCGTTACAGCCAATTCAACATCTTTCTTTGCATTCCCAATAAAAACATGCTCGCCATCAATAATAAACGGACGTTTCAGGAAAGTATATTCTTGTAACATGTATTTGCGGTAGTCGGCCTCTGTTAAAGTCATTTCATTTAAGTCCATTCCACGAAATTTCATTGCGCGTTTTGAAAACAGAGCTTCGTAACTTCCTGCTTTTTCTTTTAACCAATCTAGGGTATTTTCATCAATATTGCTTTCTTTGATATTGATTATTTCCACTCCTTTTTTTTCGCCTAATTGGTCTAAAATTTTGCAGCAAGTGCCACAACTAAATAAAGTATAGATTCGCTTCATAATTCTTTTTTTTCTACAACAAAGATAATTCGAAAGTGTTCTGAAAAACAGATTATGCGCGGTGAATAAAACGCATTACTTGAAAACAAAGCTGTGTAAACAACAATTTAGCATTTGCATTTCGATCTAAATGGTAATGTGCATCGTTGAAAATTGAACAAAAATCGAGTAAATTATTGTTCGTAATGAACCGAGAGAATTTATCTAAAAATTGAGCTTCTTCAACAGAAGTTCTACTTAAAACACCATTTGTGTAGTTTTTCAAAACACTCTGACGCACCATGTGCAAGGCATACAAAACAAAATTTTTCTGCGCTTCTTTTGTTAAAGCACCAATTTTTTCTGTCCAATTCAACATTTCAAGCACATTTTTCTTGAAACAAACCCGCATTAATTCAATAAACAAATCACGGTTTGAGTCTATTTCGTCTTGGTCGCCGATGAGTTTTTTTGCAGCCACAATGCTTCCATTACTTCGTGCCGCAACACTTTCAGCTTGCGATTTATTTAACCCGTTTGCCTGAAGAAACGATTCAATGGTATCTAATTCTAAAGAAGGAATGCGAACCACTTGCGTGCGCGATAGAATTGTTTGCAAGAGCGCGTCTGAACTTTCGCTCAATAAAATGAACAAGGTTTTAGCTGGCGGTTCTTCTAGAATTTTCAGAATTTTATTGGCATAAGTGGTGTTCATCGATTCTGCTTTCCAAATAAGCATTACTTTAAAACCACCTTCGTAAGATTTAAGAGCCAATTTCTTCACAACCTCTATACTTTCTTCTGTTCCAATAATAGGTGAACGTTCCTTTTTATCTATGTGTTTTATCCAATCGCGCAGATCAAAATAGGCATCAGCTTCCACTATAGTTCGCCATTCTTTTAGCGCACCATTCGATGTTTTTGTGTCTGCTTGAATGGTTGGAAAGGAAAAATGTAAATCTGGGTGAACCAATTTTTGAACCTTCAAACAACTGTCACATTTTCCACAACTGTCTTCCAATTGCTTGTCTTGACAGAATAAATATTGAACGAAAGCCAAAGCTAAAGGCAATCCTCCATTTCCCAAATTACCAAGAAATAGTTGCGCATGCGACACTTTTTCCTGATTAATCTCATGAATGAGTTGGGATTTTAAAACCGATTGACCGAAAACTTGTTTGAATTGCACGATATAAAATTAAGGTATAAAATTAAGAACAGATTCGTTTTTTTTTCATTCTAATCAGAAAGTTGTAATTTTAGCATTCAATACTTTAAAACTCTATGAAAACAATTTTATTTTTAGCAATAACTGTTTGCACGTTTGCATCTTTCGGTCAGATTAAAACAACAGAAGAAGCAATTTCTTTTTCAAATGGAACACATAATGCAATCGTCGTAACTGTTCCCAATGGAACGAGCGAAGGTGTAAATGATCAACTAAAAAATGAAATAAAAAATTGGGGAGGAAAGTTCAGCGAAAACAAAGGAGAATTTTCTGCAATTGGTTTGTCAATGAAAAAAATGGGCGAAAAATCATTCGACGGATACGCAAAAGTAATTGAGAACGGATCAGTAATTAAAGTTGCTTTTACTATAGATTTAGGCGGAGCATATATGACAAGTAGCGACCATTCACAGCAATACAAAGTAATACTCGAAAAAGCGAAGGAATTTGCTGCAAAAGCTGGTGCTGCCGCTATAGATGCAGAATTAAAAGTGGAAGAGAAACTTTTGAAAACTATGGTAAAAGAACAATCTGATATTGAAAAGGAAATTTCTAAATCTGAAAGTTCAATCGAAAAAGCAAAGCAAACAATTGCAGAGGAAGAGAAAAAAATTGCAGATGCTAAAAATGCACTCGATAAAAAAATGGGCGAAGTGAAAGCACAAGGAGAAAAAATCTCAATTATTGAGAAGAAAAAATAAATTCAGTTGAAATTTTTGAAGCGGTTTTCGGACCGCTTTTTTTGTGCATCAACTTTTTACTTACCTTTGAAAATATGAAAATTTTGGTTCTGCGTTTTTCCTCCATTGGCGACATAGTTTTAACAACGTCCGTTGTTAGATGCATCAAACAACAAGTTCCATCAGCAACAATTCATTACCTCACAAAAAAGGCGTATAAATCTATTTTAGAGAACAACCCGTATATAGATAAATTAATCACTTTTGAAGCATCAATTTCAGAAAAATTAAGTCAACTAAAAAGCGAAAAATACGATTGTATAATTGATTTACACAACAATATTCGAACACTTAAGTTGAAGTGGAAATTAGGAGTAAAAGCATACAGTTTTCCTAAAAAGAATCTTCAGAAATTTTTATTTACCACCTTTAAAATAAACCGAATGCCAAAAGTGCATGTGGTAGACCGCTATTTTAAAGCTGTCGAAAAATTAGGTGTAAAAAACGATTCCTTACCCACTGATTATTTCTTAAGTTCGGCAGATGAACTTGTATTAACTGACTACAATTTAGCTGAAAAAAGCTATCTGGCAATTGCCATGGGCGCGCAGTTTGCAACCAAACAAATGCCCATAAATTTACTGACAGATGTGTTAAATAACTACGCGTTTCCAATTGTTTTACTGGGTGGAAAAGAAGACGAATACCGCTCAAACGAACTCAAAAAACAGTTGGAATCGTTAAATATTATTGATTTTTGCGGAAAAATCACACTTAACCAATCTGCTTATTTGTGTAAAAACGCCAAACTCTTATTAACCGCCGACACAGGTCTTATGCACATTGCGGCCTGCTTCGAAACGCCCATTGTTTCTGTTTGGGGAAACACCTCGCCCGATTTAGGAATGTATCCTTATTTTCCGAATACGCCAGAGAAATTTAGCATGCATGAGGTGAAAAACTTGAGCTGTAGGCCGTGTTCAAAAATTGGTCATCAGCGTTGTCCTAAAGGTCATTTCATGTGCATGACTATGCAAAACACAAATGAGATAGAAAAGAAATTAGTAAATAGGAATGAATAATTTATTCACTTTCCTGTGAACAAGGCAACCAATTCTGTTGCATCTTTCGGATTCATTTTTCCAGCTAAAATTAAAGACAATTGTTTTCTTCGCAAAGCACTTTCAAAACGTTCTTTTTCTTCTTCAGTTTCTGGAATAAGTTCAGGAACTTGGATTGGTCCGCCGTTTTGATCAACAGCAACAAAAGTATAAATAGCTTCGTTCGATTTAAGACGTTCTCCAGTTACATTGTTTTCAACAAACACGTCTACAAATATTTCCATTGAAGAGGAAAATGCCCGAGAAACTTTCGCCTCAAGAGTTACCAAAGATGCATGACTAATCGGCGATTTAAAACTAACATTGTTCACACTTGCCGTAACCACTACTCGTCTGCTATGGCGTTGGGCAGAAACCGAAGCAATAATATCCATCCAAGCCAAAAGCTGCCCGCCAAATAAATTACCGAGCGTATTTGTGTCGTTTGGAAGCACCATG
>JANNWW010000087.1:0-5964 GCA_031409255.1 Crocinitomicaceae bacterium
ATAAAAGGGCCAAAAAGCGATTTTTTCTTCTTATAATCAAAAGTTAAATTAATAAATTCTTCATTCGAGTTCAACGGATACATTTTGTATAAATCAATCTTTGCTTGATGTAAAAGTCCAATATGTTTTGAACCACTTAAATCAATAAAATATGCCTTATTTACTGTAACCGAAATCATTTGGTCGTATTGGTAATTTCTTGATGGTGTAGATTGAGTTATACCTCCTACATAACTTGTCATGCAAGAACTTAAAGAAGCAAGTGATATAAAAATTGTAAGTGATTTAAGTAGCATAATTTCTAAATTTTAACATCCAATAATTCGTCGTTTCCGTTTTCGTGTTTTCTATACTTTTCGTGTTTCATGTAATTTAAAACATGAGGAATTGCCAGAAGAAAAGACAACAAAAAGGAAAATCGAAGTAACAGACTTATAAAAATCCCTAATCCATTTGCACTTAAAACACCTGAAATATAAAGGTACACTAATAAAATTAGTCGTAAAGAAAACAAACCAAAAGCCAACCAAAACGCCCACGATTTTCCTTTTTTAAGATGTATGGCAGCAACACAATAAACTGCAGCTGCTAATCCACAAAAAACCGGACCGAACAATATCACCAATAAATAAGGAATTTTAATTGCACTTAATAATTCAGCAATAAAAGTTATGCAAGTTCCAGCGAAAATAATCCAAATAAAAGTTGGGAAAGTTTTTACCCGATTAATTGGATGATCTTTATTTATTGGCGAATGCAAACCATCAACCAACACATTCAGCACCATTTTTTCTTTTGCGAATTTACACGTAACTTCTCCTAATTCTGGATGATGAACAGAAATTCCTTTTTTTAAATCGGCACTAGTTTTATTCTCAAAAAGTAGTTCACCATTGTATTCAGCAGTAACAGAACGGTAAGCTTTTGTCCAGCTCAATAAAATAAATTCACCTCGAAGTTGAGTGATTGGGTAGCGTTTAGAATAATCCATAAAAAAACGCCTTACTTTTTGTAAGACGTTTCAAAAATAATCATTTTTATATTTTATCCAAGAAACGGATATTTATAATCTGAAGGCGGAACAAATGTTTCTTTAATTGTTCGTGCCGAAACCCAACGCAAAAGATTCATTGCTGCTCCTGCTTTATCGTTAGTTCCTGATCCGCGAGCACCACCAAATGGTTGTTGTCCAACAACTGCTCCTGTTGGTTTATCGTTGATGTAGAAATTTCCAGCTGCATTTTCCAAACCAACAAGCGCTTTTTGAATTGCATAACGGTCGTTCGAAATGATTGAACCAGTTAAAGCATAATCAGAAGTTTCGTCTAATAATTTAAGTGTTGCATCAAATTCGTTTTCTGGATATACATAGATTGTTAAAACTGGTCCGAAAATTTCTTCACACATAGTTCTAAATTTCGGATTTGTTGTCACAACAACTGTTGGTTCAATAAAATACCCGATAGATTTATCGTAGTTTCCGCCTACAATAATTTCGGCATCGTTTTGTGTTTTGATGAAATCAATAAAAGATGCAATTTTATCGAAAGAACGCTCATCAATTACTGCGTTAATGAAATTCGATGTGTCTTCTGTTGTTCCCATTTTGAACGAACGAACCTGATCTACAAGAATTTGTTTTACATCACTCCAAATATTTGAGGGAATGTATGCTCTTGAGGCCGCAGAACATTTTTGTCCTTGAAATTCGAAAGAACCGCGAGAAAGAGCTGTTGCAACTTCAGCTGGATTAGCTGATTTGTGCACCATCACAAAGTCTTTTCCACCCGTTTCACCAACAATTCTTGGGTATGATTTGTAGTTTTCGATATTGTTTCCAATTTCTTTCCAAAAATGACGGAAAACTGCAGTTGAACCTGTAAAATGAAGTCCAGCAAAATCTTTGTGCTTGAAAATAACATCTCCAGCAACTGGACCGTCTACAGAGATTAGATTAATTACTCCATCAGGAAGACCGGCTGCTTGAAATAACTCCATAATTATTTTAGCTGAATACATCTGAGATTCAGCTGGTTTCCAAACAATTACATTTCCCATCATTGCTGGAGCAGCACATAAATTAGCAGCAATTGCAGTAAAATTAAAAGGAGTAAGTGCAAAAACAAAACCTTCTAAAGGTCTGTATTCTAGCTTATTCCACATTCCTGGGAGTGAATCGGGTTGTTCTTTATAAATCTGAGTAACGTATTGCACATTGAAACGCAAGAAATCGATTAATTCACAAGCCGCATCTATTTCAGATTGATACACATTTTTTGATTGAGCGAGCATTGTTGCAGCATTCATTCGGTTACGGAACGGACCTGCCAAAAGATCTGCGGCTTTCAAGAATATAGCTGCACGCTGATCCCAGGGAAGTTTAGACCATTCGCTTTTGGCTGCAAGTGCTGAATCTATTGCTTTTTGCACGTGTGTTGCATCGCCATAAGAAAAATGACCTAACACTTTTTTATGATCGTGTGGCGGCGACATTGTTTTTTTGTTACTTGTAAAAACTTGCTCGCTTCCAATATACATGGGCATATCAATTGGAGCTTGGTTATACATTTTTTTATATTCCGCAATAAGTGAATCGCGTTCTACGGTTCCAGGTGCGTATGCTTTAACTGGTTCGTTTATTGGAGTTGGGACTTTAAAAAGTGCGTTTGACATAAATAATAAATTTGCTCCGTAAAGATAATGATTTGCTTGAGGGAAAATGTATCTTTAACGCAAAGATTAAATTTATGAAAATTTCTATTCATTTTATTTTAGTTGTTTCAGCTTTATTTTTAAGTGTATTTAGTTGGTGTCAGACGAAAGCTGAAGTAAATTCGAATTGGCAAAAATTAAATTTCGGAACCTCGGAAGAACGTGTAAAGAGTGCAGATTTTCTGCATGAATATTATTCGAGTGAGAACAAAGATTCGGTTCGAATTATTGGTGAAAAATTATTTTTCTATGGTATAGATAACAATGAAGCTGCAGCTATTGAAGATGGTAAAATCATTTTGTCTGAAGCTTTAATTTTTGACAAGAAGGAAATTGAAGCAATTGTTCTCTTAAAATCTTTGTTGAAAAAAATTGAAAACAGAAACGACACAATTAAAGAAGCTATTATTTCTAACCTCATTGCTGAAGCATATGTTTACATGGGAGATGGAAGAACAGCTCTTGATTGGGCTAAAAAATCTATTTCATTAAATGAAAAATCATTAGACCCGAATGTTAGATTAAAAGGTAAATTACTTCTTGCAGATGTTTATTTGTTGATGAATAAAAGAAAGGAAGCAATAGCTATTTTAAATAAGCTGGTAGTTGTTAATTCAAAACTTAATAATTACAAACGTTTGAGTTATGTTCATGCATTTTTAGGAAAGATTTTCTTAGAAAATGTAGAAATAAAAAAAGCTGCTTATCATTTTACTCAATCTGAAAAATTTGCGCGAAAAATCAATTTAACAATTCCTATGGCGAATGCAATTAACAATTTAGGAATTATTGACTATGAAAACGGCAATATAGATGCTTCGAAACAAAAATTTTTTAAATCATTGAAATTGCGTTTAAAAACTGGAGACCAAAAAACTATCTCAGAAAGCTACTTAAATATAGGAGATTTTTACTTCTATTTAAATAATTTAGATGAAGCACGAAAATGGTATAACCAAAGTGCAAATGTAGCTTCTAAAAATAATTTATTTAAAGAGGAAATAGATGCATATATTGCTTTAATAAACATCTCTAAAACTCAGACCGATTACAAAGAAGCAACCTTGTATTATGAACAAATTCTTGAAATACAAAGAAAACAAACAATTAGCGTTTTGAAAAACGACGAAGACTGGGCCGAAATTAACCGTGAAATTATTTTATCTGAAAACATAAATTATTCCATTCGAACTGAAAAATGGTACGCTAAGTGGTTTAAATTAGAATGGGGAATTATTTTAATATTGGTGATAACTATATTTGTTATACTCAAAAAAACTAGTTCAATCGACCAGGAAAAACCATCTGAAAATTAGGGATTTCAACCCGAAACTCTTCCTGTGTGTCAACGTTTACAAATGTGTAAAACCCATACATAGATCCAATTTCAGAATTTAATTCACAACCAGAGGTATATTGATAGCAATCTCCCGGACCTAAAATTGGTTGTTGCCCCACAACACCTTCACCGCCAACATGAACCATGCTACTCAATGAATCTCTGATGAACCAATCTCGGTGCAGCAACTGAACTCCATAACTGTTGTGATTTTCAATCTCAATATGGTAATTAAAGAAAAAATTAGATTCATTCACTTGCGAAATATCATCTCGAAATGTGGTTCGAACCCGAACTAAAACTCCCTCTGTTATTGCATTTTCAGTTTGCACAATTCTATTTTTCAACCAAAATAAACAAATGCTTTCATATGACCAAATATTCTGATTCATTTTTATAAACCAATCTTTTCGAAATTATTTCACTTTTAAAAAAAAAATCGGAATTATTTTACACGATAAATTGGTAAATTTGTGAAACAATTTTAATTATAAATGACTCCAAAGTTTCATTCACTCACAATCAGCGATGTAAGACAAGAAACAGAAGATACCATTTCTGTAGCTTTTGATATTCCTGAAAACTTGAAATCTAACTTCGTGTTCAAGGCCGGACAATACATAACGCTGAAATCAAAGATTAATGAAATAGAAGAACGCCGCTCCTACTCTATTTGTGAAGCGCCTTCAGAAAACGAATTACGTGTGGCAATCAAAAAAGTTGAAAACGGAAAATTCTCAACTTGGGCAAATGAAACACTAAAACCAGGACAGAAAATTGAAGTGATGACTCCGTCTGGGCATTTTATTTTCGAGCCAGAAGCAAGCAGAAAAAACTCGTATTTACTTGTTGCTGCTGGTAGTGGAATTACTCCAATGATGGCTATTGCTAAAACAATTTTGAACCAAGAACCCCATTCATATGTTACTCTTGCATATGGTAACAAAGGTTTTTCCTCCATTATTTTTAGGGAAGAAATTGAAGGTATGAAAAATTTGCACCTCGATAGATTTCGAATTTTACACATACTCAGTCGTGAAAGTCTTGGGAATAATCTGCAAAAAGGAAGAATTGACAAAGAAAAAGTTCTTAAAATTAAAAAAGCTTTTCTTTCAAACGACACTATTTCAGGAGTTTATATTTGTGGACCTGAAGAAATGATCCATGCCACAAAAGAAGCAATGATAGAATCTGGCGTTGATGAAAAATTAATCCACTTTGAGCTTTTTGGAGTAAAAGCGCCACAGAAAGAAGTGTCTGAAACGAAAAAATCTGGACCCTCAATTCATTCAAAAGTGACCATTATTCTAGACGGAGACCACATAGAATTGGAACTTGAAACAAATGGTAAAAACATTCTTGATGCTGGTTTCGAAGCTGGTGCCGATTTGCCATATGCTTGTAAAGGCGGAGTTTGTTGCACTTGTAAAGCGAGAATTTTGGAAGGAACCGCAAGCATGGACGTAAATTATTCACTCGAAAAAGAAGAAATTGAAGCAGGATTTATATTAACATGTCAAGCACATCCAACTTCAGATAAACTTGTCGTTTCATTTGACGACTAAAAAACAAAATACATGGGATTATTTTCAAAATTTAAAAAATCAGAGAAATCAAGTTCTCGCTCTGCTGAACTTTCAATTGCAGCAATTGATAAAATTGGTTCGAAAGGAGCTCAGATTTCTTTTAACATTCCGAGCGAATTAGAAAAAAGTTTTTCTTTCAAAGCCGGACAATACCTTAACCTTTCTTTAGAAATTAATGGCGAAATTGTTAAACGTTCCTACTCTATTTGTTCTGGAAAAAACGAAAAATTAGCAATTGGTGTGAAAGCAGTAGAAAACGGTTTAGCGTCTAACTTTTTAGTGAATTCGTTAAAAACTGGTCAAACAATTGAAGTAGGTTTTCCAGAG
>JANNWW010000088.1:0-5031 GCA_031409255.1 Crocinitomicaceae bacterium
ATTACTGCAGATTTGAAAGCAAACGGAATCTTTAAAGTAAAATACGACAAAGACGATCAAAAAAGACCAGGATGGAAATTTGCTGAATACGAAGCAAAAGGAGTTCCGGTTCGTTTAGCAATTGGACCGAGAGACTTGGCAAATGGAGTAGTGGAGCTAGCGCGCAGAGACACGAAAGAAAAAATGGCTTTCAATATTGAAGGCCTAGGTGAGTCTATCAAAAATTTGTTAGCTGAAATTCAGGAAAACTTGTTTGCGCGCGCTTTGAAGTATAAAACAGATAAAACGCACAAGGTAGAAACTTATGAAGACTTTAAAATTCAATTAGAAGAAAAAGGCGGGTTTTATTTGGCTCATTGGGATGGAACAAAGGAAACAGAAGAAAAAATTAAAACAGAAACAAAAGCTACAATTCGTTGTTTACCAATAGAAAACGATGGTGAATCTGGAGTTTGCATGGTAACTGGTAAGCCATCTGCTCGAAGAGTTGTTTTTGCAAAAGCATATTAGAAAAGTTGTAAATTGAAAATGTACTATTGAAAAAGCGCAAATTAATTTGATAAGTTTGTGTTTTTCAATTTTCAATTGCTTATTTTAAATTTTGATTATGGAGGACAATAGAAAGCTTATTCAAGCAATTTTAGAAAAAAAATCTGCTTTAAAACAAGATATTTTTAGAGACACGAAACAGCATTTTGATCGTTTCATAAATCATGTCATTCACGAAATTGGTGAATTGAGAAAAGTGATCTCTGACGACCGTATTCGACTCCATGTGGAACACAAAGGCGAGTCTCAAATTCAAGTTTATATTGGAAGTGATGTGTTGGTTTTTCAGATGCACACCAATGTTTTTCGCTTACCAGATGAACATCCGATTTGGAAAACGCCGTATATGGAAGCAGATAAAGAACGCGGATATTTTGGAATGATCAATATTTATAACTTTTTGGCTGAGTCTTATTTGAAGCACAGAATGAACGATATAGGTTATTTAATTGGACGAATTTTCATCAACAAAGACGAGCATTTCATGATGGAAGGAAAGGGTCAGTTAGGGTTTTTATTCAGAGATTTAACTCAATCTGAATTAAACGATGCAATTATGATTCACATCATTCACAGTACATTTGTTCATGCTTTGGAATTCGACTTATTAACACCTCCATATGAAATTGTTTCTAAGGTTTCTGTAGTGCAAATGTTGGAGATGGGAAGGAACGAACTTCCGTCTACAGGTAAGCGTCTCGGGTTCAAGTTTGAAGCGGAAGACACGGATATTTTTTAAAAAAAAAACTTCTTTTGGGTTTGCAAATAGAAAAAAAACAGCTATATTTGCACTCCGAAATTCAAAGGGCCCATTCGTCTAGTGGTTAGGACGCCAGGTTTTCATCCTGGTAACAGGAGTTCGATTCTCCTATGGGCTACAAGTTTTTACGATAATAATTTAAATAAAAAATGGCAAATCATAAATCTGCATTAAAAAGAATTCGCTCAAACGAAGCGAAACGCCTTAGAAACAAATACCAACATAAAACTGTGCGTAATGCAATGCGTAAGTTGCGTTTGTTAAAAGATAAAAAAGAAGCAGGCGATCTTCTTGTACAAGTTGTTTCTATGCTAGATAAATTAGCTAAAAGAAATGTCATTCACAAAAACAAGGCTTCCAATTTGAAGTCAGGTTTGGCTGTTGCGATTAATAAATTGTAAGAAACTTTTCTTAACTATTGTAGGTCTTGTCAGCTTTAGCAGATGAGGCCTTTTTTAATTGATATGCGTTACATACTATCGTTTGCGTTCATCAGCATTTCCGCACTTTTGTTCGGGCAATCACCTTTTTACCACGCTTTTCAAGACACACTGAAATCCAATTACAGAAACACTGGAACACTTGATTCTGTTGATGTTTATTTAGCTCCTTATCAAAACACGCTTCCGAATCAGCAAAATTACCGCACGCAGTTTTTTCAAAATTCTGACAATAAAAATCAAACTCTTTTATTATCTGCAATTCCAACATTTGGATTAAGGTTTTCAATGGGCTCAAAACTCAGTCAAAATGCAGCATTAACTTATCGCCAAGTTTTAGATACAGGTGTTTTTATACAATTCATTTACCAAAGAAATTCTTCGAATGGAATTCTAAGAAGAAGTAAATGGGAAGAAAACAAATTAGACGCTCAATTACTCATTCAAAAAACTAGATACACGAATTGGACAAAGGTTTATTTCAGAGGAATAGACGCTGAGCAAAATTTTGGATTAGAAAACGATACTGTTTCTACTAATTTCGGACTCGATTTTCAAGCCATTGAAAGAGAACTTGCTGCGAATAGAGGAAGAGAATTTGAATTTCTGAATGAAAATTATTTTTCTTTCACTGAAGCAGCTGCTAAAATTGGTTTGTTTTTAAATCCACAATTAGCCATTCAAAATAAAAGATATACTGAAAAAGGAGATTTAGAAAATGAATACCAACTAATAAATTTCGATTCAACAAACACTAATGATTATTGGGAAAAGTCGCAAGCGAGTTCAAAACTCGGTTTATTTTTCGAAAATAAAAATCTATTTTTTAAAGGCGGTTTAAATGCCAAGTATTGGGATTTTGACAACTTAACTTTTCACAGTGATACAACTGAATTAGATTTCATTTCAGATGTTCAAGTTCAGTTTAGAAAAGCACAATTAAAAGCTAGTGTGGATTTAAATTTACTTGGCGCAATAGGAGAACGAGCGGGCACGATTCAGTTTTCGCTTCCATTTTCTTTCTTGTCTATGGTTGTTAATGTGAACTATTCAAAAAAATATCCTCAACTTTTTCAACGAACATATTTGGGAAATAATTTAAATCATTCTTGGTCGAACAGAATAGTTACAGAGCGTTTAACTGGCGAGTTAATTCTGAATTCAAAGCTAGAGAAATTGCCAATGAGATTTAAAATTGATTATTCTCAAGTAAACAATCAAGCTTTTTTCTTGAATCAAAAATTCCGTCAAGACACCTTGCAATCAATTTCTCGTTTTCAGTTACAATTGCAAGGAATGTTTGTTTTGAAACGTTTTTTCTTTCAACCGATTGTTAATTATTCATTGATGAATTCCTTTTTTGTGTCGAATTACACTGCCTTTGCCCGTTTTGGTTTCGATGGCGTTTTGTTGAAATCTAAGAAATTAAAAACAGTAATTGGTGCTGAAATTGGGTATCAATCTGCTCAAGAGTTATTCGATTATTCAGGTTTAGTTGATGCATATTTCCCGATAAATTCTACTTCGCTTTTTGAATCAACTCCTAAAATACATGTTTTTAATTCATACGATTTAGGGTTTTTACGATGGAGTATTCGCTTTGAAAATTTGGAACAACTCTTTCTTAAAACCCAAAATTATACTGCTCTCGGATTTCCAATTGCGCCTTTTCAATTTAGATTTGGTGTGAGTTGGGATCTTTTCAATTAATTTTAAGCGAATTTTCTATCTTTACAAATCAAACAAAAAAACTATGGGTTTACTTGACAATAAAGTCGTAATTATTACCGGAGCCTCGAGAGGAATTGGTAAATCAATTGCAGAAGAATGTGTTAAACAAGGTGCGAAAGTAGCTTTCACATATTTATCATCGGAAGAAAAAGCACGTGCTTTGGAAGTAGAATTATCTGCCAATGGTGGCGTAGCAAAAGGGTTCAAATCGGATGCTGGAGATTACAATCAAGCACAAAAATTAGTAGATGATGTGGTTGCAGAATTTGGAACAGTTGATGTTTTAGTGAACAATGCAGGAATTACGCGCGATACTTTATTGATGCGAATGTCTGAAGAACAATGGGACGAGGTGATGAATACAAACCTAAAATCTGCATTTAATTTAACAAAAGCTGTTCAAAAGCCAATGTTAAAGGCGCGTTCTGGTTCAATTATTAATATGTCTTCTGTTGTTGGAGTTAGCGGAAATGCTGGTCAATCTAATTATGCAGCATCGAAAGCGGGCTTAATTGGATTCACTAAATCTATAGCACAGGAATTGGGTTCACGAAATATTCGTTGCAACGCAATTGCACCAGGTTTTATTGAAACTGAAATGACAGCAGCATTAGATCAAAAAGTAGTTGGAGAATGGAGAGCGTCTATTCCACTAAAAAGAGGAGGTTCAACAAAAGATGTGGCTGATGCAACAGTTTTTTTAGCTTCAGATATGTCGGCTTACATTACTGGTCAAACTTTACATGTTTGTGGCGGAATGTTGATGTAAAAATATTTTGGAAAGAAAAAAGGTCTTCAAATTTGAAGACCTTTTTTTGTGATTTTAATTATTAGATTTCTTTGAAAACCAATTGAATTCCAACATTTTTCGAAGAATATCATAGTAAAGAAGAACCACTAAGAACAATGTCATTAACCAAATCACAATCATGTTAGACCAATAGGTAGAAACTGTTAATCCCATAAAATGTTTTTCGTGCGTATAGAATGGCGCATCCAAAAAGCGCATTCCCGTTGTATTAATGTAAATTGGATCATCTTTTTGAATCAATTCTTCGTCAGTGATCAAAATTTTTGTTACTTCAGTTCTATTTGAAACTAAATCTAATAGACTTTCATTTTGATAGTAATTGGCTGAAGCTTGGAAATTTTTGTTCCCAATTTTTTCGATATATTTATCGATATCTGCCGAGCGATCGTTGTATGTTTTGTTCGATTGCGTTTTAATTACATCAATGAAATTGGCTATTTTAGATTGTGTGTTTTCTCCAGATCCTTTGTATTCAATAGAATTAAGTGATTCTATACAATCAACACATTCAAGATTTGCCCATTTAGTTACTTCTTTGTTTATTTCATTCGTTAAAATTCGCTTCGCTTTTTCAAAATTCTTTTCTGACGTTTTTTTATCTGCCAAAATAGTCAATTGATTCTTCATTTCTGGAATCCAATAATCGCGTTTCCAAGCAGCAGAACTTTTCTCTTGATCCCAATCATAGAGTTGTTGTTCGTGGTAATTATCTCCGGCTTGAATTACAGCCAAGGCCTCAT
>JANNWW010000089.1:0-10262 GCA_031409255.1 Crocinitomicaceae bacterium
ATTTTTAAAGGTGAAATATGAAGCATTCCCGTTGTTGGATTTGGAAAAACTGAAATATCCAATTCGGTTTCTTGCTCATTAATCTGTGATAAATTATTACTGAAGTTTGGAGTTGGATCATCAAAAATAACGTAAGTAGAACTTGCATCTGTTTCGGCACCATAAGATTTATCTATCGAAACAATATTAAATGTAAGTTCTTGAATTTCAGTTACTGCGTCTGAATACATTAAAACTAATTGATCGGTTTCTTTTAATTTAAAATTCAAGTGATTTTCTCCTTGACAGATGTCATCGTCAGCCCATAAAACAAGGAATCCATTTGCAGGAACTGTTGTTTTAGCTGGGTTGGTAGCTGGAATTTGCCATTTTAACGAATCACTGAGATTGTTTGAGATGAAATATCCTGCCAAGTCAATAGGTGAAGATGTTGGATTGAAAATTTCAATCCAATCATCAAATTCGCCTGATTCATCGGCATAGGTTGTATTATTTTTTACTTGAACTTCATTTATTACTATCATTGAACTTAAAGCAGGAATAGCTTCAAAATTGGCTTTTAAAAACGCGTTTACAGAAAATGTAGGATTGATTGATTTTAGAGTACTTGAAAAATCACCTTCCCAATTTACAAATCGATAACCCGGTTTAGCCTCAGCGGTAAATTCGATGGGAATATTCTTAAAATAAGTACCAGTAAATGTTTCATTATCTGATTTTATGTCATGAATTCGCACAAAACCCATTTCAAGATCTGACGTTTCATATGTAATTTGAATCGGATCATCTAAGAGATATTCATCTTGAATTCGAAAAAAGAGTGAATCATCAACTCGATTAATGATATTGGTTCTTAAATCATCCATGTTTGAAAGCCATTGAGAAACGCTCATGAATGGTATTTCGTTCACAGTGTATGAATTAAATGAACTAGCAACCAAGTCGGCAATTGCATCTGCATGAGAAGGAATTTCACTGAGTAATTCTAACTCCATGTCATCAAGTACTTCAACAATTCTTGTTGGGGAATAAATATGATTAAGATTTGCACAAATAAAGTGAATAGCTTCATTTTTAAAAGGTGTATAATTTCTAATTTGTGTTTCCATTAAATTATTTACAAGCATTGGGGTAGAGTTAATGATTGTATAATTTAATCCATCACCCGCTAATCCGAAAATTGGGTCAAAATCATGGAAATTGTAATGATAGCGAGTTTCAGTGTTACCCGCAAGATCTTCCCAGGTTGTCCAGCCCCATTCACTTGGCTTAGCAAAACTAAATAGAAGTTTGAGCGCAAGGTGTTCATGAAAATCTATCATTGTCTTGAATTCATCTCGGTCTGCTGCAACTGTGAAATCGAGCCCAGAAAAATCAACAAAAGATCCTTGAGATTGAAATTGACCAGTTGGAATCAATGAATAATCGTTTAAACGAAGATACTCACCCATATCTAAACAGAAGTTGTGTTCAATGTAGTCGTTATCATTGTCTTCTCTAATTTCAGTTATTCCTCGGTATTTTCCGTTGACATATAAAACAGCAGGTCGGTATGCTTCGAAAGGAGTAAATGAGAGTTCGTTTTTTCCTAGTATATTTGAAATGTATGCGTCTCTTAGATGGGTATTTGCAAAATCTTGACTCGCGTTTCTGAAAAGAAAACTATTAAATTCTTCAATTGGTTTATTTTCATACATTTTATAATTAAAATCTTTTTTACCATATGCTTCATCCGCGTTTACTTTTCCAGCTAGTTGAGGGAATCCTTGCACGGTATTTCCTGATGGACGAAAATTGGCATATTGATTAATTGAAACCGTTCCATCTGACTCAAGAAAAGTGAATTCAACTCGACCATCGATTTTTTCATGATTGTTAAGATCGAAGAAATAATTATCAGAAGTTAAAATTACGATAGGCAAATCATGTGAAACCCCAATTAAAAAAGTTCTATTTTCAACAAGACTGTATTTTGCAGGGTTTTCAATAATAATGGTTCTAAAAATAGTATTTGTAGTAATTGAAAGTGGTGCAGAATATAAACTAGAAGCAGCTGTAGGAGTTGTTCCATCAAGTGTGTAATAAATAGAACCAAGACCACTACTTGAAATAGTTAAAGTTTGTGGAGTTGCATAAACTCCTGTAGATAAACTTACAGTTAATTCAGAGCTCGAATAAGTAAAGGCGGAAGTAAGGTTATTTGGAGCGTTTGGAGTTGGATTTGATAAAAAAGAATTCGTTGTAGGATTGATTTTACCGTAAGAAACATTGTTTTGTAAATTCGAATATTCAATGCGGTCAACTTCAACTAAGGACGAATTCGATAAAATTACTTTTTCACCAGCTGAAGATAGTTTGAAGTTGGCATGCAAACCTGTGTTCTCTTCATCTGCTAAAACTAATAGAAAGCCATTTGATGGTATCACTGTTCCAACTGGGAAAACCCATTTACTAAGTTGCGTTTCATCATTCGTTAAGAAAGATCCTCCGATATTTATATTTGAACCAGTTGTGTTTTTCAATTCTATCCAATCTGGATATTCATTTGTTAAAGGGTCTAAATATCCTAAGACATTTTTTGCTACAACTTCATTAATGAGGATGTTTTGAGCATTTATATTCATTAATACGAATACAGAAAAAATAAGATTGATTGTTTTCATTGATTTATGTGTTTACTTATAGACGGCCGACAAACAGTAAGGTTGGATTAGCTGGTTTTTTTAATACATCAAACTATTGGAATCCTATTGTTAAGATTTCGCTTGATATTTTTTGTTGGATACGATTAATTTATTTTGTGAATTTCATTCAGCAATGAAATTGAAATCCTTATTCCAATTATGGTTTACATTTTTAAATAACATAAAACATTCAATAAGAATAGTGACTATCAAACTAAATTATTTTTAGAATTATTTTAAATAATTCAACATATAAATTCCATTTGAATAAGAACGAAGGTCAACAATAAACTGCTCGTTTTGATTGAAAATTTGTTGTAAAATTTTACCTGATAAATCAGTTACAACAACGGTACTAAATTGTGTTGAATTAATTTCAACTAATTGGTTCGTAATCATTTTAGGGAGTTGTTCAAACTCAATGTTATCCTGATTTATTGTCAAAAGACAATTTGGAGCTGCACTTGGCGTTTCAGTGAACTGTCCGTTTATAACAGACCAAGTATACCATTCTCCGCCGGTATTTGTTTCCCAATCGTTCAAATCAAATGAATTTGTGCCACCAACAGTGCCCGGAACTTTGCATACTTTCAATGCATTTCCATTTTGATTCCATGTTAATGGGCTTCCCAATTGAAGTGTTTCCGGATTGTTATTAGGAACTTCACAGTTTACAGATATAAAATAAGCGTGTTCTTCATAAACAGGCGCACCTCCAAAAACACGACTAAAACCGTTGCTATCGATGCAAACAGCAGTGTATTCGTTGCAAGCAATAGCTTTCACTTCACTGTCGTTGTAATTTACTTTTATGCGTGAAAGGAAAACTGCAAGCCTACCTTTTCTATCTGGATTATCAAAATGTGTATCTGTTATAACATGCGACAGGTAGTCGTTTTCAATAAATTTCAAAGAATCTACCGTGCACGTATTGTCGAAAGGAGCATTCAAAGCTGTTGTTGAAGTGATACTGCCATTTTCAGCAGAAAAATAATATTTTCCTTGAACAGCCATTCCAGCACTTGTTCCTCCAATAACTACATTTCGGTTATTAACAGCACTATTAATTAAACTATCAATTGCATTTCCGCGCCAATAGGAAATATAGTTCCATTGGTTTCCACCGGCTAACCAAATTGCTTCTGCTTCATTAATTTTTGTGTGAATATAGTTGTCATTTGCAGCATTTGCATTGTTGAAAACAATTGTTTCAACTGAATGAACGTCAATTCCTAAATCAGTATAAAAATATGCGTTATAGCCATCAGAGCCAGAAGCGCGAAGCACCAATATGTCTCCTCCGGCTGCTTGTTCTAAAAACCATTTCATGGCGTAATCGTCTTCAGTAGCTCCGCCCATTAAACAAACACCTCCTTTTGGTAGTGAAATTGTATCCGAGTTCGGACCTGTATGGTAAACAGTGAAATCTTGAGCGAAAAAAAATGCTGGAGATAGTAAAATTAAAGCAAGTAGTTTATTCATACTCAAAGCTAAAAATAGTTTCTGAATATAACTAATTTAACATTGCTTATTAAGCTCAGTTCGTTTAACTAAGAAACTATTCCTTTAATTTTTACTACTGAAATTTTATCTGGCGTATTCGCGGTTATAGTAATTGTTTTTTCAACTGGTTTTCCTTCTACACTTTTTGAATTCGGACGAAATTTCACTTTAATATCATCCGATTTTCCTGGTGCAATTGGTGCTTCTGGTTTTTCTGGAGTTGTGCATCCGCAACTTGCTTGCACATCTTGAATAATTAATGGTTTGTTGCCCGTATTTGTGACGGTGAACGTACAGAAATTATCTGTTTCGTATTTTATTTGTCCAAAATCGTGCACTTCTTTATCGAAAGCTAAAGTAGTTGAACTTTCTGAAGCCTCTTTTTCCATTTTTTCCATTTCACGAATTGCTTTGGCATTCGCTTTTTCTGATTCTGGATCGTTCGCCACCTCTAATTCTGTGCCTTCAGATTCTGATGTGGATTGATTGTTACATGCATAAAAAGCAAATGCTACTGCTATAAAACCAAACACGTAAATTGTAATTTTCATACCTTATTTTTTCTCTAAATTGTAATTACTGTATTCATTCGTTTGAAGAATCGAAATTGCTTTTTGAAGAATTTCGTTTCGCTCATTGTATATTAAATAAAATGCTTCGCCACCAAACAAATCATTTGCTATTGTAGCTTTCAAACGCAATCTGATTAATTCTTTTGAAATGGCAAACTGCTTTTCATCTAATTTAAATTCTTTGTTATCTTTCATCGACTCATCTACCATTTCTTTGATGAATTTATCGCTTACATTGAACCCCGCTTTAAAGGTCGACTCTGTTTCATATTTCCGGTTCAATTCATCGCGGTTTTTATCAACATAAGTTAAAGCAAACGAATTGAAAATTCCCGTTCCAGATAAATCTCTATAAAAATCAGTTAATTCTGTTGTGTCGAGTGGAACAAAAACGTCTGGCATAATTCCACCTCCACCATAAACTGGTCGTTTCGTAATCATGGTCTGAAATTTTAAAGAATCGGGTAACTTAATTGAATCTAGATTTGTCATTTCACCATTCATAAAACGACGCATATAATCGTTTCTATATGCTTCTTTGTCTTCGTACGATTTTTGAATAAATCGACCCGATGGAGTGTAATAACGCGCAATTGTTAAACGCATTTGTGAACCGTCAGACAAATCAATTGGTCGTTGAACCAACCCTTTCCCGTAACTTCTTCTGCCTACAATTAAACCACGATCCCAATCTTGAACTGCACCTGATAAAATTTCTGAAGCGGATGCCGAATTTTCGTCAGTTAAAAGGATCAGGTTCCCGATTTCAAATTTCCCGGGTTTCGCTGCATTCAAATTCTGGCGTGGTTGAGCTCTTCCTTCAGAGTAAACAATTAATTTATTTGCAGATAAAAACTCGTCAGCCAAATATTGTGCAGCGTTCAATAAACCGCCACCATTACTTTGTAAATCGAAGATCAAACTTTCCATTCCTTCAGCTTTTAGCTCGGTTAAAGCTTTCCCAACTTCTTCAACTGATGAACGCGAAAAAGCACTCAATTTAATGTAACCAATTTTTGGCGCAACCATGTAGGCACATTCAACAGAATTTTCACGAATTCTATCGCGTGTAATAATGTAGTTTACTGTTTTTTTAGTGCTTTTTCTTTTCACTTCTACCTTCACAATTGTTCCTAGTTCGCCCATCAATTTTTCTCTTACTTGAGCGTTTTTGAGTCCAATTCCAGCAACATTCATTCCGTCAATCGATACAATTTTATCGCCTGCCTTCATGCCTAATTTCTCTGAAGGTCCGCCAGAAATTGTTTCAATCACCATTAAGGTATCTTTCAAAATTTGATACCTAATTCCAATTCCTACAAAACTTCCGTCAATTCTGCGATTCGCTTCTTCCACTTCGCTTCTCGGAATAAAAGAAGTATGCGGATCTAGAGTTTCCAACATTCCAACAATTGCTGCTTCGTACAATTTATCCGAATTAACAGAATCAACATACAGTTTTTCAACATATCTCAAAACCTCATCGAGGTAAGCCCCTTTTGTTATTTGAGCAGGCACAACCGGTGCAGTAACTACTTTTGTTGGTGTAACTTTTGGTTTTTGTTCGCGCTGTGCGCAAGCTGTTAAAGTGCTTGCGAAAATTAATCCCGCGAATATATATTTCATGTGCATCATTCGTTCAATGTGTAAGACGAGTAAAAATAGGTAATAATTTCAATGCTCTTTTATCGTTACATACATTTAAGTACAAAAAAAGTTAAAAATTGGATGTTAATTTTAAAAATCTCCACTAATTCACTTCCAAATAAACACTATAACTCTTGTTTTTACCTATCTTCGTTGTAAAGTTGATTACATGAAATTTAGTGCACTTGTTTTATTCGTTTTTTTTAGCACCAATTTATTTGGTCAAATTAAGGCGTTCGATAAGTTAGAAATGTTGTACGAACAAGGAAATTACGGAATCGTTTACCGCAAAGCCAATCGTTTGTTAGACAAACCCGAATACGATTATTCGTTTCAGCCAGAGTTCTACAAAAGCATGGCCATGTTCCGCCTTTCTGAAAAAGAATTTTGGTCGCAACTTCACCCAGATGCACTGCAAGAAGCCAGAACACTTTTCCTAGAAGTTAAAAACAGCAACGATGGAGGGAAGGTTTTCAATGCGCATTTAAATCAAGTTGTTGAATTAAAAAAATATTTGGTTTTACGCACTGAAAAATTAAAAAAACAACGTGAAACAAAAGCTTACGATGAATTACAACAAATACTTTTCGGTTTGTTCGATCATATTCCAGATTTAGATATTCCGGGCGAAATAAAGCAACCAACGGTAACTGAAGAGGCCATTATTGAAACAGCTGACGTAATTAAAAAGCGTGAAGATATTATTGATTATGCAAAAAAATATTTAGGCACTCCTTATGAATGGGGCGGTGAAGAGCCAGGTGGTTTTGATTGTTCAGGATTTACTTCCTATGTGATGAAAGAAAATAATTTGGTTTTACCTCGTAGAGCAGAAGAGCAGTACAAAAATTCGTTGAAGGTTAAACAAAGAAATGTTCAAAAAGGCGATTTGATTTTCTTTAATAATGGCAATGGCGTTTCCCATGTTGGCATAATTGTTTCAGAAAAAGGCGCACCTTTGGTAATGATTCATTCTAGTTCTAGTAAGGGAATTGTAATCACAAATATTGAAGATTCAGAATATTGGCTAAACCGTTTATATGGCTTTGGCACTTTCGTGAAACCAGATTAATTTTAGATTTTAAAGGAAAAAAAAGCTTAAAAAAAACAAGAGTTTTTCATTTTTTGCGTGGCTGGCTATTCCGTCTTTGGCTTCAATTTCACTTATAAAAAAACCTGTTTTAAAGAAAATTAAACGGCTTCTCCTGTCGCCTTTTTATTTCAAAAAACAGTTATTTTTTTTATTTCGCTCAATTTCCACCTTCGCTTGGGCCAGAAAATGTATTATTGCTAAGAAAGAATACTAAAGTTGATTCAACTAAGTTTTCCTGTTTCTTCAATGATTGCTTTTTTCAAAGACTCTGAAACTTGAACCAAAGGCAAGCGCATGTGCGGAGCCATCCAACCCAATTGTTCTAAGGCAATTTTAACTCCACCGGGGTTTCCTTCAGCGAAAAACAATTTGGTGATTTTCAATAAATCATAATGATTCTTGCGACTTAACTCAAAATCTCCGGCCAAGGCAGCAGAAACCATATCGCTAAATTTCTTTGGAAAAGCATTTGCAACAACTGAAATAACTCCGTTTGCACCTGCGGCAATTAAGGGCAAAGTAAGTGCATCGTCGCCCGAAAGTAAAAGAAAATCTTTTGGTTTATGCTGAATAATTTCCATTATTTGTTCCATATTACCTGAAGCTTCTTTCATGGCAACCAAGTTTTTCACTTCAGCCAATTCCAAAGTTGTTTCAGCTAGCATGTTTGAACCTGTTCTGCCAGGCACATTGTACATAATTATCGGTAAATCTGTGGCATCAGCAATTGCTTTGTAATGCGCCACAAATCCGCGTTGAATTGGTTTATTGTAATACGGCGCAACTGATAAGATTCCATCTACACCAGCTGGCATTTTGTTAAATTTCTCAATCACATCGGAAGTATTGTTCCCTCCAACTCCGTAAACTATGGGCAATTGCTTGTTGTTTTCTTCCAAAACACAGTCCAACACTTGTTGTTTTTCAGCAGCAGAAAGTGTGGGAGATTCGCCAGTTGTTCCTTGAACAACCAAGAAATTTGTTCCACCAACAATTTGTTCGCGCACTAAACGCTTCAAACCATTAAAATCTATTGAAAAATCTGCGTTAAATGGAGTAACTAATGCCACTCCTGTGCCTGTGAATTGCTTCATTTTTGAAAGTTTTAGCGAAGTTAGTTATTGTTTTTGAATTAAAGAGAGGACTCAATCTCTGGACTTTGATTTTTAGCGATTCAAAAAGGAATGTGAATATCACTATCTGGTTTTCGGTCTACTATATCAACAGTTGCTGTAATTGAATAAACTTGTTTTTCAATGGAAAGTCTTGCTGTTTCTTTATTGGGACCAGTGACCTCAATGTTTTGTAAGGAATCAATTGTAGAATTAATTACCGTAAAGTTGATGTCATTCGCTTGATCATCTAATAATAGTTTGACTTTACGACGGTTGTTTCTATTGCAACCATCATCAATTTTAAATGTTTTGTTGCAAGAAAAAACAATAAAAATTAGACTCAGAAATTAATTTAATAACAATCGAGTTTTTCATTATGGTTCTCAAGGCTCTTAAAATTAATCATTTAAAAATAAAGTGAGCACAAGATGTTTGTTTTCAGAACGAAATTCGAAAATAACAAACAATTTATTTAATACATTGATAACCTATTTTGTAAACTTCATCTAGTATTTGCAAGTAATTTTACCTAAAATCTTTTATGAAACTGGTATCTATTTTTGCTTTTCTTTTCTTGTTTGCATGTACAAAATCAGGGATTGAATACTTTACTTTTAAGGGTTCAAACACTTCGAAAGAAGTTGTTCAAGTCTTAGCGAATCAATACAATAAAAACAAACTCAGTAAAATAAATGTAATAGGTTGCGGCTCAGAGCAAGCAATTGAAGAATTTGTATCAGGAGAATTGTATTACTTAAATTCATCTAGAAAATTAACGGCAAACGAGATACAAAAAACCGAAAAATTACATAACAAAAAAGTCAAGGAAATTATTATCGGATTAGATGTAGTTTCTATAATTGTCAACCCAAAATTGGGTGTAAATGACTTAAGCTTGACTCAAATAAAAGATATTTTTCAAGGAAATATTAAAAATTGGAAAGAACTAGATGGTCCTGATTTAAGAATTCACATTTACGGTCGCCAAAGCAGCTCCGGAACTCACCATTTTATACAGCAAAAATTTGCTCCTGAAGGATTTGTATCAGGAATCACTGAAAAGAAAGATTCTAAAGAACTAGTTAAAGCGGTTCAGAAAGATCTATCAGGGTTTTCATATGTTGATTTCGCTAGCATTTCGACTGGTGAACATTTCCCTATTGCTGGTATTTGGCCAATCAATATATCAATTGAAGGAGAAAGTTCCATATCACCTTTTGAAAGATTAGCTGTATTAAATGGAACGTATCCGCTCTTAAGGCCTTTGTATCAATATATAGTTGATTTTGATAATAAATCGATAAATGATTTCATTAAATTCGAATTAACGGTCAATGGACAAGAACTTATGGAAAAAAATGGTTTTTTTAAAATACAACCAATGAATGTTCAATTGAATATGGAAAATGGGTTTTAATTTTATTGAAAATTTTAACCCTTTTCTCAACTAGAATTAATATAATTTAAGGCAATAATATAGTTTAATGTATACTACTCCCCATCTTTCGGACAGCTTTTAGTTCAAGTTAAGTATTGAACATTTTCACTAATGGTTTACGATAGGCTTAAAAATGGGGAGTAGTATACATTAAACTATATTATTGCCTTAAATTATATTAATTCTAGTTGAGAAAAGGGTTAAAATTTT
>JANNWW010000090.1:0-37100 GCA_031409255.1 Crocinitomicaceae bacterium
CTGTTCTTCCCGGATATAAACCCGCAATAATTGCATTTGCTACTGCATCATTTGGATCTGAATAATTTGGAACCAAGACCCGATTATTTGCAACATAATAATTGGCGTAGCTTCCTTTGTATCCTAAATTAGTTCCATTTGTTTTTAGTACATCATTTGCCGTTAACGGAATTGTTACCATTGAATACGCTTGTCCGCTTGCATTCGTTGCTGCAAAAATTGTATTGATATCTGTTTGTGAAACTCCCCAATACAATAAATCTGTTTCACTCATTGTTACGAGTTTATTTCCTGGAGCAAACTTAGCAAAGCCATCAATGTGTGCATCTGTTATGTCATCTTGACTATAAAATCCGTCTAACCAAATAAAATTTGTTGCCCCTAAATACTGACTTAAAATTGCATTTGCTTCCGATTCAGTCATTCCAACGTTGCGTTCAGCATAAATTCCTAATGGAAATAAGGGGTTTGCTTGACATAAAATAGACGATTTTGTTGCCATAAAGGTTCCATTACCATCCATTTCCCAAGATCCTCCTTCAATAGTCATGGTTGCATTCAAATTAATAACTGAAAAACCAGTCTCATTTGCCACACTTGTTGGAATTGGATTGCAGAGTGAAAAATTGTAGTCTTCACCCCAACCGTTAAATCCCCAGTCTTGAATTACGAGTTCATCTGCTGAATTCCAAACATAAATAGGTCCGTTATCACGCACCCATACATCATTAGTTGGGTGAATTTTAAAATCAACATTCGTAAGTGGAACACTCGCTGCGCTTAACAAATTTATGATTCGAGTTTGCTCAGTAGAATTATATGCGATAATATGAACCTTTTCGTTTTGTTGCAACGCATTCGTCATGGAAACCCACGTTGCATCGTTTTCATTTCTGAACGACAAACCGTATTCATATTGATGCGGCCATTGCAACCAAGTTCCTTCGTGCAATTCTGCTTCATCCGGAAAAAAATAATTCTGACCAAACACATTTAAGGAAGTGAAACTGATCAACAAGCTAATTTTAAATTTATTTTTCATTTAATTTGGTTTTAATATTTCTCAAAATTAGACGAAGTATTTCATTTGTACTTGTCCAAAATTGACAACATTTAAATTGTCTTATTTGATAGGAATTAAAATATGTGTTTTGTACTCATTTGAATTTAAGGAATTCATTCTTCCTATTTGATAATGTTCAACGATTGGACTTTCATCTATTTTAAATGTTTGATTGTATATCCAATCAAAATAAATTTTTCTATACGTTTCTAGAATTGTAGAATAACTTCCAAGATGCGTGTATTTGGCATATTTCCGACCTAAAATAGATTTCACGTTTTCTTTCTTTTGGGTTTCAATCGAAAAGGCGAAACAAGCCTCGTATCTACTTTTAACTTTTAATGAAATTAAGGGTTGATCAATAATTAAACCATAAAAACCAGTTGATATTTTTTCGTTTGAAAAAGAATAAATTTCTTTCCATAAATCGTTAATCGTTTCATTTTCATAATCATCGGTAACAATTAAACGTGTTTTAACTATTTGTTCAGGATGAAACTCAATTTGTGGCTTTTGAAAATTAGTGTCGTTTTTCTGAATGAAATCCGTAAAAACGGTCAATTTGTTTAATCTTGCTTCTTTTGGCGTGTATGCATACTTAATTTTAAACGCTTTTGAAAACGCCTGATTGCTTTCATAACCAACATCTATTGAAATATCACTAATTTCTTTGTCGGAATAAATAAGCTGTTTATGCCCATTTTCAAGTTTAAGGCGGGTTTTAAATTCTCCGATAGTTTCGTTGAATATTTTTTTAAAAATTCGTTGAATGTTTCGGTAGGAATAATTTGAGATTTCTTCTAACTGTTGAATAGAAATCTGTTTGTTGTAATTTTCATCAATAAAAAGTAATACTTTATGAACGCATTCCAGTTCTAACATATTAAAATTTCTGCATTAGAAATGGAAACGAAATTGTTTTAACCGCATTCATAAAACTAGTAAAACCTTACTTTTTGTTTCCTAAATAAGCGTTAAACATTCCAGCATATTCTGAATCATTTTCTTTTTCAGCGATTTCTTTTCCTTTTTTAGCCGTTTCTGCTGCAGCTTTTTTATCACCTAATTCTGCTTGAATTTTACACTTTGTCAAATACATCCAATAAGCTTCCGGACGCAATTCAACAGCTTTTGTTGACCATTCCAACGCTTTTTTCAAGTCCATTTTGTTCTCGAAATAATAATTCGCTGAAGTATTCATCTCAGAAGCCGTTGGACCAGCCATTGTTTTAGTAATGTTCGCTTTTATTTTAGCTTCCGTTGCCACTTTAAATGGAATTGCAATTCGCACTTTGTCCCAAGCCAAAACAAGTGAAGCGCTTGACGTTTCCAAATTTTGAAAGTCAATTAAAAACGTTTCCAAAGAATTAACCGTCGATTCAGCTTTTGCGGTTAAGCTTAAAACTATTAAACTTTCCTCCCATTTCTCTGGATTTCCCCAATTGTCTGTTGTTTTATAAAAATAAACAGCCCACATTTCTTTTCCTGGTTTTGTGTAAAGCGAATACTTTCCAGCTATCAATGTGTCTTTTCCAAAAATCAATACATCTGAACAAGTAAATGTTGTGTTTTCGTTTGCGCCCGTTCGCCAAACCTCGTCAAATGGAACCAACGCTCCAAATATTTCTCGGTTGTTTTTGTTCGGTCTTGAATAAGCGATGTTTACATCTGTAAAACCAATTTTTTGCTCCAATTTTGCGATCGGACTTAAACGAGGAGTTAACTGAGCGAACGATAAAAAACTAGAAAAACTTAATGCGATTGCGAGAATTTGTTTCATAATTTGTAATTTCAAATAATATATTGAACACAAAGATGCGATTTTGTTGTTACATAACAGTAAAATAACGCTCATTTCAATAATTTAAAACTATGAAAACAAAAGAAAACTGGAATAAACTTACCGAAGAAGAAACACGAATTATCGTTAAAAAAGGAACGGAATATGCCTTTACTGGCGAATACAATAAGTGGAAACAAGATGGCGAATTTGTTTGCAGAAGATGTGAAGCTCCGCTTTATTCAACTTCAGATAAATTTGATTCAGGTTGTGGATGGCCATCGTTCGACGATGATTTTTCGGGAAATGTGAAGCGTATTCCAGATGCAGACGGACGAAGAGTTGAAATTGTTTGCGCAAATTGCGAAGGTCATCTTGGCCATGTATTTATTGGCGAAAGATTTACTTCCAAAAACACGCGCCATTGTGTTAATTCACTCAGTATAAAGTTTATCAAATCGTAACAACCTATACAACAAGTAAATGGATATCCAAAACCGATTTCTAGAACAATTAAAAACAAAAGTTCCTTCAGACACTTCCCTAGGGAAAATATTAATGGACGACCTCGATCTCTCGCGCGATTCTGCATACAGACGCCTGCGTGGAGAAACATCACTGAAACCAGAGGAAATAAAGATTTTGTGTGAAAAATACGGCTTGTCTATCGATAAAATAATTGGAATTGAAGGTCAAAGCGTTACCTTTCAATACAACCCAATTCAACGATATGATTTCACGTTTGAAAAATATTTGAACGGAATTATGGAAGCGTTCAAACGCATGTCGGCCCAACGTTCGCAAGAATTGTTTATGTCTAATTTAGACCTCATCATTTTTCAATTACTGAACTCACCTGCACTTTTGCGTTTTAAATTGATGTATTTCGGAAAATGTTACTTAAAACTTCCAGAATTAGAAAATCAGAAATATTTTAAAGGATGGAAAGGCGGCATTCCAGATAACCAACTGAATATGATGCTGCAATTCTATATTCGAACTAAATCTACAGAAGTAATTGGTTTTGATGCAGGAAAAGGTTTGGTGCGTGAAATTGTTTCGTTTTATGAATTGGGATATTTTGAAACTGCACAAGATGCTTTGTATCTCATAGATGAAGTAAGCAAGCTAATGTCGCATATTGAGGAACAAGCTGAAAAAGGCAGAAAATTCATTAAAGATCAACCCGTAATTACAGATGAGGGCAATTTCAACCTGTTTATTCACCAAACATACATTCAAGACAATACGTTTATTTCAGAAACCAATGCCTATCGGATGTTGTATATTACGCACAACATGATGAATTATTTGTATACAATTGACCAAGATTATGTGAATAAATCATATGCAGTTTTTCAAACTATGCTTAAATCGTGCGTCAAAATTTCCAATGAAAATCAGCGCCAACGAAAATCGTATTTTGAAAATTTACAACAATTTATTACCCGAGCAAAAACACGAATTGACGGTGTAGATTTATTTTAAAAAATGTTTTACTTATACTGAATTTCTATCAATTTTTATCTTCATAAAGAGTGTTTATTTTAATAAATTCAAATGACCGGTGTATTCGTATCTTTTTGAAGTGTATTTTGAATTAAATGCAAGCTTCCAAACATAACTGCCATCTTGACTCATCTTACCTTTATACGTTCCGTCCCAACCTATTACCATATTGTTTGATTCAAACACGATTTCTCCCCATCTATTGTACACTAAAAACTCATAACCTATTGAAGCGATACCTGAACTGATTATAGGCAAGAATACTGTATTAAACTCGTCGGAATTTGGAGTAAAGGAATTTGGGATAAAAAATAGTATATCTTCTTCTATTATTACTGTAATACTTATCGTGTCAATACAACCCAGCTGATTCTCAAGGACTAAGAGAACGATATAATTCCCTGGAACTGCATTTTGAAAATTATGTGTGAAACTTGCTAAATTCGACATCAAATTAGCTCCTAATAACCACTTTATTATATTTCCTTGAGAATTGGTAGAAAATGTTACTTCGGGATTTGTAGAACTAACTGGATTGGGACTTGCAAAAATACTCGCACTTGGGATAGGAAAAACAGTTATACTAGAAAATGCTGTATCTTCACAACTGAGAACCTTACCGATTATTCGATATTCAGTTGTCTGAGTTGGACTTAACACTAATTCTGATCCTGATCCTAAATTCAGCCCTTGTGTTGTTGACCATTGATAAGTATTTGCTCCACTAGCTGACAATAATACTGATTCACCCGCACATATTGAATCCGAAATCACTAGTACCTCAAAAAACGGAACTACGGTAACAAGGGCTTGCGCACTGTCCTTACATCCAATCAGTGATTCGCCGATAACTGTATAATTTATAGTTGTATTGGCTGTACACACTACTGAATTACCACTAGTGCTACTAAGTCCTGTAGAAGGCGACCATGTAAAGTTAATAGCTCCACTAGCTGTTAGCGTAACCATCGGGTTAGAATCGTTCTTACAAATTGTATCTGAATTAACATTTACAGTAATTGATTCAACAGTGACCGTTACATTTTTAGTGCCAACACATGAATTTGAATCGATTCCAGAAATTGTATAAACTGTTGTTGATGTTGGAAAAGCGAGTACACTTGAACCAATTGTTGTATTTAATCCAGTTCCTGGAGACCACAAATAGGATTCTGCTCCTGAAACATTTAACGAAATGGTATCTCCCAAGCACATTAGGGAATCATTAATCATTAGTTGAGGCAATGGATTCACGGAAACCATTACAGAGTCGGTAGTTGAACAGCCTGCTGTTGTGCCAGTTACATAGTACTGTGTCGTAGTTGTAGGACTTGCAATAACGCTTGGGCCAACTGTTGTATTTAATCCAGTTGGTGGTGACCATGAATAAGTTGTGGCCCCACTAACAGCTAAAGAAACGGAAGAGCCATTACAAATGGATGTGTCTGAACTTAAAGATAATACTGGAGGAGCAACAACTGTTACTATAATTTGTGAAGTATCAGTTCCAGTTCCACAAAAGTTACTACCATTTACTATCAATTCAACAGTATAAACTCCTGGAGAATTATACGTGTAGGATGGAGTAGGGCTTGAGCTGGTATCACTTAGTGTTGAGGGATCACCAAAATTCCATTGAAAAGTAATTGTTGAACTTGTATCTTGAGGCAGGAAATCTACTTCTAAGGGAAAGCATCCTTGCTGAGGACTTGCAGTGAAATTCGCCGAAATTGATACAATACAGGATAAATCTGGAACAAAACGAAATAGCGAGTTAATTTGTCCAACAGTTCCTGCTCCTAATTTCCAAAAGTGACCATTATTGTCTACCCATGAAGTTGAATATTCAGCAAAAGCAGATCCTGGGAAAACATTTGGACTTGATAACCCAAAAGTTCCATTATTAGGAGCCAAATAGACTCCTCCTGCGGAGGGAGTACCATCCACCAAAGCATATTGATTAATTGCAGGATCAAAACAATATATGTAACCTCCACTGAATTGATCAATTCCATAAAAGCGATTGCAGTCATCTTTCCATGATGATCGCTGTCCTCCTGCATTCGATGGACAATTTGAACTTTCAAATGAACAACTTCCACCAAAAACAGGGGAATTACTTATGGTTCCTGGGTGAACAACTCTCCATTGATTGATTTGTGGATCGTATTGCCACATGCTATTTAGTGGATTTTGTCCCCCCTGATCTGCACCACCAAAAAGATAAAATGTACCATCATTCGACTTCCAACATTGCGCAAAGAATTTTTGTGGAGGACGATTTAAAGAATCGTATTGACCTACAATTCCATTAAAAGGTGGGATACCTCCATGCATATTAGTCCACATATTAGAAACAATATCAAATTTCGAAACGCGACCGTCTAAACCATCAAATAACCATAAGCTTCCATCATCTCCATACCAAGAAATCGGACAATTTTCTATACGAGGATTATTAGCAGGATCTGGAACTCCTAAAACTCCATAATTTAGAGGTATGTTTCCATGAACAAATGCCCATTGATTCAATGTTGTATTATACTTCCAAGTGGAGCCAGTCATAAGTTCATCACAAAACAACCAAAAATCACCATTTGAATCAACCCATTCAGCGAATTGTGCATATCCAGTTCTACCAGGCAAAACCAAAGGTGAATATACATTAGGAACTCCATATATAGGACCTCCACTTAAAGGGCCTCCTACTCCGGGTCCATGCATCCAAGTCCACATGCTAGTAGAGACATCGTATTTCCACATATTATGAAGTGAGTAAAAAGGGGAATTCTCCATCCCTCCATAATACCAAAGATTACCTTGATTATCTGTCCATTTTGCACCCATATATATGCCCCCTGGTGTATTTGAGGAATCAGGAATCCCTTGTATTCCATAAACTGCTGTATTATTAGAATTACTTCCAGCCATCCAAGTCCATTCACCAGGAGTTTGTGAAAAATAAAAAGAATTTAAGCAAATACCTATTATCGTAAGTAAGATTTTGTTTAGTGTTGTAGTCATTTTTTTTTAATTTTTATTGAATTATTTTACCATCTCAACATATCCATGTCCTTCATATACGTCATCTAAAACTCCTGTAACTTTATACTTGTAGAAATAGACGCCTTCTACCGCATTTTTTCCATCCCATTCTGGTTGTAAACCTGAGCCTTCAAACACAACAGTCCCCCATCGATTTAAAATCGTTAATTCTGTGTTTTTAGCGAAAGTAGTTTTAATAAAGAACGTATTATTTTCAGCATCTGAATTTGGCGTAAATACATTTGGAGCAACGATAATTGGAGTTGGCATAATGCAAGAACCATCATCGATTATTGCTAAGGGATTATAATTTATTGCAAGCGGATTCGTACAACCACAAACTCCACAATCAATACTGATACTTGTTGTATCGTCACAAAATCCATTTGTTGCAATCAAATAAATGGTGTCTGGTGTTGTATATGTTCCAAATTGTGAACTGGTGTCTGCAACCACAATAAATCCAGCACCTAAATCCCATTGGTATGATGTTGCATTGCTACTTAAATTTTTAAATGTAATATCCAAAGGACTGCAACCATTGATTGTTGAAGCACTTAAATTAGCGATTGGAGTATCTAAAACTGTAACGATTATTTCTGTGGTATCTGTTCCAGTTTTACAAAAACTATTTCCATTCATTATCAATTGTACAGTATAAACTCCTGGAGAATTATAGGTGTAGGCTGGAGTGGGGCTTGAACTTGTATCGCTTAGTGTTGAGGGGTCACCAAAATTCCATTGAAAAGTAATTGTTGAACTTGTATCTTGTGGCAGAAAATCTACTTCTAGTGGAAAACAGCCTTGCTCAGGGTTTGCTTTAAAAACTGCAGAGATCCCTCCTGTTACTGTTAAATCTGGAATATAGCGCCAAAGTGCTGAAGTACTATATATAATACCAAGTGAAATACTATCCCGCCAATTGTATCCAAACTTCCAGAAATTTCCGGAATTATCTACCCATGAAGCTGATCCTTCGAATTCAAAAGATCCTGGAAATATGGTAGGGCTAGATACCCCCAGTGTTCCATAATTCGGAGAAAAAAAAACTCCAGCTGCTGAAGGGCTTCCCTCTGCCAAGGCATATTGATTTATTGCTGGATCAAAACAGTATATGTAACCTCCATTGTATTGATCAATTCCATAAAAGCGATTGCATTCGTCTTTCCAGCAACTCCTTTGTTCTAGCGTACTTGAAGGACAATTTAAACTATTAAAACCACTGCTACTAAATACTGCTGTATTTGTTAAATTTCCAGCATGTACAACGCGCCATTGATTGATTTGAGGATCGAATTGCCACATAATATTGTTGCTAGGAATTTGTGAGATTGGTCCAAATATATAGAAGGTACCATCATCTGACTTCCAATTCTGATAACAGGATCCAGTAGCAGGACTATTGGTGGGTTCGTACTGACCAACAGTGCCTATTATATCTGTTGGAGATGTAGTTCCATGCATCCATGTCCACATAGAACTTGCAATATCAAATTTCCAAACTTTCCCTTCAGGTCCACACCACATCCACAAGCCCCCATCGTCTCCTACCCATGATATAGGACATTCGCCAATACTTGTATTGTTCATAGGATCAGGAACACCCATAACTCCAGAATAAGGAGGAATGTTGCCATGTACAAATGCCCATTGATTCAATGATATATCGTATTTCCACATTGATCCCTGTAACCCTGTAATAGAAGGTGAACTACAAAACAACCATAAATTACCGTTTGTATCAACCCATTCAGCATGTTCTCCATAACCAGCATGGCCTGGTAAAACCGCTGGGGAATAAACATTTGGTGGTCCAAATGAGGGGTAAGGAGGGCTCATAATTCCAGGGCCATGCATCCATGTCCACATATTTGTAGACACATCAAATTTCCAAAGATTTTTACTTGAAGGGAATAGGCTAATAAAATCAATCCCACCATAAAGCCATAAATTACCTTGATTATCTGTCCATTTAGCAGCTTCATAACCATCTCCGGGAGTGTTCGCTGGGTCAGGGACTCCTTTTACTCCATAAACTGGATCTCCATTAGAATTACTTCCTGCCATCCAAGTCCATTCACCAGGAGTTTGTGAAAAATAAAAAGAATATAAGCAAATGCCTATTATTGTCAGTGCAATTTTCTTCAATGTTGTAGTCATTTTTATATTAATAAACCTGTTTATTTTCTTTTACCTTCTCTTTCCCGTTCTTCCTCTTCATGAGATTTAAGAAGTTCCAATTTCTTACCTTTTGTATTTATGTTCCAAAATTCTATCTCCATTTTTTCTACGATAGAAATACGTGCTATGCCATTTTTAAATGGTTCAGCACTCGTATATGAAAAATTAATTGCAACTTGGGCTTTCAAATCTAGGTAGCCCCACTTACCTTCTTTTTGAACGCATATTAAGTTTTCTGAAGCTCGATGTATATAATCGAAGTCAAATCCGGATAGGAGTTTTCCTTGTTTATCAATTACAGCCCATTTTGTTCCATTTTTCACTCCAGCAACACCTTCAGAAAAGTCTGTTACGTAATCAAATTGAAAATCAATTACAACTTGACCTGCAGTATTTATCCAGCCATATTTACCATTTTTTTTCACTTTAGCTAGGCCGTTGTTAAATACTCCAGCATGTTCGTATTCTAGAATGCCCAATTGATTTCCTTGGCTGTCCAAAAAACCATACTTGCCCTTTTGAACTACCAATGCGTAACCTTCAAAATATTCACTTCCAGAATCATAAATTGCTGGAACTGATACTGAAGCAGAATCTGCTTTATAACCCACTTTTCCCTTTTCGTAAAAACGAATAAGACTTTGTCCATCGGCATTTAGAAAAATGCCCATAAAAAATAGTGATATGATTGTTGTTTTCATTTTTTTATTAATTTAATTTTTAACAAAAGGATAATAATTAGATGAAGTTTTTAGAATATAAACTCCGTTTACAAAGTGAGATATGTTTATTTCATTAGTTGGTAAATCTGATTCTAAAATAACTTGACCAACAGAATTATAAATCTTAAAACCATCTTTTAATTCTACAGTTAAATAACTAGAAGATGGATTTGGATATAATGTATGGTTTTCAAAATTGTTTTCACCTATTCCTGTATCATCAAGAAAAGATTCACAGTTATATTCTGTAGTTGAAATGGTCTGATTACCATTTAAATGGATTCTTTTAATTCGATAAAACCCTGGGACAGTCAACAATGTTGAATCTGAATAACTGTATAAATTAGACGAAGAAGGACTCAAACTATTTATTTGAGAAATGTTTACAAAGTTTACACCATCACTACTTCTTTCGACGATAAAATAATCAGTGTTGTAGTCATTCAAAACTTCCCAATTTAAGTTAACCAAGTTGGTTGATGAATTCAATGCGAATAAATTAAATTGGAAAGGCAACGTATCCGATAAATTAAACTCAATGCTATCAATAAAAGAATTCGTTATGAAATCACCATCAGAAAAACTACTTAACCAATGGCCATTGTAGAAGCAATTTTTGAATGTAATATTTTTAAACATCCCTGCAGAATCAGAACCTGTCATTCGATTTTTTGGAGGTCCAAAAGCATTATCACCCCATGCATTGGGGACAAAAGGGTACTTTTGATTAACGTTTTCGATTACAATGTTTTCATAAACACTTGGTGTGGTAGTATTTGAAGGATTCTCCATTGTAAAATAAAATGGTGCAAAAGCTGGAAAAGGGTCTTCAATCAGTACATTTTTAATCAATACATTTTTCATTGTAGATCCAGCATGATTATCACGGAAACTAATAACTCTTCCACCTCCCCAATAATGCCATCCAGCTCGATGATAAATTACTTTGAGGTTTTTACAATAACTCGTGATTGTGTCATTTGCCCCTCTAGTTGTCCAAAGAGCAGATCCATTGAAATCATTCCATAAAGTCATGTTATCAATTTTTACATTGTCACCTCCATAAGCCATCGCATCATCTTGGCATCTAAAAAAACAATCTGAAATCTTAGAATTTCTAAATCCATTGAATCCATCACTGTTTAGTCGCCAACCTAATATTTTCAAATTTTTGTAAACATTCATATAGTTGGTATCAGGAGTAGCTGTAAATACTGTAAATGAGTGGTGTGCAGGATCAACAACAACAAAACCCTCTAAATGAATTTTAGACGATTCTTTCGTAAATGGCTTGTTAAAAGAATCGCCAGTAACATTCACATCAACCGCATGTAGGTGAGGGATTTCTTCTCCACTTAGTGCTCCAGATCCATAAACTGACCAAGCTGTTGTTGTCCATTGAACAATTGGGTGAATCGTTCCATGTACAATTGCATCACCCGGAATGTAAAGCACTTTATTTGAACTAATTAAATAAGGAGTTCCAATATGATGAATTCCAGGAGCGAAATAGATGGTATCCCATAAACTTACATCTGTAGGTATCGATTCAGAGGGTTGAATATGCAAAACTCTAGGATTAGTTAAATCTGGAATTTTGAAAAGAGGGTTTGCAAAAATACTAATTGTATGAATCGGAGGTCCTGAATAACCCATTCCAGTATATTGATCTTCCATTTGACCATCAATATCTACGTTTACGTTTCCTGGTTTTGAGAATTTAATGTAGGCTTTCCCATTAATGATTTCAGCTGAACTAGCATCTCCAACAGGTCGAACCATCGCTTTGGTAATATCAGTTCCACCAACTTTAGAAATTTCAACTTCCACTCCAGTTTGTCCAAATTCAAAAGCAAGCCAAGAAGCTGACCAATCATTTAAGTGACCAACATAGCCGTTCAGATTATTCCCATTTGTGTCTTCTTGTGAAACAAGACTAGTTGTTTGAATAACAAATGCTTCTTGCCATTCATTGCCACAAATTTCACGAACGCGACATGAATATTTTGTTGAAGGTATTCTTCCTGGAATTGAAGAGAACGTTCTTAACTCCTGACAATAAACTAAGCAAGTGTTAATTAGAAGAAGTACTGTTGTTAAAAGTTTAAATTTCATGTTTTCAAGATTTAAATTTGTATTAACGATGGATTAATGAGGTTAATTCTCTTCATTCAGTAAATCATCTGGCTATTGTTTTATAAATTTATAAGTTGTTTGACTTTCTTTATGTGCTATTTCAATGAAATAAATACCATTTGGAAGTGAAGAAACATCTACGGCTAATTGACAGGAATTACTTTCATGACTTAAAACTAATTTACCTAAATTGTCAAAAATTGTTACCCTATTTATTTGTTGATTTTTTTCATTTTCGATCATTAAAACATCTTTTACAGGATTTGGATATTTTTTGAAAGTTTCAAATTTTCTAAGCCCAATAAAGCCGTGAACTCAAGATCAATCTGATTGTAGAAAAGAGTCGTTGTCGCTTCAAAACCTGAATCTGTTCCAAGACATACCCAAACTTCTCCATTTGCGTCAGAAGTAATAGTAAATACATGACCATTATTACTTCTATTAATTAGTGTGAATAATGTTGTGGTATCATTTACACCAACATGACCAATGGTATCCATTGCTACTCCTCCAATTCCTTGATTCCCTTTGTCTATATTCATTAAATAGAAACCACCCGAATTTATTTTTAAAGGTTCTACAATAGATGCTCCAGCCTTCATTACTACTCCTTCGCCTGGTGCGCCTCCAACTCCAACAGCATTTGTTGCCGCTTTTGAAGCAAATTCGACTTCTATTTTAAGTTTATAAGTTGTATTAGGAAGCAAGCCTGTTATTTTACGCTTAATAAACATAAACAAATCATCGCTATGGTTATTGCCTGTTATCTTTAGAGCGTACTTACTTGTATTAAGAGGAACTAGTAAAGTTGTCCTATTAAATTCAAGTTCATAGAAAAGAGAATCCGTCTCAGGATAATCTGCAAAATCACCTGACCAACTGTCATACCCACTCGAAAAGTCGTATGAAAATGTTTGCGACATTGCATTAGTTGTCATAATAAATGTGCCAATTACGAGAAAAATTTTGATCTTAATCATACTATATTTTTAAATGAATTTTCAATTATTGAGTTAACTAAAATGTTTTTTTCCAATGAGTTATATCGAATTTCACTCATTAGTATTGAATCATAATTCTAGTAGTTTGGGTATTTTGACCAATAATTCTAACTGTATACACGCCAGATGAAAGACTTTCAGTATTTACACTAATATTATCTACATTATTTATTGTAATTGAACAATTCATTCTTCTTCCAAAAGCATCAAATAGTTGAATTTCACTTTTGGAAATGTTTTTAGAATTTACGTTTACACTTGCTGTTGCTGGATTCGGATAAATAGAAAGGTTTTCATTTATATTGGGATTTGAATCCACAGATAAAATGTTTTGTAGACGAACTATTCCATGTATAGTACTGCCATTAAATGCTGATATCCTACCACAAATTAATAGTTTTCCATCGGTTAAAAATTTCATATCGATTGGAATCTCTTCACCAAAATATGCGTCTGGATCAAAACTAGGATCTTGCGAACCATCTTCGTTTATTCGATTTAACCATCTAGTATTTCCTGAATAGGAAGAATTTGCCAATACCCACAACTTTCCATCTTCGGCAAACCACACTTTGCTAGTTTCAGAGATATTCAACCATTGAGCGTCAAAGGTTGTATCAACAGTTCCATCCTGATTTAATCTAATAAAACTGTTTAAGGCTTGTCCACCATATTCCGCAAACTCACCTCCAATGAGTATTTTGCCATCACTTGTGAATTTTGACATATATACGTATTGAGGACTTAAAAAACCACTGTTAAAGCTCGCATCGATACTCCCATCATAATTTAAAAGAACTATGTTGAAAATTGAATCACCGTTATATGTGTTTAAGTAGCCAGAAACAACATATTTATTAGTGTGAAAATCTATATCGAATAAAACACTGTTATCACAAAATCCTAAATTTGAATCGAAACTAGTATCAATACTTCCATCGCTGTTTAAACGCACAATTTTTCGTGCAATGCTCCCATTGTATCCATTAAACACTCCGATAACAACAATTTTTCCGTCGTCATGCAGGATAATTTTCTCTACTTGAGAATAATTAAAACCAAATCCATTGTAATTAAAAGTAGTGTCAAGGGCACCATTTGGATGAAGTCTAACAATGCCTTTTGCTAATACATTATTATACTCATCAAAGTATCCAGCAACAATTATTTTTCCATCTGTCTGAACTTTCATCACAACTGGTCCATAATCAACAAACCCTGTTCCTATTATAAAAGTAGGATCAATACTTCCATCTGAATTTAAGCGCACTAATTTATTCATAGGAGTTCCATCGAAAGAGTGAAAGTTACCAAGTACTAAAATTTTGTTGTCAGCTTGTATTTCTATTCCGTAAGCGGCACTATCTGCGTCAGAACTAAAGCCAGTTCCAACATTAAAACTAGGGTCAATTTCATAGTTTTGAGAAAAGCAATTGATTCCTATGACAGCCAATAAAGCTTGAGTAAAAATAAATTTTGCAAATTGATTAAAATTTTTCATTTTTTTATTGTTTATTTTAATTTTCACTGTTGAAGAACACAGCTTTATTTCTAAATCTGCTATTCTTGAAATATTACTTTTGAATAATTATTTTAACGTTTTGAATAGTTTCATCTACCACATTAAGGGTGTAAATTCCATTCGATAACACCTCGGTATTTAAACTAATGTTATCATCATTGAGAATCACATAAGAGCAGTTGATTCCTCTTCCAGAAGCATCGAAAAGTTGAATTTTACTTTTGAAAATGTTGTTAGAACTAATGTTAACAATTGACGTTGCTGGATTTGGATAAACACTTACATCGTCCTTAATACTTTGTATGTCTGTGATTGATAAACTTGGATTGAAAATATTCGTATAAGCAGAATCCGCTCCCCACGCAATTCCATCCGCATTAACAACAGATCTATCTGGTTTAACAACCACTACATAGGGAAATCCTACAATATTGAAATCATCAACTATAAATGAAGTTGTTGCATAATCAGGATTGAACATTGGAAATTGAATTTGATGTCCTGGAGTAGGTTCAATCCAATTTAGTGGGTTTTCCATTTCAGAATCTAGAGTAGCAGGATCTCCTTCCATCCAAAAAACCATTACATCATTCGTGGTAGAAGCACTTACTCCTGGAAAACCTGCTGGACCATGCTCATTGTATAATTCATCTAAAGTTCCTGAAATATGAACTCCCCAACAAGGACCACACCAAGTAGCAGAAAAATCTATAAATACAGTGTAACCCAAATCTAAATATTCATACAAAGAATACGTTCCATTGTTATTCAAACCTGTACTTGACAACCAAGGTTGATATGCGGTTACATTGAAATCAGATGCATAACCTGAATCTGGAATTTGTGCTGTAATTGTCATACTTGTTGACAAAAACAAAAATGCTAACTTTTTTTTCATTGTTATTTAATTTAATTTATTTACAAATTATTAATTGTCAAATAAAAATTGGGGTTTTATTTTGTATATTGAGTTGCTTAAAAAGCCTGATTAATCAGTTTTGAACCATAATTCTAACACTTAGGTTTTTTTCACCGATAACTCTGATTGTATAAATACCAGACGATAAATCAACTGTACTAATTATCACATTATCGTCATTGTTTATTAGAAGAGGACAATCAATTGTTCTTCCAGTTGCATCAAATATTTGTATTTCTTTTTTTGCTATATTTTTAGATTCAATCGTAATATTTTCAGATGTTGGATTTGGAAAGGCTTCAATTGAAAAATCCGAAAATTTATTTTCAATAAAACTTAAGTAGGGGTTACATTGAAAAATTCCGCTGTAAATTGAATCGGTACCATATCCTAAAGCAATTTGATCAGTTACGTATCTATCTGGACAAACCATTGATTGATAAGAAAAACCTAAAATATTAAAGTCATCTATAATTGCAGCGGTTGTTGCTGAGTCAGGGTTAAACATAGGGTACTGTATTTGTCTTCCTGGTATTGGTTCAATCCAATTTTGTGATCCTACAAGTTCACTATTTGGTGTTAATGGATCGCCTTCCATCCAAAAAATCATTACATCATTTGTTGTAGTAGGGCTAACCCCTGGAAAACCAAAAGGCCCATGAAGCATGTATAATGAATCTAAATACCCTGGATAAATATGTTGCCACCAACAAGGACCACACCAAGTAGCTGAAAATTCAATAAAAACTGTATAACCATTATCTAAATATTCATATAAGGAAAAAGTTCCATCAGAATTGAATCCTGCATTTGATAGCCATGGTTGATATGCGGTTACATTGAAATCAGATGCATAACCTGAATCTGGAATTTGTGCTGTAATTGTCATACTTGTTGACAAAAACAAAAATGCTAACTTTTTTTTCATTATTATTTAATTTAATTTATTTACAAATTATTAATTGTCAAATAAAAATTGGGGTTTTATTTTGTATATTGAGTTGCTTAAAAAGCCTGATTAATCAGTTTTGAACCATAATTCTAACACTTAGGTTTTTTTCACCTATAACTCTGATTGTATAAATACCAGACGATAAATCAACTGTACTAATTATCAAATTATCGTCATTGTTTATTAGAAAAGGACAATCAATTGTTCTTCCAGTTGCATCAAATATTTGTATTTCATTTTTTGCTATATTTTTTAGAACTAAATTGATATTTGCAGAAGCTGGATTCGGAAATGCCTGAATGAAATTCTCACTTGGATCTAAACTAACTACTCGCGCATCTGAATATTTAAAGTTTCCATCTTCGTCAACTATCATTAAGCGATAAATATTATCACCAAAAATTGGAAATTCATCCACAATTTCATAATTGGAACCATTGGTTACAGTTCCAGTAGCATTCACTATTTCAAGTACGAGCCATTCGTTATTTATTAATTTTTGAAGAGTAAAATAATCCGTGTTTATTTCATATTCGGTTTTCCAATAAACATCAATAGTTCTTTTATCACTTGCTAGTTTAGCATTAAAACTAAGTAATTCAACAGGTAAAGGAGTAAGAACATTTACTGACGCAATTGTAATAAAACGAGCAGAGTTGTTTGGGATATGTGTTGTAGAAATACCCGTAATTGAAACCATTGGATTCGTATACGTGAAATTTATTCCACTTCCATCTCCAATGTAATAGCATTGCGTTCCACCATTTGAGAAATTTCCATCATTATCAACAAGTAGACGTAAATCATTTACATTAACTAACCCTGGAAAAGCACATGCTGCTAATGTTACATCCATATTGAAAGTTTGATCCATATTTGTACGTTGAACTTTCCATTCTTTTTCTAATCTTGAATAAAGCGTACAATTTGTTAATCCAGTAGGTATTTCTATGTTAGCTGCTGCTGTCGAGCAATGTGCTCCGTTGTTATCACCTATCACTACATAGGAAATATCATTCGTAAATAGACTTGTATTTGATGCATTATTAACAGCCACAGTGCCTCTATAAATTCGAACTAAATCATTGTCGTAATGTGATTGTTTTTGATTTAATTCTTCAATGTCATCACGTCCAATTCCAATAATATTATTTGTATAAGGCGCAATTACAGTATAAATTGTTCCTCCATTTGTAGCAATATAATTTTGAGATAAAGTAACTCCATATTTAACAGCTAGATAAGTATGAATTTTACTTCGATCTACTAAAGAAACTGAACTTTTGTATCCGATAACTTCTGCTGCGAAACCAAGCCAATCTCTTGAATGACCAAGAAAAGAACCATCAAAATTATCATTTTGTCCACCAAAAAATCGATTAATACTTGTAACTTGATTTGTTGGTGTTACAGCTGATAAAATTTGTTTCGTATTTGTATGCAAAGAATTATATGGAAGAACTGTTCCGTTTCTATTCCAAACATTAACTGATTCAAAATCGGGCTCATAAAGTGCTTCCTGAATACTTGCGAAAGCACCTCCTGAACCATGAAGTGTTCCAAGAGAAGGTAGATAAGATGTAACTCCCCCACATGTTGCAATATGAGTGCTTGCTCTAGTTAAGTCAGTTAAGTTTGCTGACCAAAACAAAGAAGAATAATCCACATTGTCCATTGCTTCCGAAGATATCAATGTAACATTATCGATTATCATTCCTGAACCGCTTCCGCCAGTAACAGGTATGAACTGAATAATATGTTCGCTTGCAGTTGCAGTAAAAGTGATGCATTGATTTTGCCATAACCATGCTACATTTGTTGCTGTTACATTATTTGTTGGGGAAACTCCTACAACAGCAACATTTATTGTCATCGGATTTGGCGCAACATTTCTTCTACTAAAATCAAAACATAATTCATAATTAGTTCCTATAACTAAACCTGTGATTAAACGACTTAACTGCATATCATCTCCGTTATTTGAGACTCCATCTGCTCCTGCATCAATTTCAGCTACTAAATTCGTCGCACTTGGTCCACCATAACTCGTTTCAAAAGCGTATGCTTCAGTATAATTCCCATAGTAATCCCAACCTGTTCCATTTAATAAGAAGCCACTATTAACTAATAGATTCGGAGTATGTTTCACAAACTGTCTATTTGGGTTTGCACCACCTGAAACAAAAACTGGAGTTGGTGCTGACATATTAGCATACCAATTGTAATTATACATAGTAGGAGAGGTTAGGACAGCTGGTATTCCATTTAGAATAGTTTGCCTACCATCAACAAAATCATTAGAAAAATTGTCAGAAGCTTTCGACCAAGTCTCCAAGCCATTTAATACTCCTCCAGGAGAATTGCAAGGAATAATAGTTGATTGTAAGTTGGCAAAAACTGAAACGTTGTTAGTAATACCTGTGATTGTTCCAGTGCCTGGACTTGCTGCTGTTCTTAAAATTGTAGCTGTTGACGCACCTGTGATTCCGCAAACCATACTACCAGCTATGGTTATCCTGTCATCATTATTAGCTCTGTTTGCCTGACTACTTCTATATCGAACAGTTATTTGAGTGGATGTTACTGAAACTACATTCGCTTCGGTTATATCACCACCTGCTTGAAAAGACACAGTTGCTGATCCAACCTGGAAATTAAAATTAGCTGGAGCACTTAGAATTAAAGTGTAAAAAGTATTCACAACCGGCATAGAAATATCGGTATTTATATTCTCATCTATTGATATAGTGTTTAAGTGGTAAAAATTACTTGCAAAATAACAAGTATTAATATTTAGTGTAGGTGAAGTTACTGTTACAGCTGAAAATAGAACCTTTTGTGAAAACAATAACGTAATAAAGAGTATTAATTTTTTCATTAGCACATTAATTTAATAATGCAAACAACGACTAAAACAAATAATCCGACACTGAAATAAGTGTTACTTTATGTGACCAAACAGATAAAATAGATTATTAAATTGTGACTTTATTTTTTTTAAATATTTTAAAATCAAAATATTAGAAAATAGAATGTGTTACTTTATAAAAAAACAAACTTGATTTAAATATTCTTGTAAATCGTCTTCATTTTTTAATCCAATTTTTACTTTTATTTTACTTTTATATGCACGAACTGCTCCATCTGTTTGTCCAGTAATATGACCAATCTCTTTTGATGATAAACCAAGTAAACAAAAATGACAAAATTCAAGCTGATTTTTTGATAGATCTGAATGCAGTTCCTTCAGTCTGTTTTTTAAAACGATTAGATCATTCGAATTTTCCGTTTGAGAAATAAAAAGTTTTTTATCAATTTCTGTCAAATTTTGAATTCCAAGATAGATTTCATTAATAACCATTTCAATAGATGCATTTGGTTTCTTTTTTAAGATTTTTATTTTCGAAAGTAGATTTACCTCTGTCTCTTTCTTGATTTTCAAACCAATTGAAAGTTCTTGTAATTGTTCTTTGCGATTATTAATCTCGTTTTGTAAAAGCCTTTGATTTGTTTCGTACAATTCTTCCTTTTGCAGATTAACAATTAAATCATGTTGTTCTTGAAATTTTCGATGCCTTTGAATTTTAATAAATAAGGTACTAATTAAGATTAATAGACCAATTAAAATTAGGATCAAAATGGATTTAAATTGATTATTTTTTTTTGTTAAATAATTTTGATAGTGCTCATATTTAGCAGTTTTTTTGAGCGATTTCAATTTATCCTCATACAATAATTTCATTATGAAATCTTTACTCTTATTGTCATATTTGATATATTTTTTTTGGACATGGTTTTGAACAATATATAATCGATTTATTTCTGACCGACTGATATATTTTAATAATTTAGAATTCAATTTATCAATCACTTCAAATCGTATTTGTAAATCTCGGATTTTTGAGAAGTAAGTCAACATCTCCTCAAATAATTGGCTATAGTTTTGATTTTTTAATGACTTTAATTTTATTAGTTCTGAAATACTGTATAGATAATCGCGCAGATGATTATTTTTAAGCTTTTTTTCTGACAGCATTTTGTTTTCATAATAATCATACTCTTCTTTCAAATAAATTTCCGCATTTTTTGTATCTCCTTTTTCAATAAACAAGGTCCCCATGTTGCCTTTTATTAAAAATAAAACTTCTTTTTCATTTTCATTTCTTGGATTTCGCAATGTGCTAAGGCCTATATTGAAATAATAAAAGGACAAATCATAATTTTTCAAGTTCATGTGACTTAAAGCCAAATTATTGAAATTTGATGCTTTTGAAATTCTATCCGTAAATGAACACTTGTTGTAGTAATTAATCGCTTTTTGAAATTCTTTTTCAGTGTAATAATATCCTGCAAGTATGGAAATCGTATTAATTTCAACTCGAGTAAAATGTGACTTTTTAGCGTAATAATAACTTAACTTGTTCCTTTTGATGCCTTCTTGTTTAATATTATGATGCAGCAAGAAATTTGACAAATGATAATTTGACCATGCTTTTGTATAGTTGGAAAAAGAATTCGAGTTATTCGTTAATTCAAATAAAATTTCCAATTCTTTGACTGGATTTTCACTGAACTTACTCCTTTTAAAATCTAGTATCAGCTGGACTTCTTTTTCTAAATCAGGTTTACTTTTGTATTTTGATTCTAAGTTGTTTAGATCTTCAATTTGAGTTATTTGTTCCACTTCATCAATTAAATCTTTGATTCCAGATTGGGCGCATAAATTGAAAAGAAGTAAAAGAAAAGAAAGTGTAGTGCCAAGTTTTTTTTTCATAATGTTCAATTATAACTCCGTGAATTTATTTATAAATTAACAAAGTTAGTGAGATTGATAATAAATGTTTTTTGCAATTGGCCACGTGCCTTAAAAAAACAATTAATATTTCTAAAAATGGAGGTTTCCAAATGAAACCTCCATTTTTTGTTTCTATGTAAGCTTTGTTTAGATTTTAAAAATTTAATAAACCCTAAATTATACTCAGCTTAGTAAATTCGAATCAAATCGAATATTACTTTATGTTACTGAAATCCAAATGAATACAATAAAATATTACTTATGAGCTCGGTGAAATATAGATTTAGTCTTCCCAAATTATTTTTAACTTATGCTATTTGTTTCTGTGTATAAATAAAAAAAAGTTTTTAATACCAAATTCCCACTCTCTTAATATGGATGGAATAAAAGATAAAAAACATAAAATGTTACTTTTTTTTAAAAAAAAGCATATTTGTTGAGGGAAAATCAAACTTTATATCTTAAATCGAATTTAAACTCTTGACACTAATTAAAAACATCCCTTTGAAAGTGTCTTAATTTGGCTGCAAAAATTAAAATGAACTTTTAATTTTATAATTCATTTTTCGAAAAAACCAAATTAGAATAAAACGGGAAATCCAAAGGGAAATCCCGCTTTTCAAAAAGTTTTAGCAAACTCTGTCTAATAAATAAGTTAATTTCAAGGATAACTCAAAGCTACTGCAGTTAGATCTCCATTAGAAAGATTATTTCTTTGAACAGTAAACGTTGTTCCGTCGATTCTAGTTATTGTCGGTAAACCATTAGAGCTAAATGCAAATGAATCATACATCATTATCGAACCGAAGTCCATTGCTCCAGGGGTATTTGGACCACAATTCGAACAAACAACAAAATTCCCTGCTCTACCTTGCTGTATGTTTCCTGTATTAATTGTCACAAATTCACCTCTATTTGTTCTCGTGTGCTCATGGAACATTCCAATAGCGTGACCAATTTCGTGAATGATATTACCTGTTGAGCAAGAACCACCAACAGTGATTCTTTGATTACCTCCTTTCATTCCAATAGGTGAGGAGCAGCCACTACCTCCTCTAAAAACAATTCGATTTGCAGTAGAAGCAATAGCAGGAACAAAATTAATATTGGTCTCAAGTGCCCAATGGGCTATCGCTGCTAATATCTTTTGCTTTTTTGTTGGGTTAGAAAGTATGTTATTTGCAAATGAGTAGTAAACAGTATTGTTTGGCCAAATTCGGTTTGATAAAGTTGTAATTGTTCCTTTCGTTTGGTTTCCAGATTTATCTAACTTTAAATCTTCGTTTGATAAAAGTATATCTCCTTCAAATACATTTAGTCCGTCAATTCTAGTATATTGAAGTTCTTCTCCATTCACCAAAATCTTTCTAACCTCACCTTTCGAATGATTGGGTGAAACATACATTTCTTGCGTACATTCTTCACATGTTTCTTTGCTTTGTGAAATAATACTCGAAGTTTTTTTACAGCTTTGAAATGCATAAAACACTGCACAAAGCAATACTAATTTTTTGATTTTCATAATTCCTAAATTTAAAAGGTTAAAAATCAAATGTACAATCAGTTCGTTTTATTTAGAATGAAACAGTATGTTACTTTATGTTAGTAAATTGACTTTCAGACAACTAATATGTTACAATTTTAATTTAGTTGCCAGCAAATCCAATATATTAACAGCAACAAAGTGTTACCTTTGTAAAGCATCTAGTTGACTCAAATAAACGTGCAAATTATCTTCATTTTCTGTATCTCTTTTTTCAATGAACGTTGTCTCCATATTGCCATTTATTAAAAAAAACTTCTTTTCACTATCATTTCTTGGATTTATTTATTTGTACCTACCTTGAAAAATGAATTTAAACCTATTTCTTTGGAAGAATTAATTATCACCCAACTTTAGGGTGTTTTACCCAAATTAAGTTTTTATTCCAAATCATGATTCCAAGTAAAAACCTAACCTTGCAAGTCTGTTAAATTGTTATAAAAATCAAAATGAACTTTACCTGTAATTCCCCCGAAATACTCAATTACAAAAATTGTTATACTTATTCATTTTTTTTTTATTTTTAACTGAATTCATTTCTTTACTTTTGTTCGATAAATGAAAGAATTTGACCAACAAACAATTCGCGATTTAGAATTTTTAGAACTCAGAAATTGGGTTTCCGCTTACGCATTTCAAGATACGGCGCGCAAACGTTTAGAAAACTTACTGCCAAGTAACGATTTCACTTTTGTGGAAAAGGAACTTTTACGTGCAAATGAATTCAAGAACATTCGAACGAGCGGTGAATCATTTCCAGCTTTAGATTTTGAAGAATTATTGAGCGAAATAAAATTGCTTCCTGTTAGAAATTCAGTTTTACAACAAGAAGGTTTTGTGCGTATTACGCGAGCGTCAGATTTAGTAAATTACATCATCGTTTTTTTCGACAAACGGACGCAAGATTATCCGCATTTGGTTGAATTATTATCTTCCGTCTATTTTACCCGCGATCTAATTGAGGCAATAGAAAAGGTGTTTGATCGAAGAGGCCAAATTCGCGACGATGCATCTGTAGAACTTTTAGCTATTCGACAAGCAATCAGTAAAATTCGTATTCAAATCAATAAAAACTTTGATAAAGAAATGCGGAAATATATTCGCGAAGGTTTTTTAGGTGAAACGAAAGAAGCATTTGTGAATGAACGCCGAGTTTTAACAGTTGTTTCAAGTCACAAACGCAAAATAGGCGGTTCAGTTGTGGGATCATCCAAAACTGGCTCTTTAACATTTATTGAACCAGAAATAAACATTCATCTCAACAACGAATCGGAGTTATTGCAAGACGATGAACGCAAAGAGATTTTCAGAATTCTCCAGCAATTAACAAAAGACATTGCGCATCATTTGCCTTTGATTGAAGGATATCAATTTGTTTTAACAGAGCTTGATTTTATTAACGCGAAAACAAAACTGGCACTTGAGTTGAATGCCAGTTTACCTGGAATTGTTCGCCAAACACGAATTGAATTAATAGATGCCTTCCACCCTATTTTGTGGAGAAACAATAAATTAAATCAGAAATCAACCTTGCCTCAAAGTTTAATTTTGGATGCAAAACAACGCATGTTGGTTATTTCTGGTCCGAATGCCGGCGGAAAATCAATTACCTTAAAAACAATTGGTTTATTGCAACTTATGCTGCAAAGTGGTTTGTTAGTTCCAGTTCATGAAAACAGTAAAATGTGCTTTTTTCAGCAGGTTTTGACTGATATTGGAGACAATCAATCCATTGAAAATGAATTGAGCACCTATTCGTATCGCTTAAAACGCATGCGTTACTTTTTGAAAGTTGCCAACAGACGAAGTTTACTTTTATTAGACGAATTCGGAACGGGTTCAGACCCCGATTTAGGTGGCGCACTAGCAGAAGTTTTCTTCGAAGAATTGTATAAAAAACAACCTTTTGCAGTTATTACAACGCATTATGCAAACATCAAATTGCGCGCAGATCGTTTGCCGAATGCAATAAATGGCTGCATGTTGTTTAATACAGAAACATTAGCACCATTATACAAACTTTCGATGGGGCAACCGGGCTCTTCTTTCACCTTCGAAGTTGCTCAAATGAACGGAATTCCTTTAGATTTAATCGAAAAAGCGAAGGGTAAATTAGACGATAATAAAGTGAAAATGGACCGACTTTTGAGTGAATTGCAAAAAGAAAAAACCTATCTTCAGCGTTTAAACACCGAGCATATTTCAGCCCAAGAGCACGCTGAAAATGCCCGTCAGCAATTTGAAGAACGAAAAGATAAACTCGACATCCGCTTGCGTTCGCAGCAAGAAATGGTAGAGAAAAACAACTTGTTTTTGAATTCTGGTAAGAAAATGAAGCAGTTTATTGATCGTTATCAGACACTTTCGAAGAAAAAAAATGCGAATCAAGGTTTATTAGAAGAAGTTCGAAAATATTTACTTGTTGAAAAATCAAAACTAGAAGAAACGAAGAAGAAATCAGAACTCATTCAAGCAAGCAATCATCAAAATCCGTCACTCAAAAAGAAGAATACGCAAGTTCAAGAAAAAGACATTTACCAACGAGATAAAATTAAAATCGGTTCAGCAGTCCAATTAATTGACACAAAGCAAAAAGGAATTGTTGAAGAAATGAAGGGTGTACTTTTAACAGTTGTCTTCGGAAATCTACGAATGAAAATTGATATTGAAAAACTGCTCTTTGTTTCGGATAAATAAATTAGTTTCGCACAAATTATTTAAGTGAAAGCAATTCAACATATTTTCATAAACAACAGTATTTTAACTTTTTCGGCACTTGTTTCAAAAGTTGCCTCCTTTTTTGTACTTGCTTTATTACCTGTCTATTTGGGAAGCGAAGCTTTTAGCTTTGAACCGTATGAGATTAGTAAATACATCGTGAAAGTCTTAATTCTTACTACTTTCATTAAAGTAATTGGCGGAGTAATTGGCGATTTTTTAACAAGTTCGAAATGGTTACTGGTTGGAAGCTTGGCTTTGTTTGCACTTGCATTTTTATGTTTTACTTCTAAAAATGAGGGAACTATTGATTTCGGTTTATTCTTATATGTTGTTGCAACAGGTTTTTTCGATCCAAATTTGAATGCCCATTTTGCACGAATAAATTTTCAGAATCCGCGAAATACGGAACGCCTTTTTTTCATTAGTTCGTATTTAATGGTTGTTGCTGTTGTAATTGCGAGTTATGTGTTTTTTCAAGTTCAAAATGCAAACCCCGAATCTACTGTTGATTTTACTTCAGAGAGTATAAATTCGAACTACAATTTACCAAGCACAAATGGCGAAGCGTTCATTGAATTAATTCATTTTGTATTTTATGTTGTATTCGCACTTTTAATTGTGAGTTCAATTCTATTGTGTTTTGTTCGAAATGAACGCTTTGATGAAAAGACGGAATCTGTTGTAAAACACCAAAAAATGCGAGCTTTATCTCTCATGGGTTTAATTTTAGCACCCATTGCATTTGTTTTACTGTATTCAATTATAATTTCAATCGGCGGATTTGGAGTTCGCTTTGACCCCAAAATCGATACTTTTTTCGATTTGATTCTAAAGAGTGAAGCTCTTGTTGTTGGCTTACCAATTGTTGTCTTGTTTTACTTCGTAAAATTACACAGTTCGTTCAAACTCGTGATTGCTTCAATTCTTTGTTTGATTTCACTCGTTATTGCATTCCGTTTTTCTCATACGAGCAACGAGATACTTATTGTTGGCTACCTTACTTTTGGAATTGCTGAAACACTTTTTCTACCGTCAATTTTTACGCTCATTTACCGCAACACACGCCCTAAATATTTCGCTTCCATTTATGGTGCAAGTGCTTTTGTTGGAAGTTTCATTTCTATAATTCTTTTAGTGAAAGCTGAAATGCAACGTGAAACAATCATGATTCTTATTGGTTTCTTACTAATTTTAACAATAGCTTTAGCATTAGTTGGAAAACTTTTACAGAAAGAAGATAGTGAAAATGGAAAATTGCGTGACACAAAGAATTTGGATGAGTTCTAGCCTTTTCTTGATTTAAAACGTGCTTGAGTTTAAAAGTAAATACTATTTCCCTTCTTATTTCACTCCCCCAACTTCACTCGAAAACCAGCCGAAGTGCTGAAAACTAGATTCGGAACATTCACTGGAGGCTTACTGTCATAGAAAATTGACCAATCGAAACGTAAATCAAAATGCTTTGAAACAACAACTGATAAGCCATAGTTTCCCGAAAAACGAAAGTCGGATAAATTAGTAATGAGTGGCTGATAATAAGTTGTTCCTGTGAAATTTAGATTTTTTTTGTACGGTAAAAACCACGAAAGGTAATTGCTCCAGCGCACGTCGTTGCTGAAAGTTTTTTCTACTCGTAATTCTTCGTATTCATAAAATAGTGAAGTTCCGAAAAAGCCACGCACATTGTTTTTATCGATGAATTTCCAACGCAAACCGGAACCTGCCAAACTTCTAACTTTTTGATCTAACAATTGGTTATATTGAACTTGGGCATAATTTTCCCATTTCCAAGTGCTTTCTTTTATTCTTCTCGCGTAACGTAGGTGAACCATTCCAGAATTGGCAAATGTTTGACCGTCTGCTGCAGTATAATTCAAATCTCCGAGTGCCAGAAAGTGATTTTTGTGGTTTTTAAATTGAGCTCTAGGTCTGAAATTGAGAGAATAGAATAACTTGGTGTTTTGCTGCGCTGAAAAGCCACCATCCAAACTACCCGACCAGCCAGATGTATCTTCGTAAATTCTTCTGTTTTCAATGTTAACAATTTGGGCTGAAAACTTGAAGTGAAAAATTGAACAGAAAAGCAGAAAGAGCATTTTCATTTTATTTTGGCGCATATCGATATAAAACGTATCCAAATAAGCCGAAAATCACATTCGGAATCCAAACTGCTGTCATGGGAGGAAAACCTACCTTAATTGCAGCAACGGTTGTTACTTTCATTGCGAAAATATAAATAAAAACGAAGATGAAACCAATTGCAAGGTTTACTCCTATTCCACCTCGTTTTTTTCTACTCGAAACAGAAACGGCAATTAATGTTAAGACATAAGTTGCAAAGGGAAAACTTGTTCGCTGATACAATTCAATTTCAAAGTTTGGAACACTTGGGTTTCCTTTTGCTTTTTCACGACTAATAAATGCAGTTAACTCATAGTAATTCATTGCTTCGGCAATATTGTCGCGAGCAGCCATGTCTTTTAATGTAAACTGAAAATTGGTATCTAAGGTTCTGCCTTCGTGAATTACATCGTCTTTGAACTCAAGTTCCATTTCGCCAATTGCATTTTTAGCAGACTTTGGAGGTGTCACTTTGCGTTCAAAATAATCCATTAAATGCCATTTTCCAGTTACAGAATCAACAACCGCATTTCGTGCTTTTAAATAAGCAATCAATTCGTCGTTTTTATTGAATTTAAGTATTTCAAAATTCGAAAAGAGGTTGCCATCTGCAATGAATTGATCGTAATGAACAAATTCACGATTCGGGTATTCGGCTTGGTAATTATCTACCACCAACCCAATTCGGTAATAACGTTCTTCAAAATCTAGGCGTTCGCGGTTCGAATTCGGTAAAATGAAATGATTGAGAATAAGTGAAAAAAGCATTAGAATTGTTGCTCCAATGAAATAAGGACGTAAAAACCGAATAAACGGTCGGCCGCTGTTCAACATCGGTATGATTTCAGTGTCTTGCGCCAATTTAGCTGTGAACCAAATCACTGAAATAAAAACAATTAATGGAGAAAACGTATTTCCATAATAAACAATGAAATTGAGGTAATATCCAACCAAAATTTGATAAACTGTGGCTTTATTCTGAATAAATTCGCTCATTCGCTCTGAAATATCGAAAACCATCGCTAAAAGCATGATTACCCCCAACATAAAGAAGAAGGTTGACAAGAACTTACGGATGATATATTTGTCGAGTATTTTGAGCATTTATTTATTTTTTACAATCTTCGACCTAATTTCTTTACTTGTTCATCTTTCCACGAACGAAAAGTTCCATCAAGAATTCGAACGCGTGCTTCTTTCATTAACGCTAAATAGAAAGCTAAATTATGAACTGTTGCAATTTGTATTGCTAAATATTCTTTCGCTTTAATTAAATGATGAAGATAAGCTTTTGTATAAACTTTGTCAACATAAGAAGTTCCGTTATCATCTAAAGGAGAAAAATCGAGTGTCCATTTTTTATTTTTTATATTGATTGTTCCTTCAGAAGTGAATAACAATCCATGGCGTGCATTACGCGAAGGCATTACGCAATCGAACATGTCTACACCAAGAGCTATACTTTCCAATAAATTAATTGGCGTTCCAACTCCCATCAAATAACGCGGTTTGTCTGCTGGAAGTATACTACAAACTAAATCGGTCATAGAATACAAATCTTCGTCTGGTTCGCCAACTGAAAGTCCGCCAATTGCATTTCCAACTGCACCTTGTTCAGCAATAAATTCAGCAGATTCTTTTCGTAAATCGGGATAAACACTTCCTTGAACAATTGGGAAAAACGCCTGATTGTGCGCATACAAAGGTTGCGTATTATCCATTTGGGCAATACAGCGTTTTAACCAACGGTGTGTCATGTGCATGCTTCGTTTTGCGTATTCGAATTCACACGGATAAGGTGTACATTCATCAAAAGCCATAATAATATCAGCTCCTATTACGCGTTGAATATCAATTGCTCGCTCTGGTGAAAAAAAATGATAACTTCCATCGTGGTGCGATTGAAATTTAACTCCTTCTTCCGTTATTTTTCGAGATGTTGCTAATGAATAAACTTGATAACCGCCCGAATCGGTTAGCATTGGTCGTTCCCAACCAATAAACTGGTGCAATCCGCCTGCTTTTTCAATTACCTCTAAACCAGGCCGTAAATACAAGTGAAACGTATTTCCTAAAATTATTTGCGCCTCAATTTCCTCTCTCAATTCCCACTGATGCACACCTTTCACTGAACCTTGTGTTCCAACAGGCATAAAAATAGGAGTTTCAATTGTTCCGTGATCTGTGTGGAACAATCCAGCTCGTGCTTTCGACTGAGAATCTGTATGTTTTAACTCAAAGTGCATAATTCTGTTAATAAAATAGTTGCACAAAGATAATTGGATTTCACAAAGCGCCCCATCTTTGCAGTAACGAAGAAAAAAAGATGAAATTTATTCCTACAACAGAAAATATGTACCAGTTTGTCCTTTTTTGGACCTTTTTTGGACTCTTATTTTTTCAACTGATTTATGTGTGCTTGTTTTTCGGGCGCTTGGCATTTCGAAAACTCAATGTTGGTTCAGGACAATTCCCTCCGGTTTCAATAGTAATTTGTGCAAGAAATGAAGCAGAAAATTTGTATGAAAATTTACCTAAAATTTTATTACAAAAATATCCTGCACCTTTTGAAGTGATTGTTGTAAACAACCAAAGCATGGACGATTCGAAGCATTTACTTTACGCCATGCAACGCGACTGTAAGCATTTGGTGATTGTTGAAATGGAACGTAGCAAGCATTTGAGACCGAGTAAAAAATTGCCGCTAACATTGGGAATTAAAAAAGCGCAATACGCTCATTTGTTACTAACTGATGCAGATTGTATTCCTGATTCAGATCACTGGATTGAGAGTATGTTATCTCAATTTTCTGAAAAGAAACAATTGGTTTTAGGTTTCAGTCCGTATAAAAAACAAAAAGGATTTTTAAACAAAGTTATTCGTTTCGACACAACAATGATTGCTGTGAATTATTTTTCCATGGCAATTAATCGACTTCCATATATGGGTGTTGGAAGAAATTTAGCGTATACGAAAGAGTTGTTTAATTCGGTAGATGGGTTTAAATCGCATTACGCTATTCCTTCCGGCGACGATGATTTATTTGTTCAAGAAGCAGCAAAAAAGAACAATTATACCATTCAATTAGACCCCAAAAGCTTTGTTCAAACCGAGGCAAAGCAAACCTGGGAAGACTTTATTACTCAAAAGTCTCGCCATTACACTACATCACCTAAATATTCATTTATTAAGAAAGTGATGTTAGGAATCTATCCGCTTAACTTGTTAATGCTCTTAGTTTCTTTTGTTACTTTGTTGTGTGAAGACGAATGGCGACTGCATCTAGCGGCTGGAATGGGGTTTTTACTTATGATAAAATGGTGGTTTTTGGGAAAATGTTTCGCTAGATTGAACGCCAAAGGATTCATTGGTTTACTTCCTTTTTTAGAATTGTTATATATAATTTGCTTGCCTTTCTTCTATTATTCAATCATGCAAAAAAAGCGTTCCACATGGAAGTAATGAATGAACATTTATCTGATAAAGCGAAAATTGATTTACAACTAGTTGAACGCGCAAAAAAAGGAGATCAGGCTGCATTTGCTAAACTAATGGACCGTTACCGCGAATCTGTTTATTTCACAATGATGCGAATGGTTCGCAACAACGACGATGCAGATGATTTAACGATTGAAGCATTTGGAAAAGCTTTCAGTCGCTTGGAACAATATTCGCCAAGTTTTGCTTTTAGTACTTGGTTGTTTAAAATAGCTTCAAATAATTGCATCGATTTCATGCGAAAGAAACGTGTGAAACTAACTTCAATGGACACCGGAATAACTACCGAAAATGGAGAATCTGTTCGCTACGATGCTAAATCAAACACCTTAGACCCCGAAGAGACAATTATTTACAACCAAAAGGTGAAGCACATGCGCGCCTTGGTGAGTCAATTAAAACCCCGTTACCGGGAATTGGTAGAAAAAAGGTATTTTGAAGAATTGAGTTACGAGGAAATTGCTGAAGAACTAGATTTACCACTCGGAACCGTGAAAGCACAATTGTTTCGCGCACGCGACTTTTTAGCGCAAATGATGGAACAAACGAAAGATGCGATTTGAAAAAAAAACTACTTACAAAAAAAAACGAAGCTAAATTAACTTCGTTTTTTTTCTTTTGTTTTGTTAATCGTAGAATCCGTTTACAATTTCAGCATATTTTTCTAAGATAATTTTTCGTTTAAACTTTAATGTGGGTGTTAGTTCACCTCCTTCAACAGTCATTTCTTTTGTTAGTAAGTGAATTTTTTTGATGCGTTCCCAATTACCGAATTTCAAATTAATTGCATCCACTTCTTCGTTCATTCGCTTAATTATTTCTGGCAATTTCGATACTTCATCGTTAGATAGACCTTCGGTATTAATTTTCTTGATTTTTGCCCAGTCTTTCAGGAAAGAATAAGAAGGATAAACAAGTGCAGATGGAAAATTCTTCCCTTCACCAAGAACCATTATTTGCTCTATGAAACGTGATTCTTTGAAAACATTTTCCATTGCTTGAGGAACAATATATTTCCCACCTGAAGTTTTGAATATTTCTTTTTTACGATCGGTAATTTTTAAGAATATTTCTTCCTGAAAAGTTCCAATGTCTCCGGTGTGAAACCAACCATCCGCATCCATTACTTCAGCAGTTTTGTCAGGCAAGTTGTAATAACCCATCATTACATTCGGACCTTTCACTAAAATCTCGCCGTCGTCAGCAATTTTCACTTGAACACCTTCAATTAGCGGCCCAACTGTTCCAACTCGAATGCCTTTTTTGAGACAATTAACAGAAATAACAGGCGAAGTTTCTGTTAAACCATATCCTTCCAAAACCGGAATTCCTGCTGCTAAAAAAACTTGTGCAATTTTGGGTTGTAGTGCTGCTGATCCTGAAGCAATTGCATGTATGTTTCCGCCAAGTGCTTCCTGCCATTTTGAGAAAATTAATTTACGCGCAATTTTCAATTTCAGCATATAGAATGCAGAATTCTTGCTTTGATCTGGCGAATAAGATTCGGCCAATTCAACTGCCCAAAAGAACAAGCGTTTTTTAATTCCAGTTAAGGCAGAACCCTTGATCATAATTTTATCGTAAACCTTTTCCATTAAACGAGGAACAGCTGTAAAAACATGTGGTTTCACTTCTTTTATGTTCTCACCGATGGTATCCATCGATTCAGCAAAATAAATTTCAGCACCACAATACATGTAGAGATATTGCAGCATGCGCTCGTAAACATGACAAGATGGAAGGAAAGTTAATACCCGAGAATTTACATCGGCCGGAATAATGTTTCTACAGGTTAATACATTCGACAATAAATTAGCGTGTGAAAGCATTACTCCTTTCGGACTTCCGGTTGTTCCAGAAGTGTAAATAATTGTAGCTAAATCTTCGTTTTTAATGGCTGTTTTGATTTCATCTAAACTAGACATAGAAACAGTTTCAGCACCTGGAAGAATGGAATGATAAGATGCGAATTGATCCGAATTATCTAAATGATAGATTTCCATTAAGGATACTATTTGATCTTTAATTGCAGAAATATTTGTGAATAATTCATCTGTTCCTACAAAAGCATAGCGAATTTTCGCATCATTAAAAATATGAACGTAATCTTTAGCAGAAATATTTGGGTAAATTGGAACCAGAATTGCTCCAGTTTGTTGCACCGCAATATCTACTAAGTTCCATTCCATGCGGTTTGGAGAAACCAACGCTACGTTTTCGCCTTTCGATACACCAAGGTGAATGAGCGCGCGCGACAATTCATTAACTCGATCAATGAACTGAGAAGTATTTACTGAAATCCATTGTTCGTTTTGTTTCCAACTGAACATTTTTTCTTTCAAAAAATTCTCTTTTTGGAAGTAAGGAATATCGAAAAGTCGTTTAATTTCCATAGTAAGTTTTAAATTTCGATTAAATTAAAAAAAATAAAATAATCTAAAGCTAAGAAATATTCATTGAAAACCTAAGAATGTTTTTTTACACAAAAAAATGCATACAAACAATGTAAATTTGTAGTGTGGGAATTTAGTTTTCAAAAAGCAAGCAAAAGCAACTTACCCATTTGGTTGATTTTGTTTTTGTTTGACTTTGGTTTTTGGTTTGTAAAAGGCGCTTCTTGAAGTGCCTTTTTTTTTTGTTAAACGATTGAATAGTTCAACTTGACGGTTTCACCCAATTTCGCTAAAATCATATACAATCCGTAAAACGTTCGCAACAAATAGATTCCTTCTCTTGGTCCGCGTGCACTATTAATTTGTCGTTTACGCATTTCTTTCGCCAATTCTTCACCTTGTCCGTATAAACCTTTGATATAATCTGAACTTGCAAAGTTAAATTCATCGTGTTGAAAAGGTTCTGCAATTAACTGCATAGATTGTTTGAGTGTGTCGTATAAATAAGCAATTTCTTCTGGAGTATCTTTTTCAGTCAAATAATTCAATAAATACAACTTATCAAGAAATAACTCTTTATTATTCAAGACTTCTAATTTCAGCAGCGGGAAAAAATTATCGAAAAATTCTTGTTCAATAGTTTTCACACATCCAAAGTCGATTAAACAAACTTGGTTCTTTTCAGTAATAATGAAATTACCCGGATGCGGATCTGCATGAACCATTTTAAGTTCTTGAATCTGAAAAAGGAACGTGTCCCAAATTGTTTGCGCTACCTTTTGTCGGGCCTCTTTGCTTGGGCTAAGTGCTAGCCATTCTGAAAGTGTTTCCCCTTCAATATATTCCATTGTAAGAATACGCGAACGAGTTAATTCCGGATAATATTTTGGAATAATTAAATTGGGAACTGGTGCACATTTTTCATACAACAATTCGCCCATTTTTAATTCGTGTAAATAATCTGTTTCTTCCACAAGTGTTTTTTGAACTTCCTCAATATAAAATTCAATCTCTTTAGCCGCAACGTTCATTATTCTTTGAGCAATCGGTTTCATTAGTCGAATATCACTTTCGATACTATCTGCCACACCCGGATATTGAACTTTAACTGCCAATTTTAGTCCATCTTTTTCAGCTCTGTGAACCTGACCAATACTTGCTGCATGAATTGCGTTTTTTGAAAATTGGTCGAACAACTCATTCGCATCTTTTCCGAATTGCGAACGAAATGTTTTCTGAACCAATGGAAACGACAGCGGAGGTGCATTGTGCTGTGCTTGAGAGAATGCTTTTTGGTATTGTTCGGGAAGAGTGAACTCGTCCATGGAAAGCATTTGCGCCATTTTTAGAGCAGTACCTTTCATTTCACCCAAAGTGCCAATTACGGCTTCAGCATTTTTTCGATTTAAATCTTCTTTCGTTCCTTGGGCACCAACTATAGATTTGGTATAATGTGCCATATAATTTCCGCCTACTTTTGCGCCTACACCCAACACTTTCATGGCGCGTTGAACTTTTGAAGTAGGAATTGATTCGAATTCTTTGCGTTTCTCTTCCATTACCAGCGAACTTTAGTTCCGGCAACAAATTTTCCGAAGTCTATAATCTTTTCGAAATGATCTGTATGGGCAAAATCGAAATACAAATGAATTGTTTTTTCAATTGCAGCATCTGTTTTCGCGTTGTCTTCTGATTCATCTGCTAACCACACGCGGAAGACATAATTCCAAGCAAGTAAAAGTCCGTTTGCTTCTTTGGTTAATTTATTGGGTAATTTATTTTTTAACCAATTAATTTTATCGTCAGTTTGCAAATAATTCGTATTTTCTACAAAAGCTAAATTAAACTGTCGCCAATTCTTTATTTGCTCCATGCTATTGCGAGAGCTTGAAATTTGTTTGAAATAAGATTTGTATTTTGAGAATTCTTCAACGAGTGTAAAAAAGAAAGCCAATGCTTTTTCGCGCGAAGAATATTCTGGGAAAGATTCGTCTGCTGCTAAACGTTCAACAGCTTGGTCTAAAACGAATTTAGGAAAAGCGAGCTGAATTTCATCGAACGATTCAAAATTTGTTCTAAAATCTTCTGGTTTAATTTTTGATTCTTTGCAGAAAGCTCCAATAGATTCTGGATTTTTACCGTTCAACCAATACGAATAAGCGTAAGCTTCGAAAATTTTTGCTTTTTCCATTTTACTTTTTTTTAGTTGTATAAATGTAAAAATATAAACGTGTAGAACAGTCTATTTGTTCTCCAAAAAACGTTAAAATTAGTCTGCTTTTTTATTCATACAAATAACACATTTTCCCTTTTTGGAAAAGCATTTTTGCAAAAACCTCATCTTGACTTGAAAGTACACGAAATGGAGAATCAAAAACAACAAAATCTGCATCTTTTCCGTATTCTAGCGATCCTTTGGTTTTTTCAGAAAAACAGCCAATTGCGGCATTAATTGTCATTCCTTTGAGGAAAACTTCTTTAGAAATCATTTCAGCAACACAAAATCCGCCTGCGGGTTCACCATCAGAGTTCGTTCGTTCGGTAGCAGCGCGTAAATTTGCCATTGGATTAATTCGTTCAACAGGAAAATCTGTACCAATTAATACCATTTGGGTTGCGTTCCACAAAGAAGAATAAGCATACGCTCCTTTTAATCTTTCTTTTCCTAACCTTTTTTCTGCCCACAAATAATCTGTAGTTAAATGAACTGGTTGAACAGAGGGAATTGCTCCTGAGGTGGTAAATAATTCAAAATCTTTCGGGTCAACAACTTGCGCATGTTCAATTCGCCAACGATGGTCTGGCTTTGTTTGCGCTACTTTTTGAATTCTTTCCAATACAATTCTATTTGTAGAATCGCCAATTGCGTGAAAATTAACTTGGTAATTAATTAAGCGTGCTAATTTGATAACACGATCAATTTCAGTTAATTCCATCGTTAAAATTCCTCTTTTTTCTGGCTTGTCTGAATACGGCATTTTTAAAAACGCGCCATGAGAACCCAAAGCGCCATCTACCATCAATTTAAAGGAACGAATGCGCACGTTTTTGTACTCGAAGTGCTTGTTTTTTTTTGCCCATGCAATGTTTTTGGTTTCCGGATATAACATTCCGTATATCTGAATTTTAAGTTTGTTTTGTTTGTTTAACTTCAAGAGTAAATTCAAATCTTTGTTTGTTAATCCTGCTTCGTGTACG